>CANIBQ010000045.1 GCA_947465645.1 Acidobacteriota bacterium | reverse complement strand
GTGTCGTAGCGGTTGATCAGGTCCTTCATGTCCGTCGGCGCGGCGAGCGACGAGGCGGGCTGCACGGCGGCGTGTGCCGCTGCCAGGTCGATGACCACGGTATCGCGCAGGACGACGCCGACAAAGGGTCTCCCCTGCCGCTCGAACGTGCCGAGCTTGAACGGTGTCGCGGCCTGCGCATGGACCAGCGCGCTGCCCAGGCAGACGGCGATCGCCACGGCTGCCAGAAATCCGAGAACGACCTGTTTCATCGCCACGTTCCTCCTCAATTACGAGCTGAATTCAACGGCGATCTTGTGCGGAATCAGCCGCTTGTCCCACGCTTCGTCGAACAGGCGCTGCACCGCCTTGCGGCCGCGGTCGCCGTACTCGAGCGTGAGCTCGTTGACGTACATCCCCACGAAACGATCGGCCTTGGAGCGGTCGAGGCCCCGGCCGAATTGAAGCGCATAGTCGAGCGCTTCCTGCCGGTTGTTGAGAGCATACGCGATGCTCTCGTGCAGCAGGCGCGAGACCGTCCGGATGACCTCCGGGCCCAGATCGCGGCGAATGACGTTGCCGCCGAGCGGCAACGGAAGGCCTCCGGTGCGCTCGTTCCACCACTCTCCAAGGTCCACGATCTTCTTCAGTCCCTCGTCCTGGTACGTCAACTGCCCCTCGTGAATCAACAGGCCCGCCGCCACGTCGCCGTTCCGGACCGCGTCCTGGATCTTGTCAAATGGCATGACGACGTAGTCGACGTCCGGGTCGTAGATGCGGAGCGTGAGGAACGCGGTGGTGAGCTCTCCGGGAACGGCCACCGTGATCCCCTTGGTGGACGAGGGACCATCGGTCCGCGCAACCACGATCGGGCCGTAGTCGTCCCCCATGCTCGAACCGTGCGGCAGGAGCAGGTACTTGTCGGTGAGATGGGCGTAGGCGTGAAACGAAACGGCGCTGACCTCGTACTTGCCTTCGAACGCCGCGCGGTTCAGCGTCTCGATATCCGCAAGCAGGTGGCCGAACTCGATGCCCTCGGTGGGCACCTTGCCGCTCGCCAGCCCGTAATGCATGAATGCATCGTCAGAATCGGGACTATGGGCGACCGTGATTTTCATGAACCATTGAGTTTACAACGGTTCGATCGACGGCTATTTCTTGTTGGCTTTGTCGGCCAGCCAGCGCATGAACGAGGTGAAGTCCATGACCGGCGCGCGGAATTCCTGCGGGGTCATCATCTCGAGCATCTGTTTGTGCGTGGGTGCGCCGTAGGGGACGGGGCCGTTTCGGAGGTTGTCTTCGCTGGTGAAGAATTCGATGGCGGGTGCCCGGCCGTAGACGTCGATCTGGTAGCGGAGACGGAGGCCTTCGCGGGTTTCGGTGGACGAGGACTGCTGAAGCTCGCGATGGATGCGATGAAGGCTGATGGGCAGCAGCTTGACGTCAACCTCCTGCCTGCCCGCCGAAGCGTCTTGGGCGACGGCGGGGGCGGCGGCAGACGTGGCGACACTGAAGGCCGTGAGCGCCGCAAAAGCCGTCCGCTTCATCTGCATGTCAGTTCTGACGTGGGCACGTCACCCCTGGTTCTCTTTCCATTCTTCGTACCAAGCCATCTGGATAGCCTCGAGCTTAGGCTCGTTCGAGCCCTTCGGATCGTCGTCGAATCCGTCGAGCTGCATGACCTTCTCGCGCAAATCGGTAAAACGCACGGTAAGAGGGTCGGCCTCCGGAAATTTCTCATAGAGCCCGATGGCGATGTCCTCGGCGTCAGTCCATTTCATCGCCCAACCTCCGCCTCCTTCTTCTCATCCTTGACCGGTTCCGGCTGGCCGAGCTGAATGCCTCCGCCCTCCTGAACGTAGTTCCGTGTATACATCGGGAACTCAACGACAACGTCGCCCTTGATCACCGCCTGACAGCCGAGCCGGGACGCGGTGGTGAGCTCCCATGCGGTGTCGAGGCGATCGGCCTCGTTGTCTTCCATGTCGCTGAGGTTCTGCATGCCCTCGCGGATGATGAGATGACACGTCGTGCACGCGCAGCTTCCGCCACAGGCGTGTTCGAGGTGAATGCCGAGGTTCATCGCGACGTCGAGGAACGATTCGGGCAGGCCATGGCCGTCGTAGGGCAGCTTGCCGTGCTCGAACTCCACGGTCTTCTGCGTCTTGTCCTTCATGATGAAGGTCACTTTGGGCATCAGTGTTCCGACCTTCCCACGGTGCACCGCCAGTTGAAACTCGCCATTAGACGTCCTTCACATTCTTGCCCGCAAGCGCCTCGCGCACGCTCCGGTTCATGACCACTTCCGCCAGATGCCTTGTCGCGCGGTTGAGCGCTTCCGTCTTTTCATGGATCTCGTTGCGGTTGGTGGACGCCACCATCGCCAGACGTGCATCGTCCAGCGCCGTTTGGATGCGGTCGCGTTCGTCAGGCTCGAGCGCTTCGGCCGCAATCCGGTCGAAGTCGGGCCGGCGCAGCGATTTCTCGGTCGCGTTGATCACCGTCTCGGCCTCGTTGCGCGCTTCGATCAGGAGCCGCGCCTCGAAGTCGGCCTCCGCGTGCTCGAACGACTCGATCAGCATCCGCTCGACTTCCTCGTCGGTGAGGCCGTACGACGGCTTGACCTCGATCGTCTGCTCGAGGTCGGTGCGCAGCTCGCGCGCACCGACATTGAGGATGCCGTTGGCGTCGATCTGAAACCGCACCTCGATGCGCGGCAGGCCGGCGGGCATCGGAGGAATGCCGCGGAGGCGGAATCGTGCCAGCGAGCGGCAGTCGGCCGCGAGCTCGCGTTCGCCCTGCAGCACGTGCACGTCGACCGCCGTCTGGTTGTCAACGCCTGAGGTGAACATCTCCCGGCCGCTTGCCGGGATCGTGGAGTTGCGCAGGATGATCTTGGAGGTGACGCCGCCCAGGGTCTCGATGCCCAGCGACAGGGGGGTCACGTCGAGCAGCAGCATTTCGCGGCGGCCGCTGACGAGGATGTCGGCCTGGACCGCGGCGCCGAGCGCCACGACTTCATCGGGATTGAGGTCGCTGTGCGGCTGACGGCCGAAGAGCTCGTGCACCAGGCGTCGAACGAGGGGGATGCGCGTCGATCCGCCGACGAGCACCGCCTCTTCGATGTCCTTGGGCTGCAGGCCGGCGTCCGCCAGCGCCTGGCGGCACGGCCCGAGCGTCCGTTCGATCAGCGGATGAATGATCTCGTCGAACTCCGCGCGCGTCAGGCGGCGGCGATAGCCGGACGGAACGCCGGGCATGGGTTCGAGCCGAATCTCGGTCTCGATCGAGTCTGAGAGATCCCACTTTGCCTGGATGACGGCTTTGCGAATCGCCTGAACGAGACCCGCTTCTGAGCCCGTATTGAGCTCACACAGAACGAGGTTCACGAGCAGCCGATCGAGGTCGTCGCCGCCGAGGTGCGTGTCGCCGTTGGTCGCCAGGACCTGGAAGACACCGTCCTCGACTTTGAGGATGGAAATGTCGAACGTGCCGCCGCCCAGGTCGTACACCGCGATCGTCCCGCGGTTCTTCTTGTCGAGACCGTAGGCGAGCGATGCGGCGGTCGGCTCGTTGATGATCCGCAGCACCTCGAGCCCGGCGAGGCGCCCCGCATCACGGGTGGCGGTCCGCTGCGCGTCGTTGAAATAGGCGGGGACGGTGATGACCGCGCGATCGACCTCGAAGTCGAACTCGCCCTGCTCGCGGAAATGCTCCTCGGCGCGGCGCTTCAGCTCGCGCAGGACGAACGCGGAAATCTCTGGCGGGGTGAACTCGCGATCGGCGATCCCTATCCGGACGACACCGCCCGCTTCCCCACCAACCTTGAACGGCAGCAGGCTGGCGTCTTCCTGGACGTCCTCGATGCCGCGCCCCATGAACCGCTTCACCGAGTAGACGGTTCTGGACGGCGCCGTCAGTAGCCGGCGCTGCGCCTCCCGGCCGACGAAGATCGTCCCGTCCGCGCCGATCGACACGATCGACGGCACGAGCCCGTCGCCGGAGTCGTCACGAATCACCACCGGCACGCCGTCCTTCACATAGGCGGCGAGGCTGTTCGTCGTCCCGAGATCGATGCCGATGACCTGGCTCACGGCCGTGGGCTCTGGGCTTTGGGCCCCAGGCTTTCGGCCTCGCGCTCGATGCCCGCTAACAGGTTGTTGATGTAGGTCCGTTCGAGCAGCCGCTCGCGGAGCGCCTCGAGGGTGGCCTTCCGCACGGCGGGATCCGCGCCTTCCTGGGCATCCCACCGACCGCTCAGTTCGAGTACTTCGCGCTCGTGCTCGTCACGCTTCTGCTCGATCGGCTTGCGTGCCGAGGCCAGGCGGGCGGCAAGCGCGGCGCTGTCGGCGCCCTTCGATTCGCGCAGCTCACGGATCTCGTCGAGCTCCTCGTTGAGCGCGAAGACTTCCTCGAGAAGCGCCGGCGGCACCTTCACGGCGCTGTCTTCGTGCCTCGTGGGCGGCAGCCCCTCGATGGCCAGCAGGTGTTCGATACGGGACACGGGATTGCGGAGCGTGCGATACGCGTCGTTCAGGTACGACGAGCGCTCGAGGCTCGCCAGCCGCTCGGCGGGCGGCGCGTTGTAGAAAAAATCGGGATGAAACTTGCGGCTCAGATCGCGGAACCGCTGCTCGAGATCCGCCGCGTCGAGCGTCAATCGCCGTGGCACGCCGAAGAAACTGAAGTAGTCGCCAAACCGCTGGCCCGCGAGGATCCGGCTGCAGTGCCCGCAGAAGTGCTCGTCAACCGGTGCGCCGGCGCCGCAGTTGCGGCACTCGAGCGTCGATACGGAGCGGAGAGGAATCGGGTCGGGAGTCATTTTGTAGTAGGCGGTAAGCAGTAGGCAGTAAGCAGTCGGTAATAGCGGAGCGGTTACGAGGCGGAAGATCGGGTTCTTACTGCCTACTGCTTACCGCCTACTGCCTACCCCAAGTCAGGCCCCAAAGGAACTGCCGCAGCCGCAGGTCTGCTTGGCGTTCGGGTTATGAAACACGAAGCCCGTGCTCAGAAGCTCTGTGTCGTAATCGAGGGTCGTCCCCTGCAGAAAGAGATAGCTCTTGCGATCGACAAACAGCTTGGCGCCCTCCGGGCCTTCGAATACCTCGTCGCCGAGCCGCGCCTCTCTCTCCCACGCGAACGTGTAGCTGAGTCCAGAGCAGCCGCCGCCCTTGACGCCCACACGAAGCCCCCCATCACTGATGCCCTGTTTGGCCATCAGCGACTTGATCTTCTTCGCCGCGCCTTCGCTGATCTCGATCATCGATCTTCAGACGCTGACTGAGGCGCCGACGCTGCTCGCCGTGTCCTGCGCCTGCTTCTGCTTGTAGTCGGCAATCGCCGCCTTGATCGCGTCTTCGGCAAGCACCGAGCAGTGAATCTTCACCGGCGGCAGCGCCAGCTCGCTCACGATGTCGGTGTTCTTGATCGCCAGCGCCTGCTCCACCGTCTTGCCCTTGAGCCACTCGGTCGCGAGGCTCGAGCTGGCGATCGCCGATCCGCAGCCGAACGTCTTGAACTTCGCGTCATCGATCACGCCCGTCACCGGGTTGATCTTCACCTGGAGCTTCATGACGTCGCCGCATTCCGGCGCGCCCACGAGCCCCGTCCCGACGTTCGCGTCGTCTTTCGGCAGCGACCCGACGTTGCGCGGATTCTCGTAGTGATCGATTACCTTGTCTGAATAAGCCATCGGAACTCTCCTAGTGAGTGACCCACTGCATGGTCGTGAGGTCAACGCCTTCTTTCACCATCTCGTAGAGCGGCGACATCTCGCGCAGCCGTCGCACCACGTTGGTCAGCTTCTCGACGACGTAGTCGACTTCTTCCTCGGTGGACCAGCGTCCGAGCCCGAAGCGGATCGAAGAATGGGCGAGGTCGTCGCCCGCGCCGAGCGCCTTGAGCACGTATGAGGGCTCGAGGCTGGCCGACGTGCACGCCGAGCCCGACGACACCGCCACGTCGTTGATGCCCATCAGCAGCGACTCGCCCTCGACGTACGCGAAGCTGATGTTCAGGTTGTGCGGGAGCCGGTGCTCCATCGAGCCGTTGATGTAGATCTCGTCCAGCCCCTTGTGGAACTTCTCGTTCAGCCGGTCGCGCAGCGTGCTGAGACGCTCCGTCTCGGTGGCCATCTCGGCCTTGCAGATGGCCGCGGCCTTTCCAAGACCGACGATGCCGGGCACGTTGAGCGTGCCCGAGCGCATGCCGCGCTCGTGGCCGCCGCCGCTGATCTGCTCGGCGAGCAGCACCCGCGGGTTCCGGCGTCGGACGTACAGCGCGCCGACGCCCTTCGGGCCGTACATCTTGTGGGCAGTCATCGACAGCAGGTCGACCTTGAGCTGCATCACGTCCACCGGAATCTTGCCGACAGCCTGCACCGCATCGGTGTGGAAGAGGATCCCCTTCTCCTTGGCGATGGCGCCGATCTCGGCGATCGGCTGCAGCACGCCAATCTCGTTGTTGGCGGTCATGATCGAGATGAGGATGGTCTTGTCGGTGATGGCGTTGCGGAGATCGTCGAGACTGATCCGGCCGTCCTTCTGGACGGGAAGGTAGGTGACGCGCGCGCCCTGCTTCTCGAGCTTCTTGCAGGTGTCGATCACCGCCTTGTGCTCGGTCACGCAAGTGATGATGTGATGGCCCTTCTCGCGGTACATCTCGGCGACGCCCTTGATCGCCAGGTTGTTCGACTCGGTGGCGCCGCTGGTGAAGATGATCTCCTTCGGGTTCGCGCCGATCAGATCCGCGACCTGCTTGCGCGCGGTCTCGACCGCCTCCTCGGCGACCCAGCCGAACGCGTGGTTGCGGCTGGCGGAGTTGCCGAAGTGCTGCGTGAAGTAGGGCAGCATCGCCTCGACCACCCGGGGATCCACGGGCGTCGTTGCGTGATAGTCCATGTAAATCGGAAGCTTCATCATCAAATCCTCTTGGAGGCGGGCGCCATGAGGCTGGCCCTGTTCATCACTGCCACCGGGGCCGGCCCTGGCATGTCGTTTTCGGCCGCCATCTCGGCGATCGTCACCGTGCCGAGCGCCGCGACAATCCGCTCCTTGATCTGCCAGAGCGGGTCGCGAATGTTGCACTTGCTGTACTGCTCGCAGCCGTTGTTCTCGGTCGAGCACGCTGTCACGGTGAACGGACCGTCGATGGCCTGAATCACGTCGGCGATGCTGATGGCGGCGGAGGGCCGGCTGAGCGTGTAGCCGCCGCGCGTTCCCTGCGTTGACATCAGCAGTCCGGTGCGCACCAGCCGCTGCAGCACCTTCGCCATCAACTCGATCGGAATGTCGTACTGCTCGGCGATCTCGCGCGCGCTGGTCGATGGCTCGCCCACCTTGCGGGCAAGGTGCTTCATCGCCATGAGCGCGTAGTCCGCCTTTTTCGACAGCCTCAACATGGGTGTTCTAACTCCGACCTTTCGTGTCGTAGTTTACGAGGTCCGAGGAATCCGGTCAAGAATTGTCGGATATCGCGGCAATTCAATACTTCGGCTGGGTCTGGTCGACCTTGTCGATCCACTCCAGAATCCCGCCCCGCAGGTTCTTGACCTTCGTAAAGCCGACCGACTTCAGGAAGTCCTGCGCCTTGGCGCTGCGACCGCCCATCTTGCACAGCGCGACGATCTCGCGGTCCCGCGGCAGTTCCGCGTATCGCCGGGGCAGCTCGCCAAGCGGAATCAGCGTCGAGCCGGCGATACGGTTGATCTGGTACTCGTTGGGCTCGCGGACGTCGAGGATGAACGGAGTGCCGCCAGCATCCATCTGGCGCTTGAGATCGACCGAGATGATCTCCCACTCGTTCACTGAAGCTCCCGTGGTCTGCGCGGCCTGCGGCTCGGGGTGAATGCCGCAGAACTGCTCGTAGTCAATCAGCTTCGTGACGGTCGGATGGGTGCCGCACACCGGGCAATCAGGATCCTTCCGCAGCTTCAGCTCCCGGAATTTCATCTTGAGCGCGTCGTAAATCAGGAAGCGGCCGATGAGCGGCTCGCCGACGCCGACGATCAGCTTGATCGCTTCGGTAGCCTGGATGATCCCGATCATGCCCGGCAGCACGCCCAGCACGCCCCCCTCGGCGCAGCTCGGCACGAGCCCGGGCGGCGGCGGCTCTGGATACAGGCAGCGGTAGCACGGACCGTCCTTGGTGCCGAACACCGACGCCTGCCCCTCGAAACGGAAGATGCTGCCGTAGGCGTTGGGCTTGCCGGTCAGCACGCACGCGTCGTTGACGAGATAACGAGTCGGAAAATTATCCGTGCCGTCGAGGATGACGTCGTACTTGCTGAACAGCTCGAGCGCGTTCTGCGACGTCAGCGACGTCTCGTAGGTCTCCACCTGCACGTGCGGGTTCATCGCGTTGATCTTGCTCTTCGCGGATTCCAGCTTGGTGCGCCCGACGTCGGGCGTGAAATGGATGATCTGCCGCTGCAGATTGCTGAAGTCGACGACGTCGAAGTCGACGATGCCGAGCCGGCCGATGCCGGCAGCGGCGAGGTACATCGCCGCAGGCGCGCCGAGGCCGCCGGCGCCGATGCACAGGACGCTGCCCGCCTTGATCTTGCGCTGGGCGTCCATGCCCATCTCCGGCATGATCAGGTGCCGGCTGTAGCGCTTGATTTCGTCCGGCGACAGCGTCGGCAATTCGGTGTCCATGTCCACGGCCGAAGGGGCGCCGCCTGCCACCGACGGGACGATGCTGAGCGAATCGCCAGGCTTGACCGGCGTCTTCTCGCGCTGCAGGTAGCGGATGTCTTCGTCATTCAGGTAGACGTTGACGAAGTTCCGCAGCCGTCCATCCTCGGCGTAGAGATGCTTCTTCAGGCCGTCGTACCGCGACGTCAGGTCGGCGAGCAGGTCGCCGACGGTGGCGCCGCTGACCTCAACCGATTCTTTCTTGTCAGTGAACGGTCGGAGCGGCGTCGGAATGTGAATCGTGTTCGGCATAAGTGAGATCTTCCTGATCGAAGGCTGAGCGGTCCTCTTGGAGCCGCCACGAAGTCATGTCGGTGGGCTTCCCGGCCTGCACCGACACGATGATGTACGAAAAAGACGGCCACGCGTGATCGAGATCGTACTGCGACGGCCGGGCCGGATGATCGGGATGCGAATGGTAAAAGCCGAGCAGCTCTGCCCCCATCTCGCTGGCGCGCTTCTCGGCTTCACGGTAATCCTGAGGCCGGACCAGAAAGCGGCGGCGGGGACCCTCTTCGGTGGTGTTCGGCAGCGCGAACGTGGCCGTCACCACGCCGTCGCGGCCGATCAGCGCGCCGCAGCATTCGTTGGGATAGGCTTCGACGCCATGCGCGCGAATCGCCTGGTCAACCCCATCCGGCAGAGTAATCGCCATTACTGCTTCCCCTCGCCCCAGAAGCGTTCGGACAAATACTTCTCTCCTCCGTCGGGAAAGATCACGACGACGACGGCGTCAGACGCTCCTCTTGCGACGCGCAAGGCGCCGGCGAGGTTCCCGCCGCTCGAGATACCGACGAACAGTCCCCCGCGCGCGAGCTCCCGCGTCAGCTCGAACGCCTCCTCGGTGGCGACGCCGACGTCTTCGTCGGCGAGTGTCGGATCGTAGATGCCAGGAACGATCGCCGTTTCCATGTGCTTCAGCCCTTCGAGGCCGTGAAGCGGCGAATCGGGCTGCACCGACACCAGCCGTATGGCCGGATTGAACTCGCGCAGACGCCGGCCGGTGCCGACGAAGGTGCCGCTCGTCCCGAGGCCCGCGACGAAGTGCGTCAGACGTCCGCCGGTCTGCTCGATGATCTCTGGCGCCGTGGTGTCGTAATGCGCTCGCCAGTTGCCCGGATTGCTGTACTGGTCCGAGTAGAAGTACACGTCCGGTTCCGCGGCGAACATCGCCCTGGCGCGGATGATCGCGCCGTCGGAGCCTTGCATCGGATCGGTAAAGACGACCTCCGCACCGTAGGCGTCCAGGATGCGCTTGCGCTCGGGCGTGACGTTCTCCGGCACACACAGCCGCACGCGGTAGCCGCGCGCCGCGCCGATCATGGCGTAGGCGATCCCGGTGTTCCCTGAGGTGGCGTCGAGAATGATCTTGTCGCGCGTCAACGCGCCAGACCGCTCGCCATCGGCAATCATCCGTGCGGCCGGACGATCCTTCACCGAGCCTCCGGGATTCCTCCACTCGGCCTTCGCGTACAGCTCGACATTACGCAGGCCGGCCTCGAAGTGAGGCAGGCGGATCAGTGGTGTATTCCCAATCAGGTCGACGATAGAGCTGGCGAGACGGGGAAGACCGGGGATCGCGACTGGCATGTCCGACTGTTCCAGTCCTAGATTCTAACTGATTGCCTTCCCTTCCGGATCGCGGATTTCAACGGGCCCCAAATTCAGCTTCCTGAGTTCGGGTTCAATCTTCGCCCGGTCGCCCACGACGACGACGATGAGCTGGTCGGAAACGAGATACTTCCTGGCCGCCGCCAGCGCCTGCTCGGCAGTAATCGCGTTGACGCCTTCGGCGTAGCGCGCGTAGTAATCGAGCCCGAGGTCGTAAATATAGACGTTTGAGTAGCTTGCGGCCGCGTCCGCGCTCGTCTCGAACGCGCCGGGCAGGGAGTTGGCCAGGGCGTCTTTCGCGCGTTTCAATTCGTCGGCACCCATCGGCGCATCGGCCATCCCGCGGATTTCCTTGAAGATCTCCGTCACGGCCGGCGCCGTGACGTCGGTCCGGATACCGGCCGCTACCTGGAACGGACCTGGCGCCTTCCTGAAGACGAACCCAGAGCTCGCCCCGTACGTATAGCCGTGGGCCTCGCGCAGGTTCATGTTGATCCGGCTCGAAAACAAACCGCCCAGCGCCGTGTTCATGACCTGCAGAGGCCGGAAGTCGGGCGACGATCGCGCAGCCCCGATGCCCACGACGCGCACCTGCGTCTGCGGCGCACCCGGACGATCGACGATGACCACCCTCGCCGGCGCCGTATTCGGTGTCGTCAACGCCGGTCGCACGGGCGTCCCGCGCTGCCAGCTTCCGAAGGACTTTTCCGCTAGCGTGCGCAGCTCCGCCATCGTCATGTCGCCCGCGACGACGAGCGCGGCGTTGTTCGGCACGAAGTTCTGCCTCCAGAACGCCATCATCCCTTCACGCGTCATCGCCTTCACCGACGTCTCGGTGCCGACCTCGGTGTAGCCGTACGGATGCGCGTCGCCGTACAACACGGTCGCCAGAATCCTGGCCGCGAGCGCGTTGGCATTCTCGCGCTGCTGCACGAGCTGGCCGAGGCGATTGACCCGCTGCCGCTCGATCTCGTCGGCGGGGAACGAGGGATGGAGCGCGACATCGGCAACCAGATCGAGCGCGGCGCCGACATTCTTCGTCAGCGCCCGGGTCGAGATCGTCGACGCGTCCATGGAGCTGTTGGCCGTGAGGGTCGCGCCGATCTGCGCCACCTCGTCGGCGATCTGCAGCGCGCTCCGCGTGGCGGTGCCTTCATCGAGCATCGCCGCGGTGAAACTGGCCAGTCCTGGAGCGTTCGCGGGATTGGCGTCGCTGCCCGTGCGGACAACCAGGTTCGCGGCGACCACGGGAAGTCCCTTGCGGGTACTGAGGATCAGCGTCAGCCCGTTCGACAGTTGCGCCGATTCCGGCGTCGGCACTTGCAACGGACGCGCCGCGCCGGCGGGCGGAATCTCCTTCCGCCACGGCTCGTCGGCGTTGACCGATTCCGCGCCCTGCCCCGGCGTCGCCTGTCCCGTCGTCGGCGTCGGTACTGGCGCACCAAGACTCTGCTGTCCCCGCACCGCGTAGACGACCACGCGCGTGTTCGATTGAAGCTGGTCGCGCGCGAAGGCCTGCACGCTGGCCGGCGTCACCGCGCGAAAGCGTTCGATGTCCTTCTGGAGGTAGTCAGGCGAGCCGAGGAAGTGATTGTACTGGTTGAGTCGATCGGCGACGCCGCCAAATCCGCCGAGGCCCTCGAGGCGGGAAATGATCTGGGTCTCGATCGTGTTGCGCGCCCGCTCGATCTCGCTCGCCGACGGCGGGTTGGTGCGCAGGGCCTGCAGCTCCTCGTTGATCGCGGCCTCGATCTCTTCCGGCGTGTGCCCGGGGCGCGCGGTCGCCTGGATCTGGAACTGCGAGCCCAGAATCAGCGACTGTTGCCCGACGTTCACGTCCTGCGCGATCTGCTTGTCGTAGACCAGCTTCTTGTACAGGCGGCTCGACCGTCCGCCGCCGAGGATGCCCGCGGCGATATCCGCATCCGCATCGCCAGGCCTGAAGATCGGTGAGGTCAGCCACGCCATGTAGACGCGCGGCAGCTCGATGCGGTCCTCGACGACCTTGCGGCGCTCTGACGTAATCTTCGGCGTCTCCGCCTCGATCGGCGGCACCGGTGCGCCGCGCTTCAGCGACCCGAAGTACTTCTCGACGAGCGGGCGGACCTGCGCGGGATCGATGTCGCCGACGATGGCGAGGCTGGCGTTGTTGGGCGCGTAGTACCGCTTGAAGAACTGCTTCACGTCTTCGAGCTTGACGGCCTGGATGTCCTCGTGGGAGCCGATGACGCTGGCGTAGTACGGGTGCCCCTTCGGATAGAGCAGTTGGACGACGGCTTCTTCCGCAATGCCGTACGGCTGGTTCTCCACGCTCTGGCGCCGCTCGTTGCGCACGACGTCCTGCTGATTCGAGAGCGCCGCCTGATCGACCGTGTCGAGCAGGTATCCCATCCGGTCGGACTCGATCCAGAGGGCGAGCTCGAGCTGGTTCGAGGGCACCGTCTCGAAGTAGTTGGTGCGGTCGTAGTCGGTTGTCCCGTTGATGTCGGTGGCGCCGGCCGCTTCGAGCATCGCGAAATGCGAGTCTGGAGGCGTGTGCTTGGAGCCCTGGAACATCAGGTGCTCGAACAGGTGCGCGAAGCCGGTGCGCCCCGGCTCCTCGTTTGCCGGTCCGACGTGATACCAGAGGTTCACCGCGGTCAGCGGCAGGCGCCGATCCTGGCTGACGATGACCTTGAGCCCGTTGTCGAGCGTGAATGTCTGGAACGGCAGCCGCGGAATATCGGCGGCGCGGGGCGCCTGTCGATTCTGCGCGAGCGCCGTCGTGAGCGCCGCGATGGCCAGCGTCAACACCAACGCTACCGGAAAAACGCGCCTATTCATGATGCATCACTCTTTCAGCGGGGCGTTTTGAAGGCTCGCCCACAAGTACCAGCACGCAACGGAGCGATACGGACGCCATGACTCGCCGATGCGCACCAGTCGATCCGCTGTCGGCGACGTGCGTAGCCCGTACACCTTCTGGACGGCTTTGACGATGCCGAGGTCCCCGACCGGCAGCACGTCGGGGCGATGTAATCGAAACATGAGAAACATCTCGGCGGTCCAGCGGCCGATCCCCTTGACTTTCGTCAACGCCTCGATCACCTCGTCGTCGGACATGCGGCCGAGCGCATCGAGCGGTAGCGAGCCATTCGTGATGCGAACGCACAGGTCGCGGATGTAGGCGAGCTTCTGGGAGCTGAGGCCGCACCCGCGCAGCCGCTCATCGGAGACGGCCGCCACCGCTGGAGGTGTCGGATGACCATCGAACAAGGCTTCGAAGCGCCCGGCGATCGTCGCCGCGGCGCGCGTGGAGAGCTGCTGCGAGATGATCGCGCGCACGAGCGCCTCGAACGGATCCGCGTGCTGGGCCCTGGCCAACCCGCACGCGCCGTGGCGGCGCATCAGGTCGCGAAGAATCGGATCGCGCCTGGCCAGGAGCCGCCGCGCCTTGGCGTAGTCGATCACAAGGACGAAAGATTACTTGAGAACGGCAGTGACGGTCACCTGCGCGCGCAACTCCATCTGGCCGGCCGAAATCGGCGGCGCATCCGAGGCGGCCATCTGGGCGACCTCGCGCATCATCGGCCTCGGCAGGGGGATCGGCGACTGCACGCCGTGCTCTTCTATCCGCAGGATTCGGTCGACACTGCGCCCCGCGCCCGCCGCTGCGGCGTCCGCCTTGGCCCGTGCGTCCGACACCGCGAGGCGCAGCGCCTCGCGTTCGAGCTTTGCCCGGTCTTTCAGATCGAAGCGAATTCCGCCAACCGATGTGGCGCCGGTGCCGACGGCGATCTCGAGCAGCTCGCCCACGCGGTCGATCGCATCGACCCGCACGTCGATGGTGTTGCGCGCGACGAAGCCGCGCGAGACGCGGCGGTCTTTGACGTAGTCCCATTCCTGCTGAAGGTCGTAGCCGACGGTCCGGATGGCATCCGCGGGGACGCCCGCGGCGCGCAGCTTCTCCTGCACGGGAGTCATCAGCTCCGCGTTGCGGCGCTGCGCCTCTCGCGGGTTCGAGCCGCGCGATTCGGCGGTGATGGTGATCCAGGCGCGGTCGGGCACGGCCTGGACGATGCCTTCTCCCGACGTGACGACCAGCGGCTCTTCGCGCACGGCGGCCTGCTGTGCCGTGGCGAGCGCTGGCGTGAGGAGCAGCAGGGCGAGCATCAATCGAGTCATACAGTTTCGACGCCATCCGCGCGCAGGAAGTTGGGGCACGACTACAATTATGACCGTGGAAGTCTCCCAGGTTCGCAATCGATTGAGGCGTGCGATTGACGGTGCACGCGAACATTCCCAGCAGCGTCGCCAGCGTGTGGCTGAGGCGGAACGCGCGTACACGTCGTTTCTCGATGAGGTAGCGACCCCGCTGGTGCGCCAGGTCGCCAATGCGCTCAAGGTCGAGGGCTACGCGTTTACCGTGTTTACGCCCGGCGGCGGACTGAGGCTTGCGTCAGACCGCGGCCGCGACGACTACCTCGAGTTCGCCCTCGACGACACGGGTGATGTCCCGCAGGTCGTCGCGCGCATCAGCCGCAGCCGCGGCTCGCGGACGCTCGACGAGGAACGGCCAATCAAGCCGGGCGTCGCGCCCGACGGCATCACGGATGACGAACTGCTCGAGTTCCTGCTCGACGCGCTCGAACCCTGGCTCGAAAAGTAAGCACCTCCACACCCGACGACACACCGAGGCGCCGAGACACCGAGAACACTACTTAGGCCTCGGCGCCTCGATGTCTCGGTGTACCGTTCGGCGGTGGTCGTTACGCTTCGTCGCCACATGAATCGTCATCAGTCCACCTAGCAGCGGAATGACCTCGACGTCCGCAAATCCGTGGCGTTCGAGCAACCGGGCGACGCCTGCGGCCCCAGGATACAGACGGATGGACTCGGGAATATAGCGATAGGTATGGGGGTCGCCGTGGAGCGCGAAGCCCAGCGCCGATCCGACGATGGTCAGGTACCCCAGGTACACCGCGCGCACGAGTCCGTTGGCGGGCTTGTTGAAATCGAGCGAGAGCATTCGTCCATCGTCTGCAAGGACGCGGTGAATCTCGGCGATCGCACGCTGGATGTCGGGCACGTTCCTCAAACCGTAGCCAATCGTCACGACGTCGAAGCGGGACGTCCCGAACGGAAGCGCGAGCATGTCGCCGGTGATCAACCGCGGGCCGAAAAGGCCCGCGCCGCATCGAGCAGCCAGCCGGGCAGAAGCCAGTTGCAGCATGCGATGCGTGAGATCCAGGCCAACCGCCGACCGCGCGCGGGATGCGGCGGCAGAGAGCAGGTCTCCCGTGCCGCACGCAAGATCCAGCACGCGGTCGGCCTTCGTCAACCGCGCGCGGTCGATGAGCCGGCGCTTCCACCGCCGGTCCTGTCCGTACGAGAGAAATCGCGTGATGAAGTCGTAGCGGTCGGCAATGGTCGCAAAGAGCCGCCGGACGTATCGTTGTTTGCCTTCGGGTGTGGAGATGGCCGAGCGAAGCGTCACTCTTCGGCTGCGCTCGGGGCTTACTGCGCGCGCAGCAGCAGGACCGGGATCGTGACGAGGTGCCTGACCCGATCGACGGTGGCACCGCGGATCAGATCGTTGATGAACCGATGGCCGTGCGTCGACATCGCAATCAGGTCGGCGCCCCGCTCCTGCGCCAGGCGTATCAGCTCAGTGGCCGGGTCGCCCATCGCCAGCTCGGTCGAGACGCGCACCGAGTGCGCGGCGAGCGACTCCGCAAGGCCGTCCAGGTAGGCCCGATCGCCCTTCATCTCCTCCGACTCGCGCAGGCCGAGATCGTCGAAGTGACGCGCCGCAAAGCCGTCGGCCACGTGCACGAGCAGCAGCTCGGCGCCGGTCAGGGCGGCGAGGGTCGTGACGTGGCTGAGGATCGCCTGATCCGCAGGCGAGTTCTCGATCGCGACCAGGATGCGGCGATACATGGCTGTCAGAAGATCGTCGTGTACAGGAGCCAGGCGTTCAGCGACGCAATGATAACCGCGACCGTCCACGCCAGCACCTGCATCCAGCGGGGGGCAACGAGATCGCCCATCTTGGCGCGATTCGACGTGAAACTCACCAGCGGAAACACGGCGAACGAGAGCTGAAGGCTGAGCACCACCTGGCTGAGAATGAGCAGGTCGCCCATCCCCTCTTCCCCGTACAGGGCCACCGTGATGATCGCGGGCACAATCGCGACCAGGCGGGTGATGATCCGCCGCAGCCACGGACGGAGCCGGATGTTGACGAAGCCCTCCATCACGATCTGCCCGGCGAGCGTTCCGGTCAGCGTCGCGTTCTGTCCGGAGCAGAGCAGCGCGATGGCAAACAGCATGCCCGCGGCGCTCGTACCAAGCAGCGGCGACAGCAGCATGTGCGCGTCGCCGATATCCGCGACCGACTCGTAGGGGGTGCCGTGAAAGGCCGCCGCCGCCATGATGAGGATCGCCGCGTTGATGAACAGCGCGGACATCAGCGCCACCGACGAATCGATCGAGGCAAACCGGATCGCCTCGGCCTTCCCGGCGTGCGTATCGAGGTACTTCCGCGTCTGGACGATCGACGAGTGGAGATACAGGTTGTGAGGCATGACGGTCGCCCCAAGAATGCCGAGCGCGATGTAGAGCATCTCGGGATTCACCAGAATCTCGCCGCGCGGGATGAACCCCAGGAGTACCGCCGTCGGGTCCGGTCGCGCCAGCACCAGCTCCACGGCGAAGCACGCCGCGATCACCACGATCAGCGAGATCACGAGCGCCTCGACGTAGCGGAAGCCACGGTGCTGCAGGAAGAGGATGATGAGCACGTCCAGGGCGGTAATGGACACACCCCAGATGAGCGGCATGCCGAAGAGAAGGTTCAGCGCGATCGCCGCGCCGATGACTTCCGCGAGATCGCAGGCCGCAATCGCAATCTCGCACAGGATCCAGAGGACGATCGTCGTGGGCCGCGAATAGCTGTCGCGGCACGCCTGCGCGAGATCGCGGCCGCTGCCAATCCCGAGCCGCACCGCCAGCGCCTGCAGCAGGATCGCCATCATGTTGGAAATCAGAATCACGCTGAGCAGCGTGTAGCCGTAGCGCGCGCCGCCGGCGAGGTCGGTGGCCCAGTTGCCGGGGTCCATGTAGCCCACCGCAACCAGATAGCCGGGGCCGGCGAAGGCGAAGAGCTTCCGAAAGAAGCCTGCGTCGTGGGGCACGGCGATGGAGCCGTGCACCTCCGGGAGGCTGATGGAGCTCGACGCTCTGGCCCAACCGCGGCCGACCGGCGGTGGTGCAGATGTGGGGGTGTCTACGGATGGCATCTGTATTTTGACGACTCAAAAATTACTTGACGTATCATCGAAAGTCAAATCAAATACTCGTCGAAGTCAGATACACTGCCCATCTAAATGCTTCCGTCAAGCACCGTTGAGAACTATTTAAAGGCCATTTACCTTGGGGCCACCGCCCTGCCTGCCCCGGAACGGCTCCTACCCATGGGGCAGTTGGCAGCATCCCTGGGCGTCGCGCCGGGCACGGCCACGACCATGGTGAAGACGCTGTCGGAGTCGGGTCTCGTGGAGTACGAGCCTTACTCGGGCGTCACGCTGACCCCCGCTGGCGAGAGGCTCGCCGCGCTCGTCCTGCGGCGTCACCGGCTCGTGGAGCTGTTTCTCGTCAAGGTCATGGGCCTGAAATGGGACGAGGTCCACGACGAGGCGGAGCTGCTCGAGCACGTCGTCTCCGAGCGCTTGATCGATCGGATGGACGAGATGCTTGGCCGGCCTGAAGCGGATCCGCATGGCGATCCGATCCCCGACCCTCAGGGTGTCGTCAAGCCGCAGGAGGCGCAGAACCTCCTGACGTGCCCACTCCATACCCCTGTCGTCGTCACTCGTGTGATCGACCAGGACAAGGCGTTTCTGCGATTCATCGAAAACCACCATCTCAAACCGGGCGAGGCCATCGAGGTCGAGGACCGCGACGCGGCATCCGACAGCGTCCGCGTGCGCGGCAAGAACGACGACCGCATCACCATCGGCACGCGCGCCGCCTCGAAGCTGCTCGTCCAGGTCGCACGCGCAGCGTTGATGCTGCTCGTCCTCGCCAGCGCCGCCGATGCGCAGACGACAGCGCTGCTCCGCGGCGTCGTGCGCGACGCACAAGGCGGCGTGCTGCCCGGATCCGACGTGCGTCTCACCAAGACGCAGACGGGCCTGGTCCGCAGCACCATCACGGAAGCCGACGGGACGTTCCAGATTCCGAACGTGCCGCTCGACACCTACCGGCTGGACGTGGAGCTCTCCGGCTTTGCGTCGCACCGCGACGAAATCGCGCTGCGCACCAGCGTGCCCGTCGAGATCTCGGTCGTGCTCGACCTCGCGGCGCAGACATCGGTCACGGTGTTCGCCCACCCTGAAGTGCTCGTCGACTCGACCTCCGCCGGGACGCGGAATCAGATCAGCATGGCGAGGATTGAGCAGCTCCCCTCCCCCGTGGGCAGCCGCGGACTCGAGTCGGCGCTCGTCACCTTTCCCGGGTTTGCGCAGAATGCCAACGGCGCGATTCATCCGCGAGGCGCGCACAACCAGATGACCTTTGTCGTCGACGGGCTGCCGATCGGCGATCAGTTGACGGGCGCCTTCGCCAATGCGCTCGACGCGGCGATCGTGCAGTCGGCGGAGCTGATGACCGGCAACATTCCCGCGGAGTTCGGCGGGAAGGTGTCGGGCGTGGCCGTGATTACCAGCCGCAGTGGGCTCGGCATCTCGCGACGGCTGACCGGAGACGTCAGTGCCACCGCGGCGGGATTCGGCACCTGGCACGGCGTGGCTCAGGCCGGAGGGGGCACCCGCCGCGCCGGCTACTTCGGATCGATCGCCGCGATGCGTACCGATCGCTTCCTCGACCAGGTGTCGCTCGAGAACCTGCACAACGCCGGCAGCTTCGCCCGCGGATTCGGGCGCGCAGACTTCATCCTCACCGATCACGACACGATTCGCATGCACGGCATGGGCGGAGCGTCAGGATTCGAGATCGCGAACCTGCCCTCGCAGCAGGCGGCCGGCCAGGATCAGGAGCAGCGACTCAGCGACGCCGCGGGCTGGATGTCCTACCTGCGAACGCTCGATCCGCGGTCGACGCTGGAATCGACGGCGGGCTACCGCGCGACACGCGCGCGGCTCGACCCGAGCCTGGGCGACACGCCGGTCACGGCGTCACAGCGGCGAACGTTATCGACGTTGACCATGGTGACGCGGTACACGCGAGTGATTGGCGCCCATTCAATCCGCGCGGGTGTCGACTACCAGCGCTTTCCGGTTCACGAACATTTCGCGATGGCCATCACCAAGGCGTCGTTCAATGCGCCAGGATCGGCGGCGTTCAACCCGGAACTCGTGGCGCACGATCTCACGCGTGGGGGAACGCCCTTCGTATTCGACGCGGGCCAGGCTGGACAGACCTGGAGCGGGTTTGCGCAGTCGACGGTCCGGGCACGACACGCGACGCTGGCGCTTGGATTCCGGTATGACAACTACTCGCTGCTCGTGCGCGGCAGCCAGATCCAGCCCCGCCTCGGTGTTGCCTACCAGTTGCCTGGCGGGATGGGGGTGGTTCGCGCGTCGTACAACCGCAACTACCAGACGCCGCCGAACGAAAACCTGCTGCTGTCTTCGTCTGAAGAGGGCGCGCGGCTCGCGCCCGAAAGCGTCAAGGCGGCTCTCGGCGGCGGATATCGTCCGATCCTGCCCGAACGTCAGAACGTGTACGAGGCCGGTTACCAGCGCGCGTTTGCCGGCATCGTCACCTTCGACGTGTCGGCGTATCGCAAGACGTCGAAGGATCAGCAGGACAACAACAACTTCTTCGACACCGGGATCATCTTCCCCACCACGCTCGCGGGCATCACCGTGGACGGCGCCGAGATGCGGTTGACGATGTCGCAGCAAAAAGGCGTGTCGGGGACGCTGAGCGTGACGACGGGACGCGCGATTTCAACGCCGCCGTTTACCGGAGGATTGTTCCTCGGCCAGGGTGCCGTGGATTTGCTGTCGGCCGGACCGTTTCCGATCGATCACGATCAACGTCTCAGCATGCATCTCACCACGCAGTACGACCCGCCGGGATGCAGTTGGTTCGGCGGCTCGGTCCGGTATGACGGCGGGCTCGTCTCGAACCCGTCAGACCCGGAGGTCGTCGCCGCCGATCCCGACTTTGCGAGCCTGCTGCCATACGTAGATCTCACCGCCAGCGTCCCCCGCGTGCGCCCCCGGACCATCGCCGACGTGGCGGCCGGATGTGACGTGTCTGTGGGAGGCCGCCGCACATGGAGCCTGCAGTTGCAGGTCTCGAACGTCACCGACAGGACGGCGCTGTACAACTTCCAGTCGGTGTTCGTGGGCACGAGGATCGTCCAGCCGCGGACGTTCGCGCTGAAGGTGAAGCGCTACTTCTGAGCGCCGAATCGGTCGATCGCCGCGCACAGCTCCTGCGCTGAGGTGACCACCCACTCCTCGCCCGTCAGGCGCTCGGCGGGAAACGTTTCGTAGCCGTAGCCATACGCCGTCAGGCAACACCGGACTGACGCGCGACGGGCGGTCTCGTGATCGATCGCGGAATCGCCGACCATCAGCGTGCGATCGGCGGTGGCTCCGGTGCGGGCCATCAGCGAGACGAGGCCTGCCGGATCCGGCTTGCGGCCGAATGGACCGTCTCCGCCAATCAGCTCATCGAACAGGTTCCTGATGCCAAGTCCCTCGAGAATGCGTTCGCTGGGTTGCGCGGGCTTGTTGGTCAGGACGGCGACCCGCGCGTGCTGCCGTGCGAGCCGCACCGCATCCACCACGCCTTCGTAGACGTTCGTGTGATTCAGCAGGCGCGTGTCGTAGATCTCGAGGAAGCGCGGCAGCGCGCCAGGCCCTTCCTGCAGCCCGGCGGCGGCGAGCGCGCGCTGCACCAGCACCCGCGCGCCTTCGCCAACCATCCGGGTGATGGCCTCGACAGGCAGCGGGGCCGCGCCGAGCTCCCCGAGCAACTGGTTTGCGGAATCCGCCAGGTCCTGATGGGAATCAATCAGCGTGCCGTCGAGATCGAACGCGATCAGTCTGTGTACGTCGCCCATGAGGTCGGGGTCTCCCACACGGTCACGCGCACCACGGGCAGCCCCTGCTCGCGCGAGATATCGAAGATCAGCCGGGCGATGCGCTCGACGGTGGGATTGCTGTCCACGAGATACATGGGCTCCCCGGCGGACTGGAGCAGCGGCACGAGGGGGTCGTCGCGCCGAAGGATCATCTTGTGATCGAGCTCGCGATCGATCCAACTCTTGACGAGGCGCTTGATGTCGCTGAAGTCGGCCACCATGTTGCGCGCGTCGAGCGCCTCGCTGCGAACCTCGATCTCGGCCACGGCGTTGTGCCCGTGCGGATGCTTGCAGATGCCGTCGTAGTCGAGCAGGCGATGCCCGTAGCAGAAGTCGATGCGTTTGGTGACCGAGTACATAGTTTGTAATCTTAACGGTGAGAACTCCGAACTCCCAATGGCCGACTCCCATCAGCGACATACGGCGGTCTTGCTTTCCGCCGGACTGGACAGCGCCGTCCTCGCCGCATCAGAGGCGCGAACGGCAACCGTCCACCCGATCTACGTGAGCACGGGCCTGGCCTGGGAGGCCGAGGAACTGGCGGCACTCGACCGGCTGCTTGCGGCCCCACCGCTCCGGGCGTGCACCCCGGCGGCGCGCCTGACTCTTGCCGTGCACGACCTCTACCCTGCGACGCACTGGGCGCTGCGCGGCGAGCCGCCGGCCTTCGACACGCCCGATGAGGACGTCTACCTGGCGGGCCGCAACGTGATGCTGCTCAGCACATCGGCGATCCATTGCGCTCAGCAGCGGATCTCGCGCCTCGCGATCGGTCCGTTGGCGGGCAACCCGTTTCCAGACGCTACGCCGGAGTTCTTCGAAACGATGGCGCGCGCGCTATCGCTGGGTCTGGCGCACTCCATCGAGATCAAGACTCCGTTCGTCTCGATGGATAAGAGCGACGTCATCCGGCTGGGCGTGGAGCTTGGCGTTCCGCTGGAGCTGACGCTGTCGTGCATGAACCCGCGGAGCGGTCTTCACTGCGGCCGATGCAGCAAGTGTCGCGAGCGCCGCGATGCCTTCAACCAGGCAGGTGTGGTCGATCCGACGACCTACGCGACGCCGCCGTTGCGGTAAGCCTCCTGGCCGTCAATGAACGTGCGGACGACCCGGAAACCTCGGTCGAGCACGACAAGGTCGGCGACCCCTCCTTCGGCGATGAAACCGAATCCAGCCAAGCCAAGCTGACGCGCCGGCGTCATCGAGCAGAGTGTCGCCGCTTCGACGATCGAGCACTCGAAGCGTGCCACGATCGCCTTGAACGCGCGGTCCATCGTCAACGTGCTTCCGGCCAGCGTGCCCTCGTCCAGCATCGCGGCGTGTTCGGTGACGCGAATCCGGCGGCCGCCCAGCCGAGCCGTCGAGCCGACCGGGAGCCCCGAGCCGCCCGTCCCATCCGTAATCGCCATAACGCCGTCGATACCCTTGGCCGTGATGGCGAGCCGGCACATGGCAGGGTGCACGTGATAGCCGTCGCAGATCAACTCGGCGGCCACGTCCTGGCGGGCGAGCAACGCGCCTGCGACGCCGGGCTCTCGGTGCGTCATCGGCGTCATGCGATTGAAGAGATGCGTCGCATGGCTCGCGCCCGCTTCGATCGCCGCGATCGCTTCGTCGAAGTTCGCCCCGGTGTGACCGATCGACACCACGTGCCCTGCGGTCACAAGCGATCGCACCAGCTCGATACCGCCGGGCAGCTCCGGCGCCAGAGTGACGATGCCGACATCGGGCCGGGCCGAGCGGATCACCTGGAGGATATCTTGAGCGGTGAACTCCCCATCGCGGGCCGTAAAGGCCCGCGCCGCATCATTCTCATTTCCTTGCCCGATGCCGAGAGACCCTTGCCCGATGCGGCGCGGACCTTCACGGTCCGCGGAACCCGGCAGCCTGAGACAGTCCGCGGGCTGGGCGCCTCGATACTCCGGGTTGATGAAGTTGCTTTCGAGATGCGCGGGCAACACCCGCGCGCTGCTGCCGGGCCGCGAGATGCGCGCCGCCTTGACCTGCGCCAGCACCGCGCGCAACTCCGCGGGAGGGCACGCAACCGTGGTGGGACAAAACGCCGTGACGCCGTAGCGAGGCAGGCGCGACGCGATCTCCGCGATCGCCGCGCCGCCGTCCAGCGTGTCGTGTCCTTCCACGCCGTGAACGTGGACATCCACGAACCCGGGGACCACGTAGCAATCAGCGGCATCGACGATCGTCGCGCCCGGTGTGTCCACGCGAGCCTGCGGCTCGATGGCCGCGATGCGCGTGCCGTCGATGATGAGCGAAGCGTTCGTGAGGATGCGGTCCGGCAGGACGAGGTCGCCGCCGGCGAGGACGATCATGTGGCGAGCACGGCCGCGCGAGCGGCACCGAGCGCGGCGCCGTCTTCGCCGAGCACGGCGGCGGCGATCTGCACGGTGCCTGCGATGGGGGTCGGCATCCGCCTGACGGCCTCCGTGCGCGACGGCTCCAGCAGCAGATCGGCAGCCTCCGCGATCAGGCCGCCGAGAATCACGACGTCGGGGTCGACCACGGAGACGAGATTCCCGATGGCCATGCCGATGTATCGCGCCGTATCTCGAACCACGGAGATCGCCACGCCGTCGCCCCCGCGGGCGGCGTCGAAGATCTGGCGCACGGTGATGGCGGACATATCGCCGCCGGCCATGTCGAGCACGCGCGACATGTCTCCCGCCTTGAGCCGCCACACCAGCCTGCGGACGATGCCGGTGCCGCCAATTTCAGCCTCGAGGCATCCCAGCTTCCGGTAGTCGTCGCGTTCGACGGGATTGAGGGCGAGCCACCCGGCGGAACCCGCGAGTCCATGCGCGCCCTCGAATGGCCGGCCGTCGACCACGATGCCCGCGAGGACTCGATCGGACACCGTCAGCGCGACGACGTGCCGTGCGCCGCGCGCGGCGCCTGACCACTGCTCCGCCAGCGCCACAGCCGTGCCGCGGGTCACGACGCGCGGCGAAGCCTGCACGCCGGCCGCACCCGCGGCCGCGGCAATCGCTTCGGAGAACGATGGATCGCGGGCATCCCTGACCGCGACACCGAGCCCAGCCGATCCGGCGCCGCCCACCGCGCGCACCGCGTCAGCGGCCGCCGCGGCGCCGGTGCCGTTCTGCACGGTACGGGCGACGACGTTGCCGCCTTCGTCCGCGGTGACGGCCATCACGGTGCCGTCGCGCACTTCAAGACCAAGGATCACGGATGGATTGTATCGCCGCCGGCCCAGTCGACGTGCACATGGAGCTTGCGGCCTCCAAGCGGCAGGGGTCGTTCGGAACGTTCTCGTGCTACGTTCCGTTCGCGTTCTCGTTCCGGTTGGAAGAGTTCGGTGTCGAGGCGCTGCAGCAGCGTGACGTAACCGCGTTCTTCCGGTGCGGCCAGGACAATCACGCCGCCGCTTTCGGTCAGCGGGAACTTGCGATCGTCGAGGAAGTCGCGGTCGAGCGTAATCAGCGTACGGCGGAGCTCGCGCGCGAGGCGGTAGTGATCGTAGTCGCGGGCGCGCCGCAGATCGTCGTGCTCGATAACGTAGAGCACGTCCCACTGCAGCCGCGTGCGCATGAAGACGACGAGGCCGGCGGGCACGTTGGCGTCGACGTAGAGGCGCGGCTGGCCGGCGATGCGCTCGGCGTGCGGTCCAAGCTCCGACGCCAGCGTGCCCATCAGCGGTGGCGCTCCAGGTCGGGCATCGTGTCGATCGGATCCTCGGGCTCGGGATGCTCGCGGATCGCGCTCTTGGCTTCCTGCTTGAGCGTGGCCACGAGCGCGTCGCGCCTGTGCACCAGTTCCTTGCGGGGCCGCCGCGAATGCTCGCAACCGACCGCGTATTCGCAGAAGAGCGGAAACGCAATCGTGGAGTCGCAGTAGGCCACGGCGGTGTCGGGCAGCACGCCCGGATTGATCTTGCCCCAACTGACCGCTTCGGCCGGCGTGGCGCCCGACAACCCTCCCCAGACGACCGAGTCGGTGGTGATCTGGATGAAGTAGTCGTTGCCGCCCTTTGGAATGCCGTAGACCTCCCAGAGCGTCGGCTGACCCTGGAGGTAGAAGTTTTTCGGCGATCCCCCGCCCAGAATCACGCAGCCGTTCTTCTTGCCAGCCAGGATGAACGCGCAGACCTCGTTGACGTCCTTGTTGGGATCGATCATCAGATGGCTGTCGTTCATCAGCTCGTGGAACGCGATGTTCATGCCGATAGAGCTGTCGCCGGGTGATGAGGTGTAAAGAGGCACGCCGGTGGCCGCCGCCGCGGCGACGATCGAGTACTGCTCGCAGCCAGGGTGCTGCGCCATCAGATCCCGCCCGAGCGCGTAATGAAACTCCGCGGTCGACACGGGTCCGTTCATCCCTGAACGCACGAGAAACTCGCGGATGTAGAGGTCGGTCTCGAGCAGCACCGTCGCCGGAAAGAGCACGTCGTAGATGCGGATGACGCCGTCTTCGTACAACTCGACGTCGTTGACGAACGGCGACCCGCGATGCAGCGTGAAATTCAGCGCGTAGTGAAGATCGTGGTACAGGTTCGCGCCGGTGCTGATGATGAAATCCACCAGGCCGCGCTCCATCAGTTCGACCACGCATCCGCCGAGACCCGCCGGCGTCATCGCCCCCGCAATCGTCAGCCCGATGGTGGTGTCGTGCTCAGGCAGCAGCATCTTGTCGGTGAAGATGCGGCACGCCTCGCCAAGGCGGGCGGCGTTGAACGCCTGAAATCCTTCATCCATGAGATGTCGGATGTCGGCGCTGCCCTTGGGGCGGTAATACCGGATTGGCTTGCCTGAAAGATGGCCGGCGCGGCGTCCTTGCGGCGCACCTGGAGCGCGGTGGGGCACGTCGGTACTTTAGCATTCCGCGGGCCACCCTTCAGATCGGGTCGGCTGTCGGCGGACGGCGGTCACGCCGATAACCCGGCGTAAAGCCCGATGACCGTGGACGATCTCACTGTCGCTTCCCGCCGACGCGTAGCCGCGGTAGCCCGGCCGGACCCGCCCGCCGATGAGGATGCACGTTTCCGCACACTGGTGCAGTCGCCGCTCCGGGCCGGATTGCTCAGGTTTCTGAGCGCGCGGCCCGAGGAGACCTTCGACGTCGATTCCCTGATGTCGACGTTCGGCCGCATGCGGCTCGACATCGACAACTGCCTCAACGAGCTGGTCGAGTTCGGCGTCGCCCGCCGCGTGCCCGGGCCGCCGGCGCGCTACGGCTCCCAGCGCCCGGAGCGCGAAGCCTCCGCGCAGCTCCTCGACGCCTTCCTCGAGCGGCGTGCCGCGATCAGCACTGAAGACCAGGCGCCCTCGGTGCAGCGTTTTCGCGAAATGATCGGCCGCGACGAGAAGATGCTGGTCGTCTTCGAGTGGATTCGCACCGCCGCCAAGTCGGATATCTCAGTGCTCATCCTCGGCCCCACCGGGTCCGGCAAGGAAGTCGTCGCGCGGATGATCCACGAGCTGAGCCGCCGCGGCTCCGAGAAGTTCCAGGCGGTCAATTGCGCCGCGCTGCCCGACACGCTCTTCGAGTCGGAGATCTTCGGGTACGAGAAAGGGGCGTTCACCGGCGCCCACGACCGCAAGCCCGGACGGCTGGAGCTCGCCAACCACGGCACGTTCTTCCTCGATGAAATCGGCGATCTCTCGCTCGTTGCCCAGGCGAAGTTGCTGCGGGTGCTCGAGGATCACCGCTTCGAGCGTCTCGGTGGACAGAAATCGGTGCAGGTCGATTTCCGATTGATCTCGGCGTCGAATCGTCCGCTGGATCTGTTCGTTCGCGACGCGCGGTTCCGCGA
Source organism: Acidobacteriota bacterium (assembly GCA_947465645.1). The sequence goes on along the minus strand of CANIBQ010000045.1, from coordinate 13,473 downwards.
GGACCTCTACTACCGCGTCAACGCGTTCGCCATCAGGCTGCCGTCGCTGCGCGAGCGGCCAATCGACATCCCCGTGCTCGCATCACGCCTTCTCGCGCGCTATTGCGCGACCAACGGCCTGCCGCTCGATGCCAAGACGCTGTCGCCGGAAGCCATGACCTCGCTGCAGCAATACCCGTGGCCGGGGAATATCCGCGAGCTCGAAAGCACGGTGTCGCGCGCCGCGTTGTCAGCCCCGGGGCGAATCATTCGCGACACCGACGTCGAATTTCTGCACGCAAACACCGGCCGGGCGTCCGCCGCGCCGCCCAGACTTCCGACGCTGCGAGAGGCCGAAAGGGCCCATATCATGCGCGCGCTCGAGGCGTCCGGATGGAACAAGAAGGAGGCGGCCAGGGTGCTGGAGATCAGCCGCGGGACGCTGTACCGCAAAATCGTCGAGTACAGTTTGGAACACGGAACGCGCCAGACACGCTCAGGGGCATAGCCCCGAGACGGCGTTGCAAGTCTAGCTAGTCCTACAGAGTCAGTAGTTTGCGCCTACGAAACGCGCAATAGACTGTGCAATTTCTGCACACGGCCTGCCCTGAATTGCACACTCGGATCCTCCAGCTACTCGCCGTGGCTCCGAAGTAACCTCCCTCCTCCTCTGCTGTTACGGGGATGTCCGAACAGGATGGCCAGACCCGGCAGAGCTTTTGCGAAACTGGATCCGCTTCCCTATGCCTACCCAGCATCTTTCTCGATTGGTGGCCCGCGCAGTCGTCGCCGCCGCCGCGCTCATCGCGCTCGGCTCGCCCCCTGCCTGGAGCCAGCCAACCGCCAGCAAACTCGATCCGCTGCTTCAGGTGCGGTCACGGCAACTCTCGGGACGCTCGCGCGTCATCGTCGAGTTCCGTGGCTCGCCGGACGCCCGCGTGATCACACGCCATCGAGGCCATGCCGGACGGCAGCTTCCCGGCAGTCAGGCCCAGGCGGCGGAAATCGACAACGCCGCGCTCGCGGCCTTCGCGACCGATCCGCAGGTTCGGTGGGTTGGCCCCGACCACGACGCCTTCGCCACGCTCGAACGCACCGGCCCCGCCATCGCCTCGACCCTCGCGCGCCAGCAGTTCAGGCTGACCGGCAAGGGCGTCGGCATCGCGGTGATCGATTCCGGCATCACCGCCTGGCACGACGACCTGTATCTCGCTGGGCCGAAGTCGGCGAAGGTCGACTCGCGCGTCGTCCACTTCAGAGACTTCACGCGCGAGACGAACCCGCGCGTGTGGGTCTCGGAACAGGCGTTCGACGAGTTTGGCCACGGCACGCACGTGGCCGGGATCATCGCCGGTAACGGCTTCGATTCCGACGGTAAACGCACCGGCATGGCGCCGAAGGCAAGCCTCGTCGGACTGAAGGTGCTCGACGCCGAGGGACACGGCTACATCAGCGACGTGATCGCAGCCATCGACTACGCGATCGCGATCAGGGAGCGGTACAACATCCGCATCATCAACCTGTCGGTGGCGTCGGGCGTCTTCGAGTCGTACAACACCGATCCGCTTGCACGGGCAGCGAAACGCGCAGTTGACGCCGGCATCGTCGTCGTCGCCGCCGCGGGCAACCTCGGCACCAACGACGAGGGCGAACCTCAGTGGGGCGGCATCACCTGTCCCGGGAATGCGCCGTGGGTGCTGACGGTGGGCGCAGCGAGCCACCAGGGAACGACGAAGCGAGGCGATGACGTGCGCGCCGCGTTCAGCTCACGAGGTCCAACGTGGATCGACTTCGGTGCCAAGCCTGACCTCCTCGCGTTCGGCGTCGGTATCGAATCCCTCACCGATCCCCACAGCACCCTCTACTCGCAGCATCCGGACTATCTGCTGAGCGGCACGCGCCAGACGCCCTACATGCCGTACCTGAGCATGAGCGGCACGAGCATGGCCGCGCCGGTCGTGGCCGGAACAATCGCGCTGATGCTCGAGGAAAACCCCGACCTGACGCCGAACGCTGTCAAGGCGATCCTTCAATACACCGCCGAAGTCCGCGAGCACGAGTCCTTCCTGTCCCAGGGAGCAGGCCTGGTCAACGCGCTCGGTGCCGTGCGCATGGCGAGGTTCTTCGAGGCGCCGAAGGGTGGCGCTCCCGAGCCGACCGACACGATCGAGACCGAACGCATCGCGTGGAGCCAGCACATCATCTGGGGCAATCAGCGCGTGGGCGGCGGCCTCCCGCTTCCGGGCGCCAACGCATGGGCCGTGGGCACGACGTGGGGCACTGACGCAACGAGAAGCGGCAAGCCGCTCGTGTGGGGCGTCAAGACCGCCAACATCGTCTGGAGCACTCAGGACGACGACAACATCGTCTGGAGCACCCAGGACGACGACAACATCGTGTGGAGCACCCAGGACGACGACAACATCGTCTGGAGCACGAGCCAGGACGACGACAACATCGTGTGGAGTACGGGCACGGTTGGCCAGGTTCTCTGGCCGCTGCCGCCCGTCGACAACCGGCGCCGGGATACCCTCGGCACCCACTGAAGGGAACGATTACATGAACGCTCGCGTCACGATCATCTGGCTGCCTGATTTCTCGGAGTAAGGAATCGGCATGAACCTCGCTCTCGCCGCCCGCATCTATGTGGGCGGCGCGATTGCCGCCGCGTGCGCAGTCATGGCAGGAACGGCCCTCTCGGGGTCGTCGCTGTGGCTGCTCCCGCTGACGGCTGCGTCCCTGCTGCTCGCGAACAGCGCGTACAGGGTTTATCTCCGGCGGATCGACGAGGAACGCCGGAACGCACAGCGGATGTCCGAGCTGCACCTGGCGACCACGGAGGCGCTCGCGCTCGCCATCGACGCCAAGGATCAGACGGGGCCACACCACATCCGGCGGGTCCAGACCTACGCCACTGGGCTCGCCCGCACGCTGGGCATGTCGGCGGACGAAATCCACGCCGTCAGGACGGCCGCGCTCCTCCACGACATCGGCAAGCTCGCAGTACCCGAGCACATCCTCGCCAAGCCGGGCCCGCTGACTGCGGAAGAATTCCAGAAGGTCCGCATCCACCCGCAAGTGGGCGCCGACATCATCGCGGCGGTGCCTTTTCCCTATCCCGTCGCGCCACTCATCCTCAGCCATCACGAGCGCTGGGACGGCCGCGGTTATCCAGCGGGCCTCAAAGAGGACGCTATCCCGCTCGGTGCCCGCATTCTGTGCATCGTGGATTACTTCGACGCGCTGACCTCCGATCGGCCGTACCACAAGGCCATCAGCGTGGAGGCTGCGCTGTCGCTGATCCAGCAGGAATCGGGAAAAGCGCTCGACCCCCGCGTCGTCGACGCATTCGTGGGCGTGCTGCCTCAACTGCGCCTCGAGGCGGAACGGGTGGATGCGACGCCGAGGCTCCCCGCGCCGCTCCAGACCGGCGAGGGAGTGCGCACGCTTGGCTCGCGAGTGGCGAACGATCGGCCGAAGGCCTCAGTGTTCGAGGATATCGCCGTCGCCCACAAGGAAATCTACGCGCTCTACCAGATTGCCCAGACGATGGGGACCAGTCTTGGCGTGTCCGACACGATGAGCCTGATCTCGTCGAAGCTGGTGGACCTGGTGCCGTACTCGGCATGCGCACTGTTTCTGTACTCGGATTCGACGGATACGCTGCAGTGCCGGTTCGCGACTGGCACCGACTCGGAGCTGATGCAGCAGCTGGCGCTTCGCAGCGGCCAGGGCCTGACCGGCTGGGTCGCGCGCAACCGGCGCCCGCTCGTCAACGCGCGCCCGAGCGCGGATCTGGAAGCGATGGGCTCGAAGGCGCCCACCGTGCTCGAATCAGCGCTCGTCTGCCCGCTGATCTTCGGTGAGCGGCTGATCGGAACGCTGGCCGTGTATCACGCGGAACCCGGCTTCTACCGCGACGATCACCGCCGCCTCCTCGACCGCGTGTGCGAGCAGGCCGCGGCGGTCATCCACAACTCCATCGTCTTCGAGCAGACGCAGGTCGATTCGCTGACGGATCCGCTGACCGGGCTGCCGAACACGCGTTCCATGTTCCAGCATCTCACGCGCGAGCTCGCGCGCGCGGACCGGCTCAAGTCGGAAGTGTCGCTGCTGGTGATGGACCTGAACGGGTTCAAGGAAATCAACGACACCTACGGGCACCACATCGGCGACCGCGCGCTTCGGGAAGTTGCCAGGGTGCTTCGCGCGACGATCCGTCCCTACGATATCTGCGTGCGCTACGCGGGAGACGAGTTCATCGTCGTCCTCTCGGGCTGCGGACGCGACGAAGCCGAGAACAAACGCGTCGAGCTTCAGAGCGCCATCGATCGCGCCGTCTTCGAGCCGCGCTCCGAATTGCGGCTCCACATCTCCATCAGCGCCGGTGCCGCGGTCTTTCCCCACGACGGCGACAGCTACGAGTCGCTGCTGGCGAAGGCGGATAGCCGGATGTATCTCGACAAGAGCATGCGCAAGGCGGATCCCAGGCGGCAGCTCGAAGCCGGCCCCACGCGGCTGGACGCGGCGTCGGCCGCGTCGTGACCGGTCAGCTCTTCTTCTTTTCGTCCTTCGCCGGCTCCTCGAGAACCGTATGGTCATCCCGTAACTGCGGCAACGCGGACCCGACAGGCGGCAAAAGCACTCCGGCCTTCGCGTACGTCATGAGCTTGTCGCGCGTGTCGGTGATATCCAGGTTGCGCATCGTCAACTGACCGATCCGGTCCTGCGGCGAGAAGACCGATGCGCCCTTCTCCATCGTGAGCCGCTCGGGCTTGTAGGTCAGGTTCGGGCTGGTCGTGTCCAGGATCGAGTAGTCATTCCCGCGGCGGAGCTCGAGGGTGACTTCACCCGTCACGAGGCGAGCGACCCAGCGCTGGGCCGTTTCGCGCAGCATCATGGCCTGGGAATCGAACCAGCGGCCCTGATACAGGAGCCGCCCCAGCCTTCGGCCGTTGTCGCGGTACTGCTCGATCGTGTCTTCGTTGTGGATGCCGGTGATCAGCCGCTCGTAGGCGATGAACAGCAGCGCCATCCCCGGCGCCTCGTAGATGCCACGGCTCTTGGCTTCGATGATGCGATTCTCGATCTGATCGCTCATGCCCAGCCCATGCCGTCCGCCGATGCGATTGGCCTCGAGCATGAGCTCCACGGGATCGCTGAACTCGATCCCGTTCAACGCGACTGGATGGCCCTCGTCGAAGCGGATAGCGACCTGCTCCGGCTTGACGACGACGTCGTCTTTCCAGAAGGCGACGCCCATGATCGGCTCGACGATCTTGATGCCGGTATCGAGCCGCTCGAGGTCTTTCGCCTCGTGGGTCGCGCCGAGGATGTTCGAGTCGGTCGAGTACGCCTTCTCCGCGCTCATCTTGTACACGAGTCCCGCCTGGCGCATGTACTCCGACATCTCGGCGCGTCCGCCCAGCTCGTCGATGAAGGCCTGGTCGAGCCACGGCTTGTAGATGCGCAAGCCCGGATTGGCGAGAAGCCCGTACCGGTAGAACCGCTCGATGTCGTTGCCCTTGAACGTGCTCCCGTCGCCCCAGATGTTGACGTCGTCTTCCTTCATCGCGACGACGAGCATCGTCCCGGTGACGGCGCGGCCGATCGGAGTTGTGTTGAAGTACGCAACGCCCGCCGTGGAGATGTGGAAGGCGCCGCACTGCAGCACGGCAAGCCCTTCGTGGACCAGTTGAGAGCGGCAATCGATCAGGCGCGCCTTCTCGGCGCCGTACTGCCGGGCGCGGCGCGGGATGTCGTCGTAGTCGGGTTCGTCCGGCTGACCGAGGTTGGCCGTGTAGGCGTAGGGGATCGCGCCCTTTGCGCGCATCCAGTGGAGCGCCGCGCTGGTATCGAGGCCACCGGAAAAGGCGATGCCCACCCGTTCGCCCGCTGGCACGCGCTGAAGAATATTTGCCATCTGATCGAACACTATAATCCGTCAGTGCCCCACGTCACGGTACCGGTCGTCGACATCGTCGCGGTGACGCCGCGCACCCGGCTGGTCACCATCGATCTCCGCGGGCATCCGCTGACCTTTGTCTCGGGCCAGGCGGTGATGATCGCCGCCCACGGCCGCGACGGGCGACGGCCCTACTCGATTGCGTGCTCCCCGGAGCGCGCGGACGAGACCGGTCATCTCGAACTGTTGATTGGGACGGAGGAGGAGAACGGCGGCTTCGGCGAACACCTCGCGGGCGCGGCCGCCGGATCGCTCATCGACGTCGAGGGTCCGATCGGCACGTTCACGTTCCCGGAGGCGCTTGACCAGCCGCGGCTGCTGTTTGTCGCGGGCGGAACCGGGATCGCGCCGCTGCATGCGATGATCGATCACAGCCTCCGCCTGAAGCTGCCGCAGCGGATCTCGCTGCTGTACAGCGCGCGGCGAGGGGATGAGTTCGCGTTTATCGAGGAGTTGCGGCGCCACGAGGCCGCGGGGCGCATCGAGCTGCACCCCACGGTCACGCGCGACGACGATTCTCAGTGGATGGGCAGGCGCGGACGCATCGGCCGCGCCCACTTCGAGGCGGTCCTCCACGAACCCGCGTCGACCCTCTGCTTCATCTGCGGCCCGACCCCACTCGTCAGCGAATCGGTCTCGACGCTCGAGACGCTGGGCGTGCCGCCGCAGCAGATTCACACCGAACGCTGGGGTAAATAGCGCCGAAACTAAGGATTCGTCTCGGGAATGACCTGCATCGCGTCCTTCACCTCGGTGACGCCGCTGATCGCCCGGGCGAGCCCGATGGCCTGTTCCTTTTCGGCCTGGCTCTTCACGCGGCCAGACAGCGTGACAACGCCCTTGAACGTATCCACGTCGATCCGCAGGCCACCAACGCCCGGATCGTTCAGCATGGCCGTCTTGACGCGTGTCGTGATGGTGGTGTCGTCGATGGCCTCACCGACGGTCTTGCCGCATCCGATGGCCGCGAGGGGCGCCGCGATCGCAAGCGCCAGCGCCACGTTCTTCCAGTAGCTCAGTTTAGGCATTCAGCCCTCCGTGATCGGTGGAGGGTGCAAGCTACATGCCCGTGACGTGATACCCCGCGTCCACCATGAGGACTTCGCCCGTGATCCCCCTGGCTGCTTCGCTCAACAGGAACGCCGCCGCATCGCCGACCTCGCCGGTTTCGACGCTGCGGCGCAGCGGCGCACGGTCGCGATACACGGTGAGGATCGACGAGAATCCGGGAATTCCCGCTGCCGCGAGCGTCTTGATCGGTCCAGCCGACACGGCGTTGACGCGGATGTTGCGCGGTCCCAGATCGGCTGCCAGGTAGCGGACCGAGGCTTCGAGCGCGGCCTTGGCCACCCCCATCACGTTGTAGTTCGTGAAGACGCGCTCACTGCCGAGGTAGCTCAGCGTGAGGATGCTGCCGCCCCCCTTTTTTTCCATTAAAGGAGCCCCGCCGCGTGCCAGTGCCACCAGCGAATAGGCGGAGATGTCGAGCGCCGTCCTGAAACCCTCGCGGCTGGTGCTCGTGAACGACGACAGCAGGTCTTCCCTGTTGGCGAACGCCGCGCCATGGACGATGAAGTCGAGGCCGCCGAATTCCTGCTCGACCTTCGCAAACACCGCGTCGATGTCAGCGTCCGACGACACGTCGCACGGCAGCACCAGCGCGGGAGCGTCGAGGCCCTGCGACAGCTCGTTGACGTGTTCTTCGAATCGGCCCTGATAGGTGAGCGCCAGCCGTGCACCGCGACTGGCCGTCGCCTGCGCGATCGCCCACGAGATGGAGCGTTTGTTGGCGATGCCGACGATGAGCCCGTGCTTGCCTGCGAAGTCGTTCATCGTGGTCCGCGCTTGCCGCCGCCGCCCGGGCCGCGTCCCTGGCCTGGAGGCCGGCCGCCTCCGCGATTGGGACCCGGGCCGCCGGGACGATTGCCTGGCGGCCGCCCCTGCCCCGGACCCTGGCGTGGGCCGCCGCCGCCGAATCGTGAAGGCTGACCACCTGGAGGCCCGCCCTGGGCGCGCATGGGACGCCGGCCGCGACCACCGGCGCCGCCCGGCCCGCCGGCGCCGCCCGGACGGGAGCCCGGTTTGTTGCCGTCGAACTCGCCGCGACCGCCGCCTCGCCCGCCAGGCTGGCGAACCGTGAAGTCAGTCGCCTTCCGTTCGGGGACCTGGCCTTCCTGCCGCGGCAGCGTCGCGCGAATGAGCCGCCGGTGCACGGGACCGTCGTCTTCCACCGCGCGGTTCCCGGCGTCATCGTCGTCGGCGTCCGGGTCGCCTTCCTCAGCGTCCTGATCGCTGCCCTCCGCGATCATCGGCACCTCGGAGGATTCGCCGGACGCCACGGCCTGCTCACCTTCGTGCTGCTGCTCGTCGTCGTCCATGTCTACGTCGTCCACCGGGGCGCGGGGGCGCAGCGCGCTCTCGATCTCGCCCGCGAGCCCGGCTTCCGGCTTCCGGCGGCGCGGCGCTGGCGCCTTGCCGTGTTTGTATTCGTGGTCCGCATCGCACGTGCTGCAACGGGTCTGCTTCACGTCGTCGTCGATCATCGCCGCCACCACGTGGTTGGTGATGCGGCGCTCACGCGGACAATAGTCATCTAGAACGTCACCGAGCCGAAGCCGGCGTTGCTGCATTGAACTCCCCCGGAGCCGTACGTAACCTGACAGGTGGGATGCCTTGGGAAAGGCGAAGGGTAGAGGGAGTTTACTACTAACTCCCGACCTGCGCCACCCATGACCGGCATTCGTCGAGGGCGGCGCGAACGGCCTCCGGATGCGTCGATTGCGGCGTCCGGCGCGCCTGAACGGATGCCAGCGCGGTGGCCGCCATCGGCGCATCGTCGCCGAACATCTCGCTCGCGTCCCGCCATTCGGGCAGTGTCAGGCTGCCGAAATCACGGCCCTCTGCCAGCAGCCGGCGGACCATCGCCCCCACGACCTCGTGCGCGCGGCGAAACGGCATCCCGCGCGAGACGAGGTAGTCGGCGACGTCGGTGGCCAGCAGCAGACCGGACGCCGCGCGCTCGGTGCGTTCGGGATTCAATGACAGCCGCGACACGACCGCGTGCGCCGCGCCCATCGAGAGCGCCAGGGTCATCTCCGCGTCGAAGACCGCTTCCTTGTCTTCCTGGAGATCCTTGTTGTAGCCGCTCGGCAGCCCCTTCATGGTGGCGAGCCAGCCGGTGAGCCGGCCGATGGCGCGCCCGGTCTTGCCGCGCACGAGCTCCAGCGGATCGGGGTTCTTTTTCTGCGGCATCATGCTGCTGCCGGTGGCCGAGGCGTCGGCCAGGTCGAAGAAGCCGTGCTCCTCGCCGGTGAAGATGATGAAGTCTTCGGCGAGCCGGCTCAAATGCACCATCGCCAGCGAGGTCGCATACAGAAACGACGCGACGAAGTCGCGGTCCGACGAGGCGTCCATGCTGTTGCGGACGACGCGCGAGAAACCGAGCTTGGCGGCCAGCACCGCGGTGTCGACCGGGTAGCTGGTTCCGGCGATGGCGCCCGATCCGAGGGTCAAGGCGTCGGCCTCGTCCGCGGCGGCAGCCAGGCGCGCGTGATCGCGCCGCAGGGCCGCGGCGTGGGCGAGGAAGAAATGCGCGACGAGCACCGGTTGAGCGCGCCGCAGGTGCGTGTACGACGGCATCAGCGCCGCACCGCACTGCTCAGCCTGGTTGGCGCATGCCCCGATGAGCGCGGCCACCGCCCGCTGCAGCGCGGGAATCCGGCGCCGGAGATACAAACGGAGGTCGAGCGAGACCTGCTCGTTGCGGGAACGGCCCGTGTGCAGCCGCCGCCCGGCATCGCCGATCCGCTCGACGAGCTTGCGCTCGACGAAACTGTGCACGTCCTCGTCGGGACCCGAAACGAACGATGGGTTGCCGCGGCCTTCCTCGAGGATCGCCTGCAGGCCTGCCACGATGGCGCGAGCATCGTCTTCCGACAGCACGCCGCCCCCGCCCAGGGCCTCCGCCCACGCAATGCTGCCGACGACGTCGTCTTCGAAGAGGGCGCGATCGAAGCCGAAGGAAATGCCGAAATCGAAGGCGGCAGGATCGGGCGCGGTATCGAACCGTCCGGACCAGAGCGTCATGAACGTGGAGCTGCGAACTGCGAGCTCGGGACGGCGGTGGCTGTGGTCGCGCCGTGCTGCAGCTTCACGCGCACGACGCAGGTGATCTCTTCGCGGTTCCTGGCGTTGAACGCGGCCTGGAGCGCCGCGATGGCGGGCGCGCCGACGAAGTCCTTCGCGCCGGCACATCCGTGCTGCATGGCGATCACGGTGAGGCTTTCGATGAGCTCGGTCAATGACATCGGGACGCCGTTGATCGCGACCGGGACGTCATGGTCGAACGTGATCTCGACATCCGCGCCGTTGTCCGCCGTCGGTCCTTCCGAACGGCCGACCACGCGCAGGCCCGGTGCGAGTGCGTGAATGAGGGTGTCGAGGCCGGAATCTGACGCGGCGCCGTGGGCAACCGTCATCGCGCGTTCAATGCGCGCAATCTCCACGAGCTTCTTCGCGATGATCGGCCTCGCGAGCGCCTTGAGCGTGGCGGCGCCGGGGTTCAGCGTGCCAGCCTGCAGGGCCGGGAGCAGGTAGCCATCCGCGAACTCCTCGCGGACGTCGATGACGTGCGCGCGCACCGCGCCAAGTGCCAGCGCGCGCTCGTGGATCTCCTGCAACTCCCCGCCCGCGCCGAGGTCGAGCGTGAGTGTCACGACGTCGGCGGCATACTTGTCCGCGATCCAGCGGATAGCCGCGGACGTGGCCGGGCTGCCCGAGTAGGCCAGCACGATGTGCTCTCTACCTGTGTCTCTGCTCTCTGTCATCCCTCTCCTGCAAGCCCTTCGAGCCGCTTCACGAGCGCCCGGGCGCGGCGGGCGTCACGGGCGATGGCGAGAATCGTGTCGTCGCCGGCAATGGTCCCCACGAGCTCCGGAAGCCGCGCGCTGTCGAGCGCGACGCCGAGCAACTGCGCCTGGCCGGGGCCGGTGCGCAGCAGCACGAGCTGCTGCACACGATCCACGCGGGTCAGGTAATCGCCGAGCGCCCGGTGCAGCATCGACTTGGCCGCCTCGCCGTTGCGCCCGGGCTGCGCGGGAGACTGGTAGGCCGCGGCCTCACCACCCTTGACCAGCCCCATCTCGCGGATGTCGCGCGAGAGCGTCGCCTGCGTGACGTTGAAGCCCTCGGCGCGCAGGCGCCGGCGCAACTGCTCCTGGTTGCGCACCGGCTCGCGCTGAACGAGGTCGAGAATCACCGACTGGCGGCGCGCCTTCATAAGGTTCTCGGTGGCTGCCGCGTGGGCTTCAGCCCGCGCGGGTACGACCAGCTTCCTAGGATACATCAACGCTTGACTGTTTATGCATCAAACTGTATAAATATTCTCTTGTCCCATTCGCAACCATGGCCATAGCAGTCCCTCGCAGCGTCACTCAGAGCGGTGTCGACCAGACTCCTGCCGCCCCGGCGGCCCGCACGCGCGTGGCGATTGCCGGCGCCACCGGCTATGCCGGCCAGGAGCTCGTGCGCCTGCTGGCGCGGCACCCGGCGGTGACGCTGACGGCGGCGATGTCGTCCGGGGCAACGAGCGCGCCGCGGCCGATGCCGGCGCTCGCGCGCATCTGGGACGGCGAGGTCACGCCGCTCAACGTCGACCGGCTGGCCGCGGACGCCGACATCGTGTTCTTGGCGCTCCCCGAGGCGGCATCGGCCGAGATCGGCATGGCGCTGCTGCAGCGCGGCGTCCGCGTCATCGACCTGTCCGGGGCGTTCCGCATTCGCAACGACGCCGACCGCCTGCGCTGGTATCCCGCGACTGCTGCGCTCCCTGCAGGGGTTGTCTACGGGTTGCCTGAGCGCGACGCGGACGCTATTCGCGACGCGAAGCTGGTGTCGTGCCCCGGGTGTTACCCGACAGCAGCGCTGCTGGCCCTTCAGCCGCTCGCCGACGCCGGCATCCTCGAGGGCCCGGTTGTCGTAGACGCGAAGTCGGGTGTCTCCGGCGCCGGCAAGACGCCGAGCGAGCGCACGCACTTCTGCGAGAACCACGGCAGCGTCGCGGCCTACGGGATCTTCTCGCACCGTCACACCGCGGAGATCGAGCAGGAGCTCGAGCGGCCGGTCACGTTCGTGCCGCACCTGGTGCCGCTCGATCGCGGGATCCTCGAGACGATCTACGGCACGCTGCGCCGCGGGACGACCGAGGCACAGGTGAGCGAGGCGCTGCAGCGCGCCTATGAGTCGGCGCCGTTCGTTCGGCTGACTGGCGCCGCGCTCCCGGAGATCAAGCACGTCGCGTACACCAACTTCTGCGACATCGGCTGGAAGGTCGATGAACCGACCGGCCGGGTCGTGCTGGTCTCGGTACTCGACAACCTGCTCAAGGGCGCCGCCGGACAGGGCGTGCAGAATCTGAACATCGTGCTCGGCCTCGATGAGCCCACAGGATTGCTGTGAAGCCGCGGAAGAACACGCTGGTCCTCAAGCTGGGCGGCGAGCTGCTCGAGCAGCCGGCCGACGTGCGGCGCGTCGCGAAAGCGATCGCGGCGCTCGCGCGCACGTCGGCGCTGGTCGTCGTCCACGGAGGCGGACGCGAGATCGACGCCGCGCTGGCGACCGCCGGGATCCCCAAGCACCAGGTCGACGGCTTGCGCGTGACCGACGAGCGCACGCTCGACGTCGTGGTCTCGGTACTCGCCGGAGCGATCAACACGCGCCTGGTCGCGGCCATCCGCGGCGCCGGCGCGCGACCGGTCGGCCTGACGGGTGCCGATGCGTCGGTCGTCACGCTGCGCCGTGCGGCACCGATGGTCAGCGTGGCAGGGCCGAAGGTGGATCTCGGGCTGGTCGGCTCGCCCGTGAATAACGGCACGCCGCAACTGGTGACCGACCTTCTGGCGCGTGGCTATATCCCGGTCATCGCCTGCATCGGCGCCACCAGGAACGGCCAGTTGCTGAACGTCAACGCCGATACGCTGGCGTCGCACCTGGCGGCCGAAGTCGGAGCCCGGCGGCTCGTGATCGCGGGCGGTACGTCCGGGGTGCTCGACGGCGAGGGCCAGACCATCGCGCAGTTGAGCGCGCGGGGCGCGGCTCGAATGATCAAGGCGGGCACGGCCAACAAAGGAATGGTTGCCAAGCTCGAAGCATGCCGGGCGGCGCTTCGACGGGGCGTGGGCGACGTCCTGATCGCCAATGGACGGGAAGTGCAACTCGACACGCTGGCCGGCGCCCGGGCGCCGCTCGCCGGCTGCACGCAGGTGGTGCGATGACGGTGACACTGGACGACATCAAGGCGCGCGAATCGCAGCACGTGCTGCAGACCTACCGGCGTCAGCCGGTGGCTTTCGTGCGGGGCAGGGGCACGTTCCTCTACGACAGCGAGGGAAAGGAATACCTCGACTTCATTTCGGGAATCGGCGTCGCGTCGCTCGGCCACGCGCACCCGGGTCTCGCCGCGGCGATTGCCGACCAGGCGGCGACGCTCCTGCACACGTCGAACCTCTATTACCACCCTCTCCAGGGAGAGG
>CANIBQ010000044.1 GCA_947465645.1 Acidobacteriota bacterium | reverse complement strand
TTGGGGATGCCGAGTTTGAGCTTCATGGAATCGTCACGCCCTCCGCGCGCGTATAAAAGCAGGTCCGCTCGCCGGTGTGGCACACGTTGCCGTCGCCGAGGCGCTCGGCCTTGACGAGCAGCGTGTCCTCGTCGCAGTCGATGAGGACATCGCGCACGGCCAGCCGGTTACCAGACGTCTCACCCTTGGTCCAGAGCGTGTTGCGGGTGCGGCTGAAGAAGGTCACGTAGCCGGTGCGTCGCGTCACGTCCCACGCCTCGGCGTTCATGAAGCCCACCATCAGCACTTCGCCGCTGACGTGGTCCTGCACGACCGCCGGAATCAAGCCATCAAGTTTTGCAAAATCCATGTAACCGCCCGCCGTGGGGGCCGGCTCGAGCCGGCCCGTACAACAAAAAACCCCGCCACTCTTACCGGCGGGGCCGCATGCGTGTCTGGGTTTCTGGTCTGTGGTCCTAGTCCCTGAGCGCGCGCAGTCCTGCCGGGCAGCCGTGGCCGCCGTGATGATGGCGATGCGCGTGATGAAGGACGCTGACCATTGAGGCTACAAGGCTAACCCGAAAGCTTCGGGGCTCGCAAGTTGTCATTCCTGCTCCCGGGCAATCATGACCTCGGTTGACTTGATGACCGCCAGGGCGGCTTGCCCGCGTGTGAGCTTCAGCTCGTCCACCGCGTCGCGGGTGATCACGGCGGTGAGCCGCTGGTCGCCAATCCGCAGTCTCACCTGAGCCAGCAGGCCTTCGACGCGCACCTCCTCGATCACCCCCCGGAGCTGGTTGCGCCCGCTCAGCGCGACGAGAACGCCCACGGGCCGTTTTCCGGCCTTCGGCGCGTCGGGGACCCTGCCTTGCGACGCGAGCAGGCGATCGATCTCGGCGTCGGCGATGCGGTGATGCCCGCCGCCGGTGCGCGACGTCCGCACGGTACCGCGGTAGATCCACTGCTTGAAGGTCGAATAGCTCACGCCGAGCCGATCCGCCGCGCGCCGGGGGGTCAGAAGTGCCATTGTGTAAATAGCCTCGATACGATCACTAGATCGGCTCGAATCATACTAAATTATACAGATGGTTCGGAAGGTCGTGTGGAACCTGGCCGTCGCGCTGCTGGTGGCGATCTCCGCTGACGCGTTGGGCGGGCAGGCGGCGCGGGGGCCGGCTCGCGTCGTCCGCGTGGCGGCAGCGGCGGATCTGCAATTCGCACTGAGCGAGATCGTCAAGGCATTCGAGGCGCAGCACCGCGACATTCGCGTCGCCGTGGCCTACGGATCGTCGGGCACCTATCACGCGCAGATCCTGCAGCGCGCACCGTTCGACATGTTTCTCTCGGCCGACATGAGCTACCCGCGCGATCTGATCGCGAAGGGCGCCGCCTCGCCGGAAGGCGCGTTCCTCTACGCCATTGGACAGATCGTGCTGTGGGTTCCGCAGCGGTCGCCACTCCAGGTGGAGCGGCTTGGGATGGAGGCGCTGAAGGACGCGTCGATTCGCCACGTGGCGATCGCGAACCCGCTGCACGCGCCGTACGGCCGCGCGGCCGAGGCGGCGCTGAGGTCCGCGGGACTCCTCGATCGGGTACGCCCGAAGTTCGTATTCGGCGAGAACGTGGCCCAGGCGGCCCAGTTCGCCGAGAGCGGCGCGGCAGACATCGGCATCATCGCCCGATCGCTCGCGCTCGCGCCGCCGATGCGCGCCAAAGGGCGGTACTGGGAGATTCCCCGCGACGCGCATCCGGTGATGGAACAGGGTGGCCTGGTTCTGAAAGCCGCGCGCGATCCAGGCGCGGCCAATCTCCTCCGCCGCTTCCTGGAATCGGCCGAAGCCAGGACGATCCTCACGAAGTTCGGCTTCGTGTTGCCGGGGAACTGACATGGACGCTACCGCGGTCTGGCTCACGCTGAAGCTCGCGCTCGTGACGACGGTCATTCTGGCCGTCATCGGCATCCCGCTGGCGTACTGGCTGGCGACGACCTCCGCGCGGTGGCGGCCGCTCGTGGACGCGCTGGTGGCGCTCCCGTTGCTGCTTCCACCCACGGTTCTCGGCTTCTATCTGCTGATGGGCATGGGACCCGCGTCGCCGCTCGGACGCGCGTACGCCGCGGTCGCAGACTCCACCCTTCCGTTTTCCTTCGCGGGCATCGTGATCGCCTCCGTGGTCTACAACCTGCCCTTCGCCGTTCGGCCGTTCGCCTCGGGATTCGCCGCCGTCGATCGCCGGTTGATCGATGCGGGGCGCTGCCTTGGCGCCTCGCCCATGCGCACGTTTGCGAGTGTCACCGTTCCGCTCGCGTGGCCTGGCCTCCTCGCGGGCGTGGTACTCGCCTTCGCTCATACGGTCGGAGAGTTCGGCGTCGTCCTGATGGTCGGGGGAAACATTCCCGGCGTCACCCGGACGATCGCGCTGGCGATCTATGACGACGTGCAGGCGCTGAATTACAGCGCGGCGAGCGAGGCGTCGTTCGTCCTCGTGCTCCTCGCCTTCTCGGTGCTGACGCTCCTGTACTGGGCGCAGCGCCGCGTCGTGCCGATCTGAGGCCGCGTGCTGTCAGTCGATTTCGAGAAGCGGTTCGCCTCAGGTACGACGATCCGCGCCGCGTTTTCACAACCGCTCGAGCGTCCCGCGGTGACGGTGCTGCTTGGACGATCGGGCAGCGGGAAGACCACCATCCTTCGCTGCCTCGCCGGACTCGAGCGACCGGAAACGGGCACCATCGCGTACGGCGCACAGCCGTGGTTCGACGCGAGCCGGGGGATCAACCTGCCACCGGAGCGGCGCCGCATCGGCTTCATGTTCCAGGACTACGCCCTTTTTCCGCACATGACGGTCGAGCAGAACATGCTGTTTGCGCTGCACGACGAAGAGCGCCAGGCACAGGGCGCTCGAGTCCGCGAGCTGCTCGAGGAGTTTCAGCTTGGCGGCCTCCAAGACCGCTACCCGCGACAACTGTCCGGTGGCCAGCAGCAGCGCGTCGCGCTGGCCCGCGCGATCAGCCGGCGCCCGAGGCTGCTGCTGCTCGACGAGCCGCTGGCGGCGCTCGATGGCCCGACGCGCGACGAGATTCGTCCGGGCCTCAAGCGCTTTCTCAACCGCCTCGACATTCCGACCTACGTTGTCACGCACGATCGTCACGACGCGATTGCGCTCGCGGAGCGGATACTGGTCGTCGAACAGGGACGGATCGTGCAGTCAGGGCTGACCCGCGATGTATTCGCCAGTCCGGTCAACGCCGACGTCGCTCGTCTGGTGGGCATCGAAACCGTGGCGGCGGGAGTCGTTCTCGAGGCGTCCGGCGGCTTGTTGAGCATCCGCGTCGGCACCAGCGTCGTCCATGCGCAGGGCGCCGCCGCGCCGGGCTCGCCGGTGGACGTCTGCATCCGGGCGGAGGACGTCACGCTGTCACGGGACGAGCCGGCAGGCGTCAGCGCGCAGAATCAGTGGCGCGGGCGGATCGTCGCGGTCGCCGCCGACGGCGGGATATTGCGGGTGACGCTCGACTGCGGCTTTCCGCTGACGGCGCTCGTGACGCGGGCGGCGGGGGATGCGCTCGGGCTGCACGACGACGCCTACGTCTGGGCGGTCGTCAAGGCCACCGCCGTGACAGCGATGGAGCGCGAGGCGCCCCGTTCTTGACAGCCGCTTCGTCCTTGCGTCACCCTCATCTCATGAAATCGACGGTTCATTACGCAATCATTCTCGTGAGCGCGCTGGCGCTTGGAGCGTGCCGCCAGGCGGACGGTCCGATGCCGCCGGTCAATGCGGAAATCCAGAACGAGCTTCTGGACATCTCGCACGACCTGCAGAACGTGGCGAGGCGGGATCCCGCCGGGCCCGAGGACCTTGCCCACGATCTCGGAAAGTACCCGCGCCAGAGTGACGAGATGCCGGCCGTGAACGAGCTGACGCGGCGGACGTCGAACGTACTGGTCGGCAAGACGGTGAACGAGCAGGCCGGCCAGCGGCTGGCGCACAGCCTCTGGACGACTGTCGCCGCGCGTGAATTGAGCGAGCGGCAGGTGGAGACGCTGCAGAACGACCTGCAGTCGATACTCGTGTCGATCGGTGTGGCGGAACCGCAGGCGCAGCAGGTGGCCGCGCAGGTGGGCGAGGTGCAGAAGGCGGTCGGCGACCGCCCGCGGCGCTGGTACGAATTCTTCTGAAGGCCAGCCCGAAGGCCGGCCTCAGAGACTCACCCCTACTTGGCTACCGCGACTGCCTTTTCCACAACTTCCCACGGAAGTCCGGGCCGACCGAAGTGACCGTAGTTGGTCGTGCTGCGGTAGATGGGCCGCAGCAGGTCGAAGCGGTCGATGATCGCGCGCGGGCGGAAGTCGAACGCGGCCATCACGAACTCGGCGGCGGCGCGCTCGTCGCCGGTACCGAATGTCTCGACCTTGACCGACACCGGCTTCGCCATTCCGATGGCGTAGCCCACCTGGATTTCGGCTTTCGACGCCAGCCCTGACGCCACCACCTGCTTGGCCACGTAGCGGCAGTAGTAGGCGCTGCTGCGATCGACCTTCGACGGATCCTTGCCGCTGAACGCGCCGCCACCGTGGCGCCCGGCGCCGCCGTAGCTGTCAACGATGATCTTGCGGCCGGTGACGCCGGCGTCCGCGGAGGGACCGCCGTGGGTGAAGCTGCCGGTCGGATTGACGAAGAGCGTCACGTCCGGCCTCCACCACGCGCCCAGCATGCGCGGGCCAAGTTCTTCGCGGACGTACTCCGTGATCTTCTTCTGGTCGGCTTCAGGCGAGTGCTGGGTCGAGACGACGACCGCGGTGACTTCCTTCGGCTCGTTGCCCTCGTAGAGCACCGAGATCTGCGATTTGTTGTCGGGGCGCAGCCAGTTGACCTTGTTGGCCTTGCGATCGTCGGACAGTCCCTTGGTGAGCTTGTGGGCGAGGAGAATGGGCAGCGGCATGAGCTCGGGAGACTCGCTCGTGGCGTAGCCGAACATGATGCCCTGGTCGCCGGCACCCTGGTCGCCGCTCTGGCTCGTCGTCGCCGTCACGCCCTGCGAGATCTCGTTCGACTGCCGGGTCAGGAGCGAGATCACCTTGAGCGTCGTGTCGCAGAAGGGCTCGCTGCGATCGGTGTATCCGATCTCCTTGACCGCCGCGCGGACGATCTTCTCGTAATCGAGCTTCGCGTTGGTCGTGATCTCACCGGCGAGCACCACCGTGTCGCTCTTGCACAACGTTTCGCAGGCCACGCGGCTCTGCGGATCTTGCTCGAGACAGGCGTCGAGGACCGAATCCGAGATGTAATCGCAGACCTTGTCGGGATGTCCCTCGGACACCGATTCTGAGCTGAAGATGTAGCGGGACATGGTGCTCCTAAAAAGAAAAAGGGCCAGCGAATTGGTCGCGGGCCCAGGCTTCGCGACTTAGATAGTATGGGTTGCCGGTGCAGCTCTTCTACACCAGCGACGCGGCCCATCAAGTCGGTGAAATCGCCGCGCGCCCGAAACACAACAGTATAGAACTCGAAAGGCCGGCCTGACAAGGCCCGGCCCACGGCTACGGAGAAACGCTGCCAGGTTGCGGAAATCACCAATGGTTTACCTCGTGCATCACGGTCACGCAGTCGGCCCCGGCGAGGACTCGATGCGCCCGTTGTCGGAGTCGGGCCGGCTTGCTGTGGCGCGACTCGCCGGCGAGGCCCGCGACCGCGGCGTCAAGCCGGACGTCGTCTGGCACAGCCCGAAGCTGAGAGCGCGGCAGACGGCGGAGGCCTACTGGCGTGCGTGCAATCCACTGGCGGCCTTTGGCGCCGCGCGAGGCCTGCAATCCGACGATCCGCCCTCATGGATGCGCGACCAGCTCGCCGGCGAAACGCGATCGATCATGGTCGTCGGCCACATGCCGCACCTGCCGGCATTGCTGCACCTGCTCTGCGGCACGGCCGCCGACCCGCCCGCATTCGACTTTCCGCTGCACGGATGCGTCGCGCTCGAAGCCGATGGAGATCAGTGGAAGGAAGTGTGGAGGATAAAGCCGTGACGCGGGAAGTTCGCAGTAGGCGGTAGGCAGCACGACTGCCTACGCCGGCCTACTGCGCGACTGCCTACTACCAGCGGAACGTGACGCCCGCCGTGGCTTTCCAGAAATCGAAGTTGCCGACGCCGAGATCGAACTCGTTGTTATTGATGGTGAACAGCGCGTCATCGCTCGAGACTTCCCTCTGGAGCAACCCGAGTCCCGCGGCGAAATAGGGCCGGACGCCGCCACCGGTCTGACCGCCCACCGGGACGCCGATGATGGCATTGGCCATCGCTGTCACCACGTTGCTGTCACCCGTGAAGTCGAAATCGCCGTCGCTCCCCTCGAAGAATTCCGGCGTGTACGAAAAATCTGCCTCCCACCCCATGATGCCGGCGCCCATCCAACCGAGCGACGCGCCGTAGGTGAAGTGTTCGTTTCCATTGGTGTCGGCGCCAAAGGTGGTGCCCAGGCCTGGCGTGAGCAACCAGTCGGCGCGCGCCGCGGCCGGTGAATGCACCAGCACGACCGTCCTCCTCAGGCTGTCGCGTGTTCGCGACAGCTCGTCTCCGGCCTTGAGGTGTGCAAGCGAGGTGCCCGCAATGCCGGACGAGCTGAAACGAACGTAGAATTTGCAGGGCCTTAACGACGGCGCGACGAGAGAAGCTGATCGGCATGCTCGCGCAGCAACTGCCAGGCTCGTGCGACGTGGCGCTCTGCGGTGTTGAGATGGCCTATGGCCACGCGAAGTGCCACCACCCCGTTTAATCGCGTATGCGACAGGAAGACCTCACCTGACGCGTTGACCGCGTCGAGCAACTGCTCGTTGAACGCGTCGAACTCTGCAATTGACGCGTTGGCCATCGCGCGGGGCCGCGCGCGGAAGCAGACGACACTAAAAGGCACCGGTGCGAGGCGCTCGAATTCGGGGTCGGCGTCCACCCACGTCGAGAAGAGTCGGGCCAGACGGATGTGCTCAGCCAGCACCGCGCGCACGCCATCGGCGCCAAAATGCCGAAGCACCATCCACAGTTTGAGAGACCTGAACCGCCGGCCAAGTTGGATTCCGGTATCCATGAGGTTGTGGACGCCGCGCGAGCCTTCCGCCGTCCGCAGGTACTCCGGCACCAGTGAGAACGCCTGTCTCACGACGTCCATGCGGCGGCAGTAAAAGGCGCTGAGATCCATCGGCGTGAACAGCCATTTGTGCGGGTTGACGACGATGGAGTCTGCGTCCTCCCAGCCATCGAAATGGATCCGGTGTTCCGGCATGATCGCGGTGACACCCGCATAGGCGGCGTCGACATGCAGCCAGATGCCTTCGCGCCGGCAGACATCCGCGATATCCCGTATGGGATCGACGCTGGTCGTCGATGTCGTTCCGGCCGTGGCGACCACTGCGACCGGAATGAGGCCGGCTGCGCGGTCTTCCGCAATCGCCTCCCGCAGCGCGTCGACGCGCATGCGAAAGCGATCGTCGGCCGGCACATGGCGCAGAGCGCGGTGTCCGAGCCCAAGCAGGATCACCGCCTTGTCGATGGACGAGTGCGCATGCTCGGAGCAGTAGACACTGAGCCCTGGCAGCTCGCCACGGCCGGCGAGCCCTTCGTTCCGCACGCCTGGCACCGACGCCTCGCGCGCCGCCGCGAGTGCGTGCAGGCTCGAGATTGAAGCGGTGTCATAGATCACGCCTTCGAAGGCCTCAGGAAGCCCCATCAGGTCGCGCAGCCATCCCAGCGCCACTTCCTCGAGCTCGGTGGACGCCGGCGACGTGCGCCAGAGCATGGCCTGCTGGTTGAGCGCCGCGGCGAGGAACTCGGCGAGCACGCCGGGCGCGCTCGCGCTGCTCGCGAAGTACGCCATGAAGCCAGGATGATTCCAGTGGGTCAGCGCCGGAACGAGCACGCGCTCGAAGTCCGCGACGATCGCGTCGAAGGATTCACCACGCTCGGGCGCCGACGCGGGCAGCGCGTTGCGGACGTCTCCCGGCGAGACGCGCGGCAGCACGGGGTACTTCTCCGTCCCCGACAGATACTCCGCGATCCAGTCAACGAGCGCGTGCCCGTGGCGGCGGAACTCTGACGGCTCCATCCGGAACTAGGAACCGGGCACGTCAGCGGTGGGCGTTGATGTAGGTGGTGGCGAACGCGGTCAGTTGCGGACTGCTGAGACCGATTGCTTCAGCCTCGGCGCGTGCGCGATCGATCGTCCAGCCGTCCTTGAGCGCGCGCTTGATCATCCACACCGCGCCGACACGGTTCGCCGAGCCGCAATGGATGAAGACGGGCTGGTTGACCTTGTCACCCACGGCCGCGAGGAAGCTGTCGACAACCTTGGTGTCGGGCATCGCCGCATTGAAGGGAAGGTGGATGTACTTGAGGCCTGCCGACTGCGCGGCGGCGCGTCCTGCGTCGACGTCCGCGCCCTCTTCGTTGGCGAGGCGCAGGTTGATGACCGAGACGTAGCCTTCTTTTTGGAGTCCCGCCATGGCGGCGGGATCAACCGCGCCTCCGCAGCCGACGGTGGCGTCGACGCGCGAGTAGTTGCGGACGCCGGGGAGCTCCTTCTTCTGTACCTGTCCGGCGAGCGTGATCGTCAACGAAAGAGCCACGGCGGTCGCGAGCAAGAATCGGTTGGTCATAGTCACTCCTGCGCGCGATCTTACTCCTGACCCTACTTCTCGACCGTCACTGTCGCCGGCTTGGCGACACGCACCGTCACAGGGGTGCCTGTCGGCAGCGTCGCCGGGTTGCGCCCGCCCGCCATGACCGCCGCGGTGCCAGCGCCGGCGCCTGCGGTACCGCCGATAATCGCCCCCCTGGCGCCCCCGAGAATACCGCCGATGATGGCGCCGCCAATCGCGCCGCCGCCGATCTTCGCCGCGCTCTCGTTGCCCGGTCCGCTGCCTTCGCGGTAGATGGTTTCGGTTTCGATTGGCACCCGCGTGCCGTCCGCGAGGACGACCGACGTGAACCGGATGCCGAGACGCGCGCGATCGCGGAGCCGCCCGCCCCGCTCGACGAGCGTCACTTCACCGTGGGCCTTCGAGCCGGCGGGAATCGCCACGCGATCGCCCACCCTGACGTCGCGCGTCACGCGCGCGACGACGGCATCCTCGACGCGGGCGCTCTCGCTGGTGATCGACGTTTCAACTTCGAGGCCGACCACGGAGTCGGCCGACACGATCAGCTCTTCGAACTGGGGCTCCGGCGGCTCGGGAGCACGTGCCGGCTCGGGTTCGAACGTGCGTACTGGCTCGATCGCGGGCGGCGTCGCGACCCGCGCCTCTTCACGCGGGACATACACCGGTTGTTCGACGACAGGCTCCGGCGCGCTCGCCACGCGTCCCGCAGTTGACCTGGGCACGCTCTGAGGAGCCGCCGCAGGCGGTGCAGCGCGGCGCGGTGCCGGCGCGGGCCGGGCCGGCGCGACCGAGCGCGGCTCCACGGTGTCGGCCGTCGGGCCTTCGGCGATCACACCCTCCGACTGCTCGACGCTCCCTTCGCTGGCCGCGATCGAGGGATCGGGGCTGATAGCCTGCGCCTGCGAGGTCGGCTCCGTGGCTGGCCCGCTGCCTCGGCCAGCCAGGTAGGCCCCTGCCGCCCCAGCCGTGAGGCAGACAGCGGCCAGAATTCCTACGGTGCCCTTGCTGATGTCCATGACTACAGATGCTCCCTTGCGTGTCAGAGTCGAGCAAGGGGCGTACCTGACAAAATCGTGAAACTGCTAATGAAAAGACCAGGTCAGCGCCGTCTGGGCCGCCCACTTTTGCGGATCGTCCTCTTTGGACGATAGTCGCTACCCGGCGAATTTATACCCCAAACCGTGGACGGTGAGGATGTGCTGCGGGTGCCGAGGATTGTCCTCGAGCTTCTGCCGCAGCCACGCCACGTGCACGTCGACGGTGCGCGTGGAAGGCATGGCCGTGTAACCCCAGACTTCGTTGAGCAGCTCGTCGCGCGAGAGCGCGGCGCCGCGGTGCTCGATGAAGTACTTCAGCAGCTTGAACTCGCGCGCCGACAGCGCGAGCATCGTCTCCCCCTTGGTCACCTCGGCGCGCCGGAAATCGACGGCGATGTCGCCGAACCGAAATGCCTCGGCCTGCTGCGGCGGCGTGGCGCTGCGCCGCAGCAGCGCCTCGATCCGCGCGAGGAGCTCCGCCATCTCGAACGGCTTCACGAGATAGTCGTCCGCGCCAAGCTTGAGGCCGACGACGCGATCGATGACCTGGCCGCGGGCGGTCAGCATGAGGACCGGCGTCTGGATGCCGCGTTGGCGGATGGCCTGGCAGATGTCGAGTCCGCTTCCCCCGGGAAGCATGACATCGAGGAGGATGACGTCGAACCTGCCGTTGAGCGAGGCCTCGAGTCCTGCCGGCGCCTCGGTCGCCGTCTGCACGTCGTACCCTTCGGCGGTGAGCCGATCGGTGAGCGTCATGACGAGACCGGGCTCGTCTTCGACGAGAAGGAGACGGCGTGCCTGACGCTCCACGGCTAGGATTGTACCGGCAGGTGGATCGTGAAGGCGCTTCCGGCGCCGGGTCGCGTCGACACCGTCACGCGCCCGCCGTGAGCCGAGACGATCTGCTGCACCAGCGCCAGCCCCAGCCCGTTGCCCTGGATCTGCTGGACGATGGCGTTCTGGCCGCGATAGAACGCACTGAAGATGTGCGGCAGCTCTTCGCCCGGAATGCCGGGTCCGCGATCCTCCACGGTGATGAGCACCTCCGGACGCCGGCTGCTGGGGCCTCGCTCGGCGCGGATGCCGACCCACCCATCAGGTCCGCCGTACTTCACCGCGTTTGAAATGAGATTCTCGACGGCCGATCGCAGGGCCGCGGGATCGCCCACCACGAGTGGCAGATCCGCATCGACGTGGCGCTCGACCTTCGCGGGCCCGGCGGCCTGCATGGCCTGAACCGCCGAGTCGATGACCGCCGCCGGCTGAAGCGGCGTTCGCGACGCGAGTCCGACGCCCGAGGCGATCCCCGCGTACTGCAGCACCCGTTCGACCATGTCACCGAGGCGGCGCGCTTCGGTCTCGATCGCCTGGCCGTACTGCTTGACGCGGTCGCCGGATCCGACCACGCCCTGCGAGAGGTTCTCGGCGGCCGAACGAATCACGGCGACAGGCGTCCGCAGCTCGTGTGACACGCCGGCGACGAATTCCATCTGCTGACGCGCGAGGCGCTCGGCGCGGCGCGACGAGAGGGTGAGCAGGCCGACGCTGACGGTCAGCAGCATCAACACGCCGAAACTGATGCCGAGGTTTCTGCGTCGTACGCGGGTCACGGCGGCCTCGAGCGATCCGCTCTGGTGCTGGACGAGCAGCGCCCAGCGCGCGAACTCACGTCCTCCGCGCTCCCGTCCGCCGCCAGCGCCCGGAACCCCGAAACCTGGAACCCCAGCACCCGGAACACGGAACCGAAGGCCCCGCCGCCCGTCGCCGCCGCGCATGTTCGGCGGGCCGCCCAGGAGCGGCTCACTCGCATCCGGATTCGAGGTGTCCACAGGGGCCGACAGGTCCGACTGGTAAATCACCCGCGACGGATCCTGGCCGTCCACGACAGCCACACGGTAGCGATCGCCGTCCGAGTTGGTGAAATGACTTTCATTCAGGGCGGGCAGGAACTCGCCGCGGACGTACCCCATGTCCCATTGCACGACGGTGAAACCGAACACGGGTGGCGTCCGCTCACGCCGCTCGCCCAGACGCGGTGGCGTGTTGATCAATGGCGTTGCGACGAGAGCATCATCGTCAGGAAAGCGAACGCGGCCGCCGGGCTGCCGGGCAGCAAACGACCCGCGGTCCTGCTCGAAGCGCGGCCGCCAACCGGAGAGCTCGGCAGGCCAGCCGATCTCGTCGAAGTCATTGGACGCGGGATTCCATCTGCGCAGACGTAGTGCACCCTGATCCTCATCAACCAGGAATACAGCGGCGACGATTCCGGGATGCTCGGCCGTGTCGAGCCACGACGTGTACCGATCGGCGTAGCGGTACCACGCGTTTTCGCGCACGGTCGTGGCGTCCACGCGAAGTCCGTTGACGGCCCGGATGACTTCGCCGTCAAACGCCCTGCGGAACTGAGACGCGGCGGTGCGGAGATTGCGTTCCATTCGATCGCGCTCCGCATCGCTGACTTGCCCAACCCAGCGGTATTGCAGCACCGCGAGCGCTGGCAACAGGATGAGCAACGCCAGCGTCAGAAGGGTGAGCGCCGACGGGCGCGCGATCTTCACGAGGCAAAATATAGCACGGGCAGAATTGTCGTAAATATCTGAAATTAAAGGTTTTACATTCTTAACAATCTCTTTGCCCCTACTTAATCACGTGAGGCGGAAAGCCGCGAACAATGGGACTTGCATGAAACTTCGTCACTCTCGATCGCTCGTCATCGTCATCCTGTTGCTCGCGAGCGCGGGCGATGCCCACGCGCAGGACGCAGCCAAGGGGGCGTCGCTGCTGTCGGAAGCGCGCGCCGCCCTGGGTGGTGAAGACAAGCTTCGCGACGTGAAAACGCTGGAAATGAAGAGCGACTTCAAGCGCACGGCGGGGCAGAACATACTCGGGGGCGAACTCGAGATCCGGATCGAGCGCCCAGGCAAGATGCGGCGCGACGAAGACCTCAGTCTGCCTGGAGGCGGTCCCGCGATCGTTCGCACCGAGGTCTTGAACGGCGCGGACGTGTGGGATGAGAACAGCGGTGCGGGAGGCTTCGGCGGGTTTGGCCGAGGCGGCGGTCGCGGATTTGGCGGACGTGGACGAGATCAGGCCGGCCAGGCTGCCGGTGCGCCGCCGTCGGCCGCCCGCGCGATCGACCCGGCTCAGATCAAAGAATTTCAGCGGCGCACGCGTCAGGCCGATTTGTCGCGGTTCACCCTCATGTGGCTGCTCGACACTGATGCACCCGTCGCGTGGGTCGGCATCGCGGAGTCTCCCGACGGCAAGGCGGATGTCGTCGAGATCACGCCGGCACAAGGCGCGCCGATTCGGCTGTTTCTCGATCAGGCCTCTCGCATGCCGCTGATGGTGACCTGGCAGGGTGCCGCGGGCCCTGGCGGCCGGCGTGGCCGCGGCGACGATCAGGGGTCGCCGCGGCAGGTACCACCCGCGACGCAGCAGATGACGCTTGGCGAGTACAAGACGGTAAACGGCATCAAGCTGCCGCATCACATCACCCGGGGGGCGAACGGCCGCACCATCGAGGAATGGACCGTCAAGGGCTACAAGCTCAACCCGTCGTTCAAATCGGACGTGTTCACCCAATGACCCGCATGCCTCGCCTCTTCACGGCGCTCCTGTTTGCCTTGCTCGTGGCGGCACCGCCGGCCTTCGCACAAGCGAGCCAGAACCAGCAGGCGCAGCTTCGCATCACTGTTGTCGACATCTCCGGCGCGGGACTTCCGGCGGCGAGCGTTACGGTCACGCCAGCCGGTGGTGCACCGGCGCAGCTCGCCACCGACGATCGCGGTGTGTTGACGGTGCCGGTGCTCACGCTGGGCCCGGTCGCGATTCACGCGGAGTTCCCGGGCTTCGTGCCTTTCGACGGTACGGTGACGCTGCGCCGCGGCAACAACAACCAGGAGATCACGCTGGCGATCGCGGGCGTAGAGGAAGAAGTGGTCGTTAGCGATCTGTCTGCCGATGACACTCGCGGCAACTCGATGACGACGGTGCTCGAAGAGAATCAGATCGCGGAGCTGTCTGATGATCCAGACGAGCTGCAGGCGCAGCTCGAAGCGCTGACCGGCGGGGCGGGGGCGGTGTTTCAGGTGGACGGCTTTCAAGGCGGGCGCCTGCCGAGCCGAGATGAGATCCAGCAGATCCGGTTCCGCAACAATTCCTTCTCGGCCGACAACCACGACGCCGGGCGAACGCGGGTCGAGATCATCACGCGGCCCGGCCTGACGTCGTGGAGCCTCAACGCCAACCTCGGGCTGCGCAGCGACGTCCTCAACGCACGGAATGCGTTCGCGGAGACGCAGACGCCCGAGCAGTTTCGCCGCTTCAACGTCGGACTGCGCGGCCCCCTCGTCAAGGGCAAGACCTCGTTCCGCTTCAACGTCGGCGGCAACCGGTCGTTCGACTCCGGCACCATCGTCGCGCTTACACCGGACGGGCGCATTGCCGACCAGGTGAGGCGTCCCTTCGAGCAGACCAACCTCACCGTCGGCATGGAGCACGCGTTCTCGCAGAGCCAGACCTTCAGGTTCGAATACCAGCGGTCGGAGAACATGCGCAGCAATCTGGGCGTCGGCGACTTCAGCCTGATGGAGCGTGCCTACACCCGTTCGAACGACGAGCACCAGGTGCGCGTATCGGTGCAGAGCATCCTGGGCAAGGCGAGCCTCAACCAGTTTCGCGTCGAGTTCAACCAGGAGGCGACCGCCTCGTCGTCGGTCTCCGACCTGCCCGCCATCATCGTCATCGACGCGTTCAGCCGCGGCGGCGCCGGCATCTCGAACGAAGGCACGACGCGAATGCTCGAGCTCTCGAACAACCTCGACTTCACGGTGGGTAAGCACGCGATGCGGGCCGGGTTGCAGCTCGAGGCGGGTGCTTACAGCAACATCGACAACCGCAACGCCGCCGGAACGTTCACGTTTGGCAGCCTGGAATCATTCCAGGCCGGGACGCCCGATACCTTTACTCAGAGGCTCGGCGAGGTCCGCACCGGCTTTTCGCAGTACCAGCTTGGCCTGTACTTCCAGGACGACGTCCGCCTGAATCGAAGCCTGTCAGTGAGCTTCGGCGTGCGGCAAGAGATGCAGTCGCACGTGAGCGACGTCATGAATCTCATGCCCCGGGTGGGATTCACCCTCAATCCGTTCCGCTCGAAGACGACGATCCGCGGAGGATACGGCATCTTTCACGACTGGTACGACTCAAACCTCTACGACCAGACGCTGCGCGTCAACGGCGTGGCGCAGCGCGACCTGTTGATCCTGAATCCCGGCTATCCGGATCCGGCCGGGGGCATCGCCGCGACGGTGTTGCCCGGAGGCCGCGTCCAGGCCGATCCCAATCTCGAGATGCCGTACGTGCACCAGGCGTCGATCGGCATCGAGCGGCCGATCACGTCGAGCTTGAACGTCCAGGCGTCGTTCATGCGCCTGATTGGCCGGAACCAGTTGCGGTCCAGGAACATCAACGCGCCCGACGAATTCGGTATCCGGCCCGAACCGCTGATCGGAACCGTGACACAGATCGAATCGACCGGGCGCTCATCCACGAATCGCTTGAACCTGGGCGCCAACTATCGCCTGCAGCGGACCTTCATCAACGTCGGATACACGCTGTCGAGCGTCAGGAATACCGGCGACAATGCCACGACGCTGCCAGCCAACAGCTTCGATCCGAACGCCGAGTGGGGCCCGTCCTCACAGGACGTGCGGCACCGGTTCAACGCGATGGTGAACTTCGGCCTGCCGTTCGGCGTCCGCGCGAGCCTGAGTACCAACGCGCAATCCGCGTCGCCGTACACGATTACCACTGGACGTGACGACAACCGCGACGGCGTCAGCAACGACCGGCCGGCGGGTCTGGGCCGCAATACGGAGCGCGGCGCGGGCCGATGGGAAGTCAGCACACGTCTGACGAAGGCCGTCACGTTCGGCGCTCCGAGCGCCGGCCAGCGGGGCGGGCGGCCAGCCGAGCAGGTCGCGCCAGGACAAGGCGGAGTCGGCGGGGGAGGCATGGGCGGGCCCGGCGGCCCCGGCGGCCTGGGCGGTGGGCGCGGCGGCGGGCCCGCTGATGCGGCCGGCGGTCGATTCAGCGTCGAGCTCTACGCGCAGGCCTTCAACCTGCTGAACCGCACGAACTTCGGCAGCTTCAGCGGCAACCTGCTCTCGCCGTTCTTCGGTCTCCCGACGTCGGCGGCGCAGGCCCGGCGCCTCGAGGTCGGCATGCAGTTCCGCTTCTGACAGTTGTCAGTTGCCGGTTGTCAGTTGTCAGGACGGATCGAGCCAGTTCGTTGCCTTCCGACAACTGACAACTGACAACCGACAACCGACAACTAATATGATCGCCAGGTGAATGTCACGATCGCCGGCGCGGGGGTGGTGGGCTACGCGGTGGCCTATGAGCTTGCCTCGCGCGGCGCGTCGGTCCGCATTGTCGACCCGCGCGGCGTGGGGCTCGGCGCCACGCATGCCTCAGCCGGGATCCTCGCTCCCTACATCGAGGGACATTCCGAACAACTCCTCACGCTCGCCGTGTCGGGCCTCGCCTCCTACGACGCCTTCGTCGAGCGCGTGCGGTCCGATTCGGGCCGACCGGTGGAGTGCCGGCGCAGCGGCACGCTTGAAGTCGCGCGGGGTCATGACGAAACGGCGGTGCTCGCGGGGGCCGCGCGCCGCCTGGCCGCCGCCGGCGTCCAGCACTCCTTCCTCGATGCTCGAGGCGTCAGGGCGCTCGAGCCTGCCCTCGCAGAGGACGTGTCGGCGGGACTGCTCGTGCCGGAGCACGGGTATGTCGTCGCCGCCGAACTGACATCGGCGCTCGCCGAGGCCGTGCAACGCAGCGGCGGAACGCGTTCGCTCGGTGCGGTGCAGCGGATCGAGAAGACGGGAAGCGGCCTGCGTGTCACCACATCGAACGAAGCCTTCAATGCGGATGCGGTCGTCATCGCGGCAGGAAGCTGGTCGGGACAGATCGCGCCGCTGCTGACGCCCGTGCGGCCGATTCGAGGTCAGTTGCTGCAGATCCGGTTTCCCCAGCCGCCCATCTCGCGCGTCGTGTGGGGACGCGACTGCTACATGGTGCCCTGGAACGACGGTTCCGTCCTGGTGGGCGCAACGGTTGAAGACATCGGCTTCGACGAACGCGCGACGGCCGGCGGGATCCGCCACCTGCTCGGGTGCGCCGCGGATCTGCTGCCGTCGACGGCGTCCGCCGGTTTCGAAGACGTGCGCGTCGGCTTGCGTCCTCTCACCACGGACGAGTTGCCGGTAATCGGCGCTTCATCCACAATGCGCGGGGTGTACTACGCCACCGGCCATTATCGCAACGGGCTGCTGCTCGCGCCGCTGACCGCGTTGATGCTCGCGGACCTGATGCTGGAACAGCGCGAGCGTCCCGAGCTGGCGCTCGTCCATCCAGGCCGCCTCGGACTCTAGGACGGACAAGGCGTGAGGCTCAAGAAGCACTACACGTCGCGCGAGGTTGCGGGGCTCACCGGGCTGACCGCCAGGCAGTTGCAGTGGTGGGACACGCGCCGCCTGTTCATGCCGGCCATCGCCCCGCACCGCACCGAAGCGGGCGGCTACACGGAGCGCCGCTACACGCCTCTCGACGTGCTCGAACTGCAGGTGCTCGCCGATCTCCGCCGCCGCGGCTTTTCCATTCCGCGCCTGCGCCGGCTGCTGACCGCGTTGCGCGAGGTGTTCGGCATTCGCCTCTACGAGGGGATCGGCGACGACGGTCCGATGACGCTGTTCATCGGGGGAGACCAGTTGTACGCGCGGGACCGCCAGGGGCGGCTGTTCAACCTGGACTCGCCGTCGCAGCCGCTGCTGATGGTGGGAGAGGAGCTGCCGATGCGCCCGCTGGTCGCGCGGGAGCGGAAGCGACGCACGACGGGGTCGGAAAAGATCCTACGGGCTACAGGATCGGAAAAATCTTCTCGAGGCCGTCGGCGGGCCGGGCAATGACGTGAACGCCGATCAGCTCGCCAACCCGGCGGGCTGCGGCGGCACCGGCATCGGTTGCCGCCTTGACCGATCCGACGTCGCCGCGGATGAGCGCGGTGACGAGTCCGGCATCGACTTTCTGCCAACTGACGAGCGTGACGTTTGCGGTCTTCAGCATCGCGTCGGCAGCCTCGATCATCCCGATCAGGCCCCGGGTTTCGATCATGCCGAGCGCGTCTCCGATGTCAGCTTTGTCGTTCGCCATGGGTTCCTTCTTTTTGGCCGCGGCCATCTTACCACCCTACCATCCTTCGCGCCGCCGCAGCGACGTGATGTGCGCCACGTGATGACGCGAGTGCCAGGCGTACTGCTGCACGAGCCAATCGAGTGTCAGCAGGCCGTCGGGGTACTCGGGATGGCTGAACGCCCGGGCAAACTGCTCCAGCGTCATCGCGCGACACAGTGCGACCCAACGGGCGTGCAAGCCGTCAAGGAGCAGCAGTGACGCTTCCACCGGCATCCGCGCATCGGGAAGCGCTGCCCAGGCTTTCTCGTCGTAGGGCTTGATGGTTGGGGCGTCTTCGGTGAGCGCGAGTTTCAGGCGGACGTAGGCGTTCAGGTGACTGTCGGCCACGTGGTGCACGACCTGGCGCAGCGTCCAGCCGCCGGGGCGATACGGCCCATCCAACTGCGCGTCGTTGAGGCCAGCGACCGCCTCGCGCATCTTGCGAGGCAGCGTCGCGAGCTCGTCGATCGCCGCCCGCCGCACCTCGTCATTGGGTGTGACGGGAGCAAAGCGGCCGGCGGGATAGCGAAGGTCGTCGATCATGATGCCCATTACAATTCAACAGCGCCCCCTATGCCTTCATGGTACGTCTTTCCCAAGTCACTACCGGCCGCTCCGTTGTCGCGGCCGGGTGATTGCGGTCGACGGCTTGTTCCAGGCGGTGCTCAGTCAGTTGAAAGATGCCACTAAGTCTCGCCGAAGGCGAACTCCTCGAACGCATTCTCGACAGCACCTATCCCCTCTGGAACGAGGGGCTGACCCGCGCCGCGTACGGCCGGTGGAATGCCGCCCAGATGCGGACGCCGTGGGGCGTCGAGCACCTCCACCGCTTCGCCCTCGTGGACGAGGGGGGCAGTCTGCTCGCGAGTGCGAAGCGGTATCGGTATGACGTGCGGCTCGATGGCCGCGACGGCTGGATGTGCGGGCTGGGCGCGGTGTTCACGCCGCCTGCTCAGCGGGGCCGCGGATACGCCGGCGAGTTGATCCGACAGCTTCTCGACCAGGAGCGCACCGCGGGAGCGATGATGGCGACGCTGTTCTCGGAGATCGGGGAGGACTACTACCGCCGCTTCGGATTCGAGACCGTGCCGCTCGAAGACGTGAGGGTCGAGCTCGTGCCGAAAAGCGGAACGCCGGCCATGCTGGTTCGCGCGGGGGCCGAGCGGGATCTGCCGGACATCGCGGCGATGCACGCCGTGCGTTCGGCGTCCGCGCGCTTCACGCTGCGCCGCGACCCGGAGCAGATTCATTACGCGCTCAGCAAGAAACGGCTGTTCTCGGGCCTGGGCGCCGCGGGGCTGCGCCAGACGGAGTTCTTCGCCGCAGAAGAGGGATCGTCGGCTGTCGCCTACGTGGTGATCAGCGTCTCCGGCGATGACTGGACGATCGAGGAGGCGGGCGATCGCGATCCGGCCGGCGCGCGGCTCGGCGCAATGCTGCAGGTGCTGATCGCGCGCGAGCCCAGCCGCCGTGTGCCGGTGATCCGGGGGTGGTGGCCGGCGGGATTCCCGGTGCCGCCGCAGGTGCGCATCACGTCGCGCGACCCGGCGCGGGATGTCTTCATGGTGCGGCCGTTCGTGGAGCTCAGCGCGCCGCTCCGCCCCGAAGACGTCTTCTACTGGAGAAGCGATTACTTCTAGCGCGTGATCAGTTTGAGGTCGACGGCCTTGGACTCGCCCGCGCCCAGCGACAGTGGCGACGCCTTCGCCTTCATGTCGGCGAGAAATCCCGGGTCGTTGGCTTCCCCCTCCTCGAGATAGTCGACCGCCACCGCGAGATAGCGCTGGTTCGCCGGCAGCGCGCGGATCTTGAACGTTCCCTGCTGGTCTGGCCTCGCGGACCGAATGTGTCGCGACGGTCCAATCCACTTCGCCTCATCGTCTGGAAAGATCACGACCGTGTAGTCGAGTACCGGGCCCGCGGCGGATTCGGCCACCTTGCCGGTGACCTCGGTGATCTTGTCGGTCAGGATGATCTGGGCGTCCTTGTAGTCCTGCGTGGACCTGAAGTCCATTGGCGTGTCGGAGACATCGACGCCGCCGACCATCACCGCCTCGAGCATCCAGTTCTGCGGCAGTCCGTTTACGCGGATGACGCGCGAGCCGAACAGGTTGCTCAGCACGAACGTACCGTCGGCGTCCGCCCGGGCGGGGCGCGCAGGGGACAGCTGCGGTTGCAGCGACTGCGTCGCGATCTGGATGCCGCTGGTCGGAAGCCTGGTGCCTGCGCCCTGCGCGGCGACGATCGTGCCCGAGACGGTCGCGCCCTTGCCGGCCACGAGCGTGATGCCGGTGAGGTCTTCGTTGCCCACGGACACCGGGAGCGTCGCCAGCTCGATATCCGGGAGCGTCCCGTCCCTGCCGAAGCGCCCACCACCGCCGCCGGGTCCGCCCGACGCGGCCGTCAGCGTGTAGGAGCCAGGCGCCACGTTGGGGATCGTGAACGTACCGTCGCCGCTGATCCTGTTGCCGCCGCCTCCACCGAAACCACCGCCGAAGCCGCCCGCCTGGTCGGACGGGTTCAGCGCCAGCATGCCGCCGGCGAGTGGACGGCCATCGGATCCGATGACCGTGCCCGAAATGCGGACGGTCCGCACGGGTAACAACGCGAAGCTCACGTTACTTTGTTCCTGCCCGAGCGAGACCGTGACCTTCTGTGCCTCGGTCACGCTGCCGGTGCCCGGAAAGTATGTCGGCGCGTAGCTCGTGGCATCGCTTGGATCGTCCACCGGAAGCGCGCGGACCGTCGCGCTGACGTAGTAGTCGCCCGGCATCAGGCCGAACACGCGGAATGCGCCCGTATCGTCGCTCTGATCGGCGCCGCCCGCGGGCGTGAGGCGCCGCACGCCCTGCACAACCTGGTAGCGCATCACCTGCACGCGCGCGCCCGCGACCGCGTCTCCGAATTCATCGAACACCTGACCGGTGATCGCCGCACCGCGAGGGAGCGAGAAATCGGCGCTGTCGATGACCTGCTTGTCGGCGAGCTCGATCGGCCGGCCCGCCTCGAACGGCCGTCGCTGTCCGTACCGCAAGGTCACGAATCCGGCCTTCGAGGCGCTGATGTCCCAGCGGCCCGCCGGGAGATCCTTGAACTCGAATCGTCCCTGGGTATCGGTCGTGGTGAGCCGTCCGCGCCCGCCGCCCGAAGTGGCGCGCACCTGCGCCCGGCGGATCGGCGAGCCGGTGTCCACAGCGAGAATTCGGCCGCGGATGACGGCGGTGCCTGTTGGTGCGGCTTGCTGGTCGCGCGCAGGGCCGCCGCCGCGGGCCGCTCCGCCACCGCGCCCCGCGGGTGGGCCCTGTAGGGGTCCCTGCGCCGAGGCGTCGGTACCCCAGGCCAGCACGACAAGGAGCGGAATGAGGAAAGGCTTCATACCCTACTCATTAGACGACGACTGTGCCCCGGGGTTGTTAATACGTGGTTAAGGGCCAGGACGCGCGCGTAGGACAGCGTGCGCGGCCAGGCGGCCGCTGGTGCCCGTCAGGAAGCCGCCCGGATGCGTGCCCGCCCCGCAGAGATAGAGGCCGCGAATGGGGGTCCCGTATCGCGCATACCCGAGCAGCGGACGGGCGGCGAACAACTGGTCGAGGGCAAGCTCGCCGTGGAAGATATGGCCGCCGTGAAAGCCGTATTCGCTTTCGAGGTCGGCCGGCGTCAGCGTGCGCGCCGCGACAACGAGGCCCGAAGTGCCTGGCGCGAATGTGTCGAGCGTGTTCAGCACAGTCTGAAGGAGCGGCTGCGTCGCGGCGCTCCATTCGGATCCGCGCAACTGGTACGGCGCATAGTGCGCGTACACGGACATGACGTGACAGCCGTGCGGCGCCAGATCGGGATCGAGAATCGAGGGGATAGCGACATCGAGCCACGGCGCCTCAGGAACGTCGCCGTACTTGGCGCGGTCGAACGCCCGCTCCATGTAATCCAGCGTCGGCCCGACGTGGATGCGGCCCGACAGCAATTCCGGCGACGTGGCACCGCGGAAGGCAGGCAGCGCCGAGAGGGCGAGGTTCACCTTCGCGACGGTTCCCGCAGCGCGGTAGTGCTGCACCTTCGATCTGAAATCGGGACCGAGATCGGTCGCGGTCACGAGTCTGAGAAACGTCGACTTCGGATCGACCGCCGACATCACGACTGTGGCCGGCAGCTCCCGCCCATCGACGAGGACGCCCGTCGCCTGGCCGTTGTTGACGAGGATGCGCTCGACTCGCGCATTGGTTCGGATGTCGGCGCCGGCCGCGCGCGCGGCCGCGCCCATCGCGCTGGTCAAGGCGCCAGGCCCCCCGCGGACCTGCGAGGCACCGCCAGCAAGAAGAGCGTGTGCATGCTGCAGCAACAGCACGAGGGCGCTTCCCGCGGATCGCGGCCCGAACATGGTTCCCGACAGCGCCGGCGCCGACAGCGCGGCGCGCAGCAGATCGGTTTCGAACCATTCGCTCATGAGATCGGCGACCGGCATCGGCGCCCATCGAAGCAGGCGATACACGTCGCGTGTTCCCAGACCGCGGACGCGCCGCCCGACCTTCAAGAGATTCCACGCGTCGCGCACGCCTGGCCGATCGATGTCCGGCGGTGGCTGCGTGAGCAGGCCGGCCACCGCGCCTGCGATCCGCGCCAGCGTCGCGCGGTATTCCGCGTACGCCTCTGCGTCTTTCGGACTCCTCTGGCGCAACGCCTCTGCCGTCCGCGCCGGATCGACAGACAACACGACGGGCCGGTCGTCGGTGCCAGGCGCGAACACCTCGGCCGAAGGCGACAGAAACTCGACGCCGTGCCTCGCGAGGTCCATGTCGCGGACGATGTCGGCATGGAGGCACGTGCGGTGGGTGAGCGTCGGGCACGTGAAGCCTGGATGGATTTCTGCGGTGATCGCCCCGCCACCGATCGCGCCGCGGGCCTCGAGCACGATCGGCTTCATCCCCGCTTTCGCGAGGTAGTACGCCGCGGCGAGGCCGTTGTGTCCGCCGCCGATGACGACAACGGTGCTCACGCGCGGGTGTCCGCGAGAATCTTCATGGCCGCGTTGCGTCCGGGCGCGCCCATGATCCCGCCGCCGGGATGCGTGGCCGAGCCGCACATGTAGAGGCTGTTCACCGGCGTCGTGTATTGCGCCCATCCCGGCGCCGGGCGCAGAAAGAACAGTTGCTCGAGCGTCAGCTCTCCCTGGAAGATGTTGCCTTCCGAGAGACCCCATTCGCGCTCGAGGTCGAGCGGTGTCACGACCTGACGGTGCAGGATGATGTCGCGGATGTTGGGCGCGTACTGCGCAATCGTGTTGACGACCGTGTCGCCGAACGCCTCTTTCTGGTCATCCCAGGTCCCTTCCTCCAGGTGATAAGGGGCGTATTGCACGAAGCAGGACATCACGTGCTTGCCGGGCGGCGCGACGCTCGGATCGGTGAGCGACGGAATCACGATGTCGATGTAGGGATGCGGTGAGAAGCGTCCGTACTTGGCCGCGTCATAGGCGCGTTCCATGTAATCGATGCTGGGTGAAATGGAGATTGCGCCGCGCAGGTGCGGACCCGGCCCTGGCATCGCGGTGAAGTCGGGCAGCGCGTCGAGCGCGAGGTTGACCTTGCCCGAGGAGCCGCGGAACTTGTAGCGATGCACGTCCTCGAGGAAGTCGCCGGGCAGCGCGCCTTTCTCGATGAAGTGCAGGAAGGTGAGCCGCGGATCGACGCTGGAGGCCACAACGTCCGCCGTGATCTCATCGCCGTTCTTCAGGACGACGCCGTGCGCTGTGTTGCCGCGAACGAGAATCCTGGCGACTTCCGACTCGGCGCGGATCTCCACGCCGGCCTTCCGCGCGGCGCCGGCGATGGCGTTCGAGATGGCGCCGGTGCCGCCCCGCGACAGCCCCCACGACCGGAACGCGCCATCGATCTCGCCCATGTAGTGGTGCAGCAGCACGTACGCCGTGCCCGGCGACCGCACGCCGAGAAACGTTCCGATGATCCCCGACGCGGCCATCGTCGCCTTCAGCACGTCGGTCTCGAACCACTGATCGAGAAAGTCGACCGCGCTCATCGTCATCAACTGCAACTGGTTGTACTGGTCCTGGCGCGAGAGGCCCCGAAACCGCTGGACGAGCGAAAAGAGCTTGCGAAGCTCGCGCGGATCGATCGACATCGGGTCCGGCGGCAGCATGTTGAGGATCGGCTTGACGAAGCGTCCCATGTCGACCATCGCGCGGCCGTACTCGTCGTAGGCCTCGGCGTCGACGCGGGAGTGCCTCGCGATCTCGCGGCGGGTCTTGGCGTGATCGTTGACGCGCCAGAGGTGATCGCCGTCCGGCATCGGCGTGAAGGTGCCGTCGAGCGGCAGGATCTCGAGGCCGTGGGAGGGGAGGTCGAGCTCGCGAATGATCTCCGGGCGGAGCAGCGATACGACGTACGAGCAGACCGAGAAATGGAACCCCTTGAACACCTCCTCGGTCACGGCCGCGCCGCCGAGCACGTGACGGCGCTCGAGTACCAGGACCTTCCGCCCCGCGCGCGCCAGGTACGCGGCCGCGGTCAGCCCGTTGTGGCCGCCGCCGATCACGACGACGTCGTATTTCACTGGGCAATTCTAGTGCACCGTATAATCGCGGCGTGCCCGTCGGGACGCCTTTTCATGAGCGCACCTTCGCCCTCTGTGAGTCGCTCAACTACCGCGAGTGGTCGGGCTACTACACGGTCAGTGCGTACGAAACCCACCACGAGCACGAATACAACGCCATCCGGAATGCGGCCGCGCTCATCGACGTCTCGCCGCTCTTCAAGTACCACCTCAGCGGTCCGGACGCCACGCAGTTGGTCGATCGCGTCATCACGCGCGACGCCAGTCGCATGCAGGTCGGGCAGGTGTACTACACGCCCTGGTGCGATGAGCAGGGCAAGGTCATCGACGACGGAACCGTGACGCGACTGCGTGAGGACGCGTATCGCTGGACGGCTGCCGACCCTACGCTGCGCTGGCTGCATCAGAACGCGGCAGGTATGCGTGTCGAGATCGAAGACGTGTCGGAGCGGATTGCCGCGCTGGCGCTGCAAGGCCCGACGTCGGCCGGCGTCCTGCGCGCCGCGGCGGATGCCGACATCGAGGCGCTTCGATACTTCCGCATGACGAGCGGGCGCATCGGCGGCGTGCAGGTCGATATCTCCCGGACCGGTTACACCGGCGATCTCGGATACGAAATCTGGATGCCGGCCGAGTCAGGGCTTGCCGTGTGGGACGCGCTCGTTCGCGCCGGCGGTCCGTACGACCTGAAGCCCGCCGGCATGCTCGCCCTGGACGTGGCGCGGGTCGAAGCGGGCCTGTTGCTCATCGACGTCGATTTCCACAGCAGCCGGAAGGCGACGATCGAATCGCAGAAGTACACGCCCTTTGAGATGGGGCTCGGCCGCCTGGTCGCGAGCGACAAGGGGCCGTTTATCGGACGCGACCCGCTCATCGAGGAACAGCGGCGCGCTGCCGCTCGCCAGATTGTCGGGCTCGAAGTGGACTGGCCGCAGGTTGAAGCGCTGCACGACCAGTACGGTCTTGCCCCGGTGGCTCCAGCGGCGGCATCACGGGTGCCGGTTCCCGTGCGTACCGGCGGGCGCCAGGTCGGTCGCGCGACGACGACGGCGTGGTCGCCGACGCTGAAGCGGCTGATCGCGCTTGCCACGATCGATGCGCCGCATCACGCCGCCGGTACGCGGCTCGAGATCGAAGTGACCGTCGAAGGCGTCCGGCATTTCGTTGGCGCGACGATTGTGCCGACGCCGTTCTTCAACCCGCCGCGGAAGACCGCGACGCCGCCTGGGGGTTGCGCAGGCTGAAGCCTGCGCTCTACAGGCGACAGGTGGCGTGCGATCCACGGGCGGATGTCGCGCGGGGGCTTTAGCCCCCGCGTCATCTGACGGCGATTTCGCCGAGGGCAGCGACGCCGTCGGTCAGTTGCCGATCGTCGAGATAGGGTGCGGGGCCGAGGCGCAGGATGTCGCCGCGGGCATCGGTCAGCACTCCACGGTCGCGCAACGCTCGTGACAGATCAGCGGCACGAGGCGCCCTGACTGCGAGAAAGCCGGCTCGCATCGCATCGGGCACCGGCACCACGCGCGCAACATCCTTGTCCAGATCCAGTTCCTCGAAGCGTGACTTCAGGAGCGTGACCTGGTGACGGCTGATCTCGCGGAGCCGGTCGGGCGTCAGTCCCTTCTGGAGGTGAAACTCGAAGACTGCCGCGGCACGGTAGTGCGACGTCGGGTCGTAGGTTGCGCCGCCGAAGGCGGCCGCGCCCGGACCGTACCTCACGGACGCATCGGCGGGTGAAGTCGCGAGCGCGGCAAACTCGGCGAACCACCCGGTCAGGATCGGGCGCATGTTCCGGCCAGCCGGCACGCGCAGGAAGCAGTTGCCTTCGCCAAGCTGGCAATACTTGTAGCCGCCGCCCGTCACGAACGCATCGGCCAAACCCGTCGAAATGAGATCGAACGGCACCACGTTGAGGTGGTGGTACGCGTCGACGAGAAGTGCGGCGCCGCGGACGCCGCAGACGGACGCGAGGCGACCGAGGCCCGGCACGATCTCGGCAGTCTCATAGAGCACCGACGACACCATCACGCCGGCGGTTCGATCGTCGACCGAGAGGGCGAGCCGTTCAGCGAGCGTGTCCACCGGCCATGCCGCGACCCGGACGACCGCGAGGGCGCCGTCCTCTTCGAGCCGATCCATCTGCCGCCGGATGGTGTGGAATTCGCCGTCCGTCGTCACGATGCGCGGCCGCTGGCGAAGTGGCAGCGCCGAGAGCCACCGCGTCACGAGCTCGTGCGTGTTCTGGCCGAGGGCAATGTTGGCTGGCGCATCGCCGAGCAACCTGGCAAAGCCCTCGCGCACCAGCGACGCCCGCTCCTCGGCCTTGGCCCATTTGTCGTCGACGAGCTCGGCCGCATCGAGCCACGCACGCTGCTGCGCGTCGAAGGCCACGTCGGGCCAGGCCTGGTGAGAATGTCCGGTGAGGGGAATGCGATCCGCGACCCTGAACCGGGAGTAGTGCGCGGCGAGCGGGTTCACCGCGCGTCCGGATCACTCATGGCGGACGCCTGATTCACGTCGAGCCCGACGGCGCGCATCAGCGCGAGCGCGTTACTGCGCGTCACCGGGCCGGGCTTCATGCGGTAGTCGAAGTGGAGACCGCCGTGCTCGAAGTGGTCCTCGAAGTGCACGTTGGCGGCTCGCGGCGCGAGCTCGTTGGCGACGGCGGTGAGCGCGAGATCGTGCGTGGTGATCAGTCCGGTGGCGCCGCGGTCGAGGAGGCTCTGAAGGACGCCCGATGCGCCGACCAGGCGATCGTGCGAGTTAGTGCCGTGAAACAGCTCGTCGAGCAGGAACAGCAGCGGCACAGGCCCGCGCGCGACATCGGTCAGCTCGCGCAGGCGGGTGATCTCCGCGTAGAACCGCGACCGCCCCTCCTGCAGCGAGTCCTGGATCCGCAGCGTCGCGCCGATGACGAACGGCGTGAGCCGGAGCGAGGTCGCGCACACCGGTGCCCCGGCCAGGGCGAGCACCGCGTTGATGCCGACCGTCCGCAGCAGCGTGCTCTTGCCCGACATGTTCGAGCCGCTGACGATCAGCAGGCGAAGATCGCCCGTCAGGCTGACGTCGTTGCGAACCATCTGCGTCCGCGCAATGAGCGGATGACCGAGCCCCCCGCCCTCGAAGAGCCCTCGACGATCCGCGGGGGGTGAGTCGACGATGTCGGGGAATGACGCGTCGGGATGTTCGTACCTGTAGGCGGAGAGCGAGCCGAGCGCCTCGAACTCGCCCACCGTTCGCAGCCATCCGCCCACGTGCGCGCCATGCTGCCGGCGCCAGCCCTCGATCGCCCAGGCCAGGTGCGTACCCCAGAGGAGCGCTGCCGCCAGCGGCGCGAAGAACTGGTTGTGCTGCCAGTCGTGGAGCTCGACCAGCCGCCGCAGTTGTCCGATCGCGCTGGATGCGGGTACGCCGGCGGTGTCGAGGCCCTCGCGCAGCGCGACCAGGCGCGCGGACGAAAACCGCTCGCGCTCCAGCCGCTCGAGTACGTGGGCCAGGACGTCGAGGTCGCGCGCGGGGCCCTCGGCGGCGTGGAGCGCCTGCTGAATCCGGCGCCGTTGGGGGACCGAGAACAGCACCTGCGCCACGACCAGCGCGATGAAGGGACCCGAGTTGCCGGTGACCGCCCAGAACGCCGCGGTGGCGACCGCATTCACGGTCAGGAACATCGCCACCCAGCGAAGCCATTGCCCTGGCAGCACGGGCGCGGCTTCGGCCCACCGGACGAGCGCGTCGCTGTCAACGCTGGCGCCGACGTCGGCCCCCGCCAGTGCCAGCGCTTCCCGCAGGTCCAGGGCCGGCGTCAGCTCGTCGATGGCCTGCTGCCGCGTGCGAATCTCATCGACGGGAGAGGCGGTCTTCAGCCACGACGCCAGCGCCTCCTCGCCTGCGCGTGTTCTCGCCAGTGAGAGCAGCTCGAAGAGGGAGCCGCGGCCGAAGAGGTCAAGGTCGTTGGCGTACAGGTGGCGGTCGTCGCGAAAGCGATCGCCGGGCTCGCCGGTTCCGCTCCAGCGATCCTCGATGCGCGCCAGGCCGCGTTCGTAGAAAGCAATGGCGCGTGTCGCCGCGTCTCCATCCCGAATGATGCGGTCGTGGCGCTGCATCAGCACGGCAAACGCCACGGCTGGGAGCGCCAGCATCCAGGGCGTCACGAGGCCGCGCCACCAGATGATGGCCAGTAGCACGCCGGCCGCAAAGACGATGAGGCGGGCGAAGCTGTATCGAGCGTCGAGACGGTTGAGTGAGCGCTGCGCGGCCCGGCGCTGGTCGAGCCGCGCCCGGTACTCGCCGCCAGAGGGGGTGGACACAGGCGTCATTCTGTCAGGCTCGCCGCCGGGACGCTCCCGAAAGGCAAGATCGCGCCGTAAGTTATGTTATAGTACGAAACATATTACGTGCCACCACATAAGTGGATTACCGGATCGACCGCGGCAGCAATCGCCGGCTCGATCGAACAGGGGCTCCATCGCAGACGGACCGGCCCCGGCGACCCGCTGCCCACCGTCCGCGACCTCGCCGAGGGTCTCAAAGTCAGCCCCGCCACCGTCGCCGCCGCCTACAAGCTCCTCCGAAATCGCGGACTCATCTCAGGCCACGGCAGACGCGGCACCCTGGTCGCCGGCCGGGCTCCCACACCGCTCTCGCCGGCGTCGGGCGATGAACCGGTCGCAGCAGGGGCAATCGATCTCACGACCGGCAACCCGGACCCGGCGCTGCTGCCGCCCCTCGCCCCGGCCCTGGGTGCCATCAGCCCGGAGCCGCGCCTCTACGGCGCACCCCGACACATCCGACCGTTCGTGACATTCGCGGCGGGTGAGTTCGAGGCCGACGGCGTCGACTCGCGGTTCGTCACCGTGGTCAGTGGTGCGCTCGACGGCATCGAGCGGATCCTGCGCGAGCACCTGCGTCCGGGGGATCGCGTCGCTGTGGAAGACCCGGCTCTTCCCGGTCTGCTCGATCTTCTCAGCGCGGCGTCATTCGTCGTCGTCCCGTTCCCCGTGGACGACCAGGGACCGGTGCCTCTGGGAGTCGACGCCGCGTTGCGCCGCACGTGTCAGGCGATCGTCATCACTCCCCGGGCGCAGAATCCCACCGGTGCCGCGATTACGGATCGCCGCGCGCGCGAGCTCCAGCGGATTCTTCGCGGGTACCCCGACGTCGTCCTGATCGAAAACGACTACGCCGGGCCCATCAGCGGGGCCCCGCCTGTCACCGTGACCGGAGGCGTACAGCGATGGGCCGTCGTCCGCTCCACGTCGAAGTTCCTCGGTCCGGATCTGCGAGTCGCCGTGATGGCAGGCGACGAGCTCACGGTGTCGCGCGTGCAGGGGCGCCAGTCGCTTGGCGCCCGGTGGGTGAGCGGCATCCTGCAGCAACTGGCGCTGGCCGTGTGGTCGGATCCGTCGAGCGGGCGGAGGCTGGCCAGGGCCGCGGACATCTATGCCCAGCGGCGCACCGCGCTGCTCGACGCGCTTGCGTCGCGTGGAATCGAGGCGCGAGGCCGCAGCGGGCTGAACGTGTGGGTGCCGGTCCGCGAAGAATCGGTGGTCACACACGGGCTGGCCGTGCGCGGGTGGGCGGTTGCG
The DNA here is from genome assembly GCA_947465645.1 of Acidobacteriota bacterium. The sequence continues at coordinate 10,756 of CANIBQ010000044.1, read as the reverse complement.
GCCGGCGAGCGCTTTCGCGTCGCCAGCCCTCCCGGCATCCGGGTCACGATCGCCACGCTCACCCCACCGGACACCGAGCGCTTTGCGGACGCGCTCGCGGAGGTGATGCGTCCGTCGTCTCGAGGATCGGCGTGAGTCGTTACACCGATGGGACGGCCTGCTGTGTCGCGCGAGCCGCGAATCGCTCCTGCATGGCGCGCGTCAGGTGCGGCACCTGGCCGATCATCCGCTGCATGAGCATCAGTTGCGCCCGATGATGCATCTCATGCTCTTTCATGCCCATGATCATCTCGAAACGCGTCTTGGTGGCCGGGGTGACGCCAGGGGGCTGGGTGAACGACTCCGCCAGGAAATCATCGTTCAGCGACTCGATCCAGGATGCCGTCTCCTCGCCGCGCTGTTTCAACATCGCGATGAGCTCGGCCTTCGATCTGGGTTTCTGTTCTTCCGCCGTCATCTTGCCGACGATCTCCGGAAAGTTGAACCCTTCGAAGTTCGTGCGCTTCTCCTTGTGGATGCCAGAGAACGCGTCGGTGAGGGCGAGGTGCGTCAACAGCTGACGGATGGTGCGGGTTCCGGCCGCCGGCGCGAAGTCGAGTTGTGATTCAGGAATCTCCTCGGCGGCCTTCACCGTATTCTCCCGGACGGTGCGATACGCTCTGGCGAGATCCTTGGCTCCGTAACACAGCATGTTCATCTCCTCACGTGTAGGCGTTGTTCCGAATCTGGAATAATACAACGCTCGATGACGTCGGTCCTTTCGCCCAGCACTCGCGACGCGCTCCTGGCAGACCTGCGCGCGCTGGTAGGCGATCGCTGCACGACGAACCCGACGCAGCTCGAGCACCACAGTCACGGCGAATCGTGGCATCCGTCGGGCGAACCCGACGCGGTGGTCTTTCCGCTCACCACCGCTGAGGTGAGCGCGGTCGTCGCCGCGGCTGCGCGTCATCGTTCGCCGGTCGTACCGTTCGGCATCGGGTCGGCGCTCGAAGGGCACGTCAACGCGATCCATGGCGGAGTGTCGATCGACATGTCGCGGATGAACCGGGTCGTCCGCGTCAGCGTCGACGATCTCGACGCCACCGTGGAGGCCGGCGTCACCCACCGCCAGTTGAACAAGGCGCTCGCCAACACCGGCGTCACCTTCTGGGTCGATCCCGGGGCCGACGCGACGCTTGGAGGCATGGCGGCGACGCGCGCATCGGGGACGACGGCGGTGCGATACGGCACCATGCGTGAGGCAGTTCTCGGCCTGACCGTCGTGCTCGCTGACGGCCGCGTGATTCGAACAGGCGGCCGAGCCCGCAAGTCGTCATCCGGCTACGACCTCACGCGATTGTTCGTCGGCTCCGAGGGCACGCTCGGTGTGATCACCGAGGTCACCGTCCGCCTTCACGGCCTGCCGGAGGCGGTCTTGGCCGCCGTGTGCGGCTTCGCCACCATGGAAGGCGCCGTGAAGACGGTGATGACGACGATCCAGCTCGGGATCCCCGTGGCTCGCATCGAGCTGCTGGACGAGGTGCAAATCGAAGCGGTGAATCGTTATTCGCACCTGGCCTATCCGGCGGTGCCGACGCTTTTCTTCGAGTTTCATGGCACCAGCGCGGAAAACCTGGCCGAGCACGTGCGAAGCGTCGAAGACCTTGCCTCTGAAAACGGCGGCGCCGGGTTCCAGTGGGCGACGACGACCGAGGACCGCGCGAGGCTGTGGCACGCCCGTCACAACGCGTTCTATGCCGCGGTGGCGTTGCGACCCGGCGGCAAGGCCTGGACGACGGATGTGTGCGTGCCGATTTCGCGGCTGGCCGAGTGCATCCTCGCGACCAGGGAAGACGTGCAACGATCCACTCTGGTCGCGCCGCTGGTGGGGCACGCCGGTGACGGCAACTTTCATCTGATCTTCGTCATCAATCCCGACAACGCGAGCGAGCTGGCGCAGGTCAAGGAGATCAACGGCCGCCTCGTGCGCCGGGCGCTGGCGATGGGAGGCACGTGCTCGGGAGAGCACGGCGTGGGGATGGGCAAAATGGAGTACCTGGCCGAAGAACACGGCGAAGCCATCGAAGTGATGAAAGCGATCAAGCGGGCCCTCGACCCCGACAACCGTATGAATCCAGGGAAGATCTTTTCGTGAGAACCGTACTTGGCCAAGCGTAAGCCCGATCCCTCGCTGTTCGACCTGCCCGACGGCGATCCGTCAGTTGTGCCGCCGCCGCCCGGAGGATTCGAGGAGGCAGTGGCATTACACGAGGCCGCGCAGAGCCGGTACCTCAACTACGCGCTCTCGGTTATTACCTCTCGTGCGCTGCCCGACGTGCGCGACGGTCTCAAGCCGGTGCAGCGCCGCATTCTCTACACGATGTGGCAGCAGAACCTGACCGCCGACGTCAAGCACCGGAAATGCGCAAAGGTGGTCGGCGACGTCATGGGGAGCTACCACCCTCACGGCGACGCCGCGCTCTACGAGACGCTCGTTCGCATGGCGCAGCCGTTCTCGCTGCGCTATCCGCTCGTTGACGGCTCCGGCAACTTCGGCTCGCTCGACGGCGACAGCGCCGCGGCCATGCGCTACACGGAGTGCCGCCTGGCCCGCATCTCGGACGAGATGCTCAGCGAGATAGACCAGAAGACCGTTCACTTCCGCCCGAACTACGACGGCACCAAGACCGAACCGGTCGTCCTGCCGGCGCGCATCCCGAATCTCCTGATCAACGGCACCACCGGCATCGCCGTCGGCATGGCGACGAATGTGCCGCCGCACAACCTCGGCGAGATCTGCGCGGCGCTCGTGAAGTTGCTCGACAACCCCGACCTGAGCAGCGTGCAGCTCTGTCGCTGGGTGAAGGGGCCGGACTTTCCCACCGGCGGCCAGATCCTCAATTCGGCCGACGAGCTGAAGGAGATCTACAAGACCGGTTCGGGAACGGTGCGGCTTCGCGCGACATGGGAAGAGGGGCCGGCATCGCGCGCCGGCCAGAAGATCTTCATCACCAGCATTCCCTACATGGTGAACAAGTCGGTGCTGGTCGAGCGCATCGCCGACGTCGTGCTGTCGCGCAAGCTGCCGCCGCTCTTGGACATCCGGGATGTCTCGACCGATGACGTGCGGATCGAGCTCGAGATCAAGAAGGACGCCGATCCGCAGCTCGTGATGGCGTATCTCTTCAAGAACACGCCGCTCCAGTCGAACTTCATCGTCAATCTCACCTGCCTGATCCCGACGGAGAACGCCGAAGTCGGCCGGCCGGAGCGCCTCGATCTCAAGGCGATTCTCTGGCACTTCCTGCACTTCCGGCTCGAGGTCGTCACCAACCGGCTGGAGCACGAGCTCGCGTCGCTGCAGAAGCGCATCCACATCCTCGAAGGCTTCGAGAAGGTCTTCGACGCGCTCGACGAGATCATCAAGATCATCCGCAAGTCGGACGGCAAGGCCGATTCGGCCGAGAAGATCATGAAGCGCTTCTCGCTCGATGCCGACCAGACCGACGCCATCCTCGAGCTGAAGCTGTACCGGCTGGCGCGCCTCGAGATCCTGGTCATTCAGAACGAGCTGGCCGAGAAGCGCAAGCGCGCGCGCCAGATCTCCGGCCTCCTCAATGACGAGGAAGGCCGCTGGAAGATTGTCCGCACCGAGATTGACGAGATCGAACAGAAATATGCCGGCAAGGCGGACAGGCGCCGCACGCTGATCGAGACGGCCGAGGAAGTCGCCTTCACCGAAGACGACTTCATCGTGGAGGAAGACAACGTCGTCATCGTCTCGCGCGACGGCTGGATCAAGCGGCAGAAGGAAGTGCGCGATCTGGCCACCACGCGGTTGAGAGAAGGCGACGCCGTGCTCACCGTGCTGCCCGGCAGCACCCGGGCGACCGCGGTGTTCTTCACCAATTTCGGCGTGGCGTACACCTCGCGATTGATCGACGTTCCTGCGTCGACTGGCTACGGCGAGCCGATCCAGAAGCTGTTCAAGCTGCGCGACGGCGAGAGAGTCATTGCCGCCTTCAGCCTGGATCCGCGCGTGATTGGCAACATCGCCACCAGGAAGGAAGGCGTCCCGCCGCCGGTGCATGCCCTCGCCGTGACGAGCGACGGCTACAGCCTGCGTTTCAGCCTGGAGTCGTTCGTCGAGGCCAGCACGCGTTCGGGACGCCGCTACGCGCGGCCTGCCCAGGGCTCGGAAGTCGTCGGCGTCGTCAAGCTGGCCGGGGGTGAGATCGTGATCGCGGCGACGCAGGAAGCGCGCGCCATCCTCTGCCCGGCTGATGAAGTGAATTACCTGTCAGGGCCAGGCAAGGGTGTAATCCTGATCAAGATCGACAAGGACGACCGCGTCCTCGGCTTCATCGCCTCGACGGGCGACCGCGATCTGATGCGGGTCGAGACGAGCCGGGGGAGCGAGCAGACAATCAGCACCACGAAATACGAGGTCACCGGCCGAGGTGGCAAGGGGCGTGAATTGCTGCAACGTGGCCAGTTCACCCGTGTTATTCCCAATGAAGTCGAGAATCCACAGCCGCTGAGCGGCGAATGAACGTATACTGTAGCGACCTACGAACGACCCTCTCCCTCCCGGAGTAACCAAGTCCGCGCCACCAGGCGCGTCGAAAGATTCATGAGCCTCACAGACACACGCAGTACCCGGATCGCCGTCTTCATCGATTTCGACAACGTCGAGATCGGCGTGAAGAGCACCATCGGCGGCCAGTTCGACATCGGCCTCGTTCTCGAGGCCATCAAGGAACGCGGCGAGATCGTCACCAAGATTGCCTACAGCGACTGGAAGCGCGCCGGCGACTACAGCCGCGTCCTCTCGCAGCATGCCATCCGGATGGTCCAGCGCAACCTGACGCCCGGCGGCGACAAGAACGGCGCCGACATCACCATGGCGCTCGATGCGCTCGAGATGGCGTTCACCCACGATCACATCAACGCCTTCGTCATCGTCGGCGGCGACAGTGATTTCATCTCGCTCGTCGAGAAGCTGAAGCAGTACGGCCGCACGGTGATCGTCGTCGGCGGCCGCCAGTTCACGAGCCAGACGATGCAGAAGAACTGCCACGAGTTCATCGCGTATGAGAACCTCGTGGGCAGCAGCCGCAGCCACCGCGGCGGCGAGCGCGGCGCGAAGCCGGCAGCCGGCGCGAGCGCGATCGCCGCAATCGCCCCGAGTGCGATTACCAAGGCGCTACCGCTCGTGAAGCGCGCGTTGAAGGTCCTGTCCGACCGCGAAGTCTCGCCGCAACTCGGCCTGCTGAAGAGCACGCTCCTTCAGCTCGACTCGACGTTCTCGGAGCGCGAGTACGGCGCCAGCAGCTTCCGCGACTTCATGGAGAAGGTGGCCAAGGCCGGCGCGGTCACGCTGAAGAACTCGGGACGCAGCATGCTCGTCGAGCCGGTCGAAGACGGCGAGGCGCACCCGGTGGTGTCGCAGGCCCCGGTGGACGCGGAGCCAGAGGCGGAGCCGCAGGCGCGGCCTGACTCCGCTCGGCGGGGTCATTCACGGCCGGCACCGCCTGCGCCGCCTGTGACGGCGATTCCTGGAATCCCTGCGAACGACGAGGATGAGGAAACCCTGCCTGCATCGCCGATGACGATGCAGGACGGCATCAAGGCGGTGCAGCGCGCATTCACGGATGCCGCGACCCCTCCGCGGTGGCCGATGTACGTACGACAGGCGAAGGCGTTTGTCCGCACCTCGATCGAGGGCTTCGACGAACGCAACTACGGTTTCGCGTCGGTCGTCGATCTGTTTCGCGCAGCGGGCAAGGAAGGCGTGGTTCGCATCGAACGCGATCGCCAGGGCGCTGTTCGGCTCTTTCCAGGCGCAAACCTGACGGGACGTTCAGCCACGACGCCGGTGGAATATCGCGGATCGGACGGCGGGGACGTCGACGCGACGGTCGACGTGGTAGAGGGCCAGCCTGTTGCGGCGGAAGCCGTTGGCGAACCGCCTATCGTCGATGCCGAACCGGTAGAGTCGCCGGCCGACGTCGAAATGGTCGCGTCTGAAATGCCGACGAAGAGCCGACGCAAGCGGAAGGCGGCAGCCCCGAAGGCAGCCAGGCCTGCCGCCGCCGGCCGTACGCCGAAGCCGCGCGCCCGCAAGAGCGCGCGCACCAAGTCCGAAGCCGCGGACAACGATTAGTAGCTCGTTTCGACGTACCCGCCGCGTGGCGTCCACTGCACGCGGCGGACCTCCGTCGTCTCGTCGCGCCGCCCCAGCGGATGCACGTAGACGAGCACCTCCTCATAGCCTCGGGCCCGCACGGGCGCGACGATCGACTCGGCGATCTCCTGCGCCTGATCCATTCGCGCGGCCTCCACATCCACCACCAGCGTGAAATTCGCGGCCGTCGTCTTCGTGACGGTCCATGCAGGGGTTGCCCGGAACGGGCGTTCGGATAGCGACAGCATCACGCCAGCGAGCGCGATGACGACGAGCGATGCGACGGCGGCGGCGAGTAACCGCGCGACCAGGTAAGGCGCTCCGCCGGAGATGCTACCCTAATGGCGTGTTTTTCCGAAGCTCCACCGGCCACTCCGATGTCGCGGCCGGGAGTTCGCGCTCGGAGGCTTGTTGTGAGTAGTACGCAATCAGTTCGAACGGTCCACTAGTTCGTTGTCCACTTACACAGCCAAAGACATCACCGTCCTCGAGGGCCTGGAACCTGTCCGCAAGCGCCCCGGGATGTATATCGGCGGCGTCGGGACCGCGGGCCTCCATCACCTGGTCTGGGAGATTCTCGACAACGCCGTAGACGAAGCCATGAACGGCTTCGCGTCCAACATCAACGTGACGCTGCACGCCGACGGCAGCTCGATCACGATCTCCGACGATGGCCGCGGCATCCCGGTCGACACGCATCCAGCGACGAAGAAGAGCGCGCTCGAAGTCATCTTCACGGTGCTGCACGCGGGCGGCAAGTTCGAGCACGGAAGCTATAAGACGGCCGGCGGGCTCCACGGCGTCGGCGCCAGCGTCGTCAACGCGCTCTCGAGCGAACTGCGCGCGAGCGTCAAGCGCGACGGCGCCCTCTGGGAGATGTCGTTCACGCGCGGCAAGCCGACCGGCCCGCTGAAGAAAGCCGGACCAGCCCGCGGAACCGGAACGACCGTCTATTTCCATCCCGACTCCACGATCTTTCCGAAGGTCGAGTTCGACGCCGCGACGATCCGCGAGCGTCTCGAGGTGGCCAGCTACATCCACCGCGGCGTGAAGGTCACTTTCGACAACGAGCCCGACCGCCAGAAGGAGGTCTTCGAGCACAAGGAAGGCCTGATCGACTTCCTGAAGAAGATCGTGACGGAGCGGTCGGCAAAGCCGGTGCACGAGGCGCCGTTCGTCCTCGAGCGCGAGAGCGGCCCGAAGCTCGACCTCGTGCTGCAATGGACCGAAGCCACCGACGAGCACATTCGCAGCTACGTCAACGGCATCCCGACCGCGTCTGGCGGCACCCACGAGACCGGCTTGCGGGCGGGCCTCGGCAAGGCGGTGCGCAACTACATCGACACGCACAACCTCTCGCCGAAGGGCGTCACGCTGAGCGCCGAAGACATCCGCGAGGGATTGACCGGCGTCCTGAGCATCTTCATCGCCGAGCCGCAGTTCCAGGGTCAGACCAAGGATCGCCTCAACAACCCGGAGCTGACGTCGATTCTTGATTCAGCCGTGCGTCCGGCGCTCGAGCACTGGCTGAATCACAATCGCAGCGTCGCCGAGTCGATCGTCGGCCGGATTATTCTCGCCGCCCGCGCGCGCGAGGCGAGCCGTGCCGCGCAGGCGGAGGTCACGCGAAAGACGGCGACGACGGGCCGACTGAACCTGCCGGGCAAACTCAGCGACTGCTCGAACTCCGGCCGCGAGGACAGCGAGCTGTTTGTCGTCGAGGGCGATTCGGCCGGCGGGTCTGCGAAGCAGGGGCGCGACCGCGCGCGGCAGGCCATCCTGCCGCTTCGCGGCAAGGTGATGAACACCGAGGGCATGACGCTGGCCAAGGTGCTCGAGAACAAGGAACTGGCCGATCTCGTCACCGCGCTCGGCTGCAGCATGGGCAAGAGCTTCGAGCTGGCCAGGCTTCGGTACGGCAAGGTGATCATCCTCGCCGATGCCGATTCCGACGGTCACCACATCGCGACGCTGCTCCTGACGTTTCTCTATCGCCATCTCCCGCAGCTCATCGCCAACGGGAGAGTTTTTCTCGCGCAGCCGCCGCTGTACCGGATCGACATCGGCAAGGAGAGCCACTGGGCGCTCGACGATGCGCACCGCGATCGCATCCTGAAGCAGCACGGCAACGGACGCGGCTCCCCGGAGATCACCAGGTTCAAGGGCCTTGGCGAGATGATGCCGAAGGTGCTCTGGGAGACGACGCTGAATCCGAAGACGCGGCGCCTCCTGCGCGTCGAGGTCTCCGATCAGATCGTGACCGACCGCGTGATCAACGAGCTGATGGGCAAGGACGCCTCGGCGCGCTTCCGCTTCATCATGGAGCGTGCGGAAGACGCCGAAGAGCTCGACGTCTAGGACTACACCCTTACACCATGGATCGTCTACCATGGTGTAATCATGGCGCTCAACATCAAGAATTCCGAGGTCGAGCGGCTGGCGGCGGAGGTTGCGCGCCTGACCGGCGAGTCGAAGACCGAAGCGATCCGCCGGGCTCTCGAAGAACGTCAGCGCCGACTCAAGAGCGGCCCGGCCGACCAGCGGCGCGCCCGGGTCTTGCGGTTCCTGGAGAAGCACGTCTGGCCGACGCTGCCCCCGAACGAGATGGGCCGGCGGCTGACGCGCGCGGAAGAAGACGAAATCCTGGGCTATGGGAAGGAGGGGGTGTGACGCTGGACTCCTCCGCCCTCATCGCGGTGCTCTTCGCGGAGCCGGGATATCTCGACCTGGTGGACCGGATCCTCGAGGCCGACCACGTACGTGTGGGGGCGCCGACGCTGGTCGAAACGAGCCTGGTGGTGGCAGGCCGGCGGCGTACCACTGCCGCTGGCGACGTCGAGGGCCTCGTGAAGGAGCTGGCCGTTACGGTAGTTCCCTTTGGCGAACGCGAGTGGCACGTCGCCGCTGACGCGTTCCGCCGATTCGGTCGCGGACGGCATGCCGCCGCGCTGAACTTCGGCGACTGCCTCGCGTATGCCAGCGCCGCCGCCGCGGGCGACACCCTGCTTTTCGTCGGCGACGACTTCACGCGGACGGACATCGTACCGGCCTAAACCGCCCTAAACGATAGACGTGCTGCGCGCTTCACGCGCGTGAGGTCGGTCGGACAGGCGATTCAGATCGGCGTTTCGGTGCCTTAGACCGTTTTCCATTTGTACGTAGTGTCCGGCTTTAGCCGGACCGTCGTGAAAAGCCGACGCCCACAAGGTCCGGCTATAGCCACAAGGTCCGGCTAAAGCCGGACACTACGTACGAATAGAAACTGCTCTAGCTAGTCCGTTAGCCCGTGTCGGTACGCGCCGCACTCCAGAACCGCCATGTGCGATCACCGATGACTTCGCGATAGTCGTCGAAGATCGTCGTCAGACATTCGAGGAACGCCCGTGCGAGGTCGTCCTGCCCCAGCATGGTCATCGACTTGAGAATGCGCGTGATGCGAAGGAAGTTGTGGTTGCCAGGCGTCAGCCAGTTCTTCGCGCGCAGGCTGAACGTGTCGGCCCTCTGAACCACGAGGTTGCCGTCGCGTTCGTTCAACGCCAGCCCATAGAAATCGAGCATGAGCTCGAAGGACTGCTGCAACCGGATCCTCAACGCGTCGTTCGATCGAAACTGCTCGACGTCCTGCTCGCCGAGCGTTGGCGCCTCGGGATTGACCGGACTCGGGGTCCGCAGGGGAAACAGCCACTGGATGAAATCGTGTTCGTGCTCTAGCATCTCGACCGGGAATCGATGAACGTCCGATAGCGTTCGCCCGCGGTGATCACCGCCGCGTCCCGCGTAGAAATCCAACAGCCGCGTATCTTCTTTCATGCGTGGCTCCGTAGTAGACTCGCCTCGGATTCATATTTCCGAATGGCCGGTCCCACGTCCCAGCGAAAATTCGATCGGTCTCTCATCGAAGGCCCCATAGGTCCAGCCGTCTGGCGCCTCGCGTGGCCGACGATGCTGCAGAACGTCATCGCCGGGCTGCAGGGCATCATCGATCACGCCATGGTGGGGCACTATGTCGGCTACACCGCCAACGCCGCGATCGGCGTGAGCTGGCAGATCATCCTGGTCGTCATTGTCTTCGCCAGCTCGGTGTTTACCGGCATGGCGGTGCTCGTCGCGCGCTTCGCCGGTGCCAACGAGCCCGACAAGGTCAATCGCGTCGTCTACCAGTCGTTCCTCACCGCCGCTGGCCTCGCGGTACTTCTTGGGGCGGCGGGCTGGCTCGCCGCACCATCGCTCCTCAACCTCGTGAACGCCGCGCCCGAGGTGCATGCCGAGGCGTTGCCGTTCCTCCGAACCATGTTCATCGGCATCATCGGCATGATGATGTTCTTCATGCTGAGCGGCGCCTTCCGCGCCGCCGGCGATCCGCATACGCCCCTCCGTCTCGGGATCGGGATGACGGTCCTGACGATCGTCTTCAACGTGATCCTGATTCCCAGGCTCGGAACGATCGGAGCCGCGTACGGCACGGTCGCGAGCAGCTCGCTGGTGTCGGCGTACGGCATCTGGCGGCTGACGCGTCCCGACTCGGTGATTCACTTCGAGCCGGGGATGCATCGCGGCCCCGACTTCACGGTAATCCGCTCCCTGTTC
>CANIBQ010000043.1 GCA_947465645.1 Acidobacteriota bacterium | reverse complement strand
TAGCTCGACCGATCGCACTCAGCGATTCCCCGCGACTCCATCGATCCCAAATCGCTGCCTTGTCGCTTGCACTCATCCGCGATCGTCGCACGCTTTGCATGATCCCTCCGATCATTCATCGCGTTGCGTCGACGGCTTGAACCCACCGTCTCCCAGATCAAGGGCTGCATGTCCAGCCCTCCGGGGAAAGAGGAGTTCACCGACCTGCTGGCAATGCTCTACCAGATCTTCAAGCAGGTGCAGCAGCACGGCGTGATGTCGCTGGAGGCGCACTTCGAAGACCCGACCAAGAGCGCGATTCTCACCAGGTATCCGCGATTCATGGCCAGGCACGAGTCGATCGACTTTCTCGCCGACTCGGTCAAGGTGCTGATCGTCGGCGGCATCGCGCCCCACGACCTCGAATCGCTGCTCGACGAGGACATGCGGGCGCATCACGACGAGGCGCTGAGGCCGTCGGCCGCGCTCAACAAGATTGGCGATGCGCTGCCAGGACTCGGCATCGTCGCCGCCGTGCTCGGCATCGTCATCACCATGGGCCATATCGACGGTCCGCCGGCTGAGATCGGCCACCACGTCGGCGCGGCGCTGGTCGGCACGTTCCTCGGCATCCTGCTGTCGTACGGCATGGCCGCGCCGGTTGCGCAGCTCATGGAGGGCCGGGTCAACGACGCGAGCTATTACAACCTGTGCATCAAGGCGGGGCTGCTCGCGGTCTACAAGGGCAACCCTCCGGCGATTGCCGTGGAGTTCGCGCGGCGAGTACTGCCGCATTCGGTCCGGCCGTCGTTCAACGAGACAGAACAGTTCTGCCGCGCGGCGGTGGTGGCGTCGAGCGCTCGTGAGGCGCACGCAGCATGAGCGCTCCGACCCAGCCGAATGTCATCATCATCAAGAAACGGGTCGGCGGCCATGGCGGCGGCCACCATGGTGGTGCGTGGAAGGTGGCTTACGCCGATTTCGTGACGGCGATGATGGCCTTCTTCCTGGTGATGTGGCTCGTCGCGCAGAGTCCCCAGGTGAAGTCCGGCGTCGGTCAGTACTTCCGCGATCCCGGCGCGTTCTCAGAGGGCGGACGCGGCGTGCTGCCGGGCTCCGACAGCGGCACCACCGGGGGCGGGCAGCCTCTGGGAAGCCCGTTGTCGGTCGCCAACCCCGACGTCGAGACGGCTAAGAGGGCGCTCGAACGGGCCGCGCAGTCGCTGCGCCAGGCCATCCAGGCGAAGTTTGCCGACGTGCAGGATCGCGTGCAGATCAGCGTGACCGACGAAGGCCTGCGCATCGAGCTTCGCGAGGCGCCCAACGACGGGTTCTTCTCGAGCGGCAGCGCCGGGATGAAGGCCGAGACCGAGAAGATCCTCGCGGTCATCGCCAAAGAGCTGTCGCAGATGCCCAACAAGATTGCCATCGAGGGGCACACCGACAGCCAGCCGTTCGGCGCCGGCAACCAGTACACCAACTGGGAGCTCTCGGCCGACCGCGCCAACGCCGCCCGCCGGGTGCTCGAGCGCTCCGGGGTCAAGAGCAGGCAGCTCGAAGGCGTCCGCGGCTTCGCCGACACGAAGCTCCGGACCCTGGACAAGCCGATGGACGCCGGAAACCGGCGGATCTCGATTGTCGTGCGCCGCAACGACGGAACTTAGCGCGGACGAGCGTTGCCGTCCATAATTGGGACGGGATGAGCGCCGCCCCCGACCTTCCTCCGCCGATCCACGTCCTCATCGTCGACGATGATGCGGCCTACGCCAGTTTCGTGCGGGACGCGTTCGCGGAGTCGCGGGGCGCCCGTTTCGACCTGGAGCATGTCGGACGGCTGCGCGACGTGCTGCCGGCGCTCGCACGCCAGCCGGCCACCGTTATTCTGCTCGACATCAACCTGCCCGATGGCAACGGCCTCGTATGGCTCTCCTCGCACTGGGAAGACGTCTCGGGCGCCGTGCTCGTGCTGACCGGAGAGGCGGGGCTGGCCGCCAACCCCGGCATCGTCGCGGGCGCACAGGATTTCCTCATCAAGTCGGAGCTCGATCCCGAACAGATCGTCCGTGCGGTGAGATACGCGGCCGACCGGGAGCACGCGCGCCAGGAACTGCTGCGCAGCCGCGCCTACTTCCAGTCCCTCATCGAGCAGGCGCGCGACCTCATCACCGTGGTGGACGACCGCGGGGTGATCCGATATCAGAGCCCCGGCACGATCCACATGCTGGGACTGCCACCTGAGTCGTTCGTGGGCCAATCGCTCTTCGCGCTGGTGGACCGCGAACAGGCCACGCGGGGCCGGGCGTTGCTCACGGGGGCGTTCGGCGGCAACGACAAGATGCCCGTCGGCGAGTTCTCCCTGCAGCATGTAGACGGCACCCTCAGGCACATCGAGGTGGTGGCCTCGCGCATTGCCCCCGAGGCGGGCGTGCAGCGCGTGGTGCTCAACTCGCGCGACGTGACCGAGCGGAAGCGCGCCGAGGATGCCGTGCGGGCCCGCGACGAGATGCTCGTGCAGGCGCAGAAGATGGAGGCAGTCGGGCGGCTCGCCGGGGGGATCGCTCACGATTTCAGCAACGTCCTGACGGTGGTGACCCAGGCGTGCGAGCGGTTGAGAGACCGCATCGAGGCGGGCGTCGCCTCGACGACCGAGATCGACATGATCCTCCGCAACACCGAGCGGGCCGCCTCGCTCACGCGCCGGCTCCAGGCGTTCAGCCGGCAGCAGGTGCTGGCGCCCCGCCCGCTTCACCTGGGAAAGCTTGTCCACACCGCCAGCGAGCTGCTCGAGCAGTTCATCGGCGAGGACATCCACCTGTCGATCGACATCGCGCCCGACCTGCGTCCGGTCGAGGCCGACCCGGTGCAGATCCAGCAGGTGCTGATGAACCTGGCGATTAACGCCCGCGACGCCATGCCGTCCGGGGGGTGGCTGCGCTTCCGGGCGTGGAACCGGGCGGTGGACCAGGTCTTCGCCGACGCCCATCCACCGATGGTGCCGGGCGAGTACGTGCTGCTCGAGGTGTCGGACACCGGGCACGGCATGGACGCCGGCACCAAGGCCCGAGTCTTCGAGCCCTTCTTCACGACCAAGGATCCCGTTCGCGCCGGCGGCCTGGGCCTGTCCACGGTCTACGGCATCGTCAAGCAGAGCGGGGGATTCATCTGGATCGACAGCATCCAGGGCCATGGAACGTCCATCAGCCTCTACCTGCCTCCCACCGATGCGCAGCCGGTGGAGGTGGAGGTCAAGAAGCCGGCGAAGAAGCGCGCCTCGAAGAAGGCCGCGACGATTCTGCTCACCGAGGACGAGGACGACGTGCGGGAACTCCTCGACGACATGCTCGCCACGCACGGCTTCAAGGTGCTGGTGGCGGCCAATGCGGGGGAGGCGATGACCCGGGCCGGGCAGTACCACGGCACCATCGATTTGCTCCTCACCGACGTCGTCATGCCGGGCGGCACCGGCCGGGATCTCGCCAGGCAACTGACGGCCGCACGGCCGGACATGCGGGTGCTGTACATGTCCGGTTACCCCGAGCACGGGGCGCCGCCAGGAAGCGTGCTGGAGCCCGGCGTACCCTTCCTGTCAAAACCGTTCACCCGGGACTTATTGCTCGAAAAGATTAGGGATTTGCTGGCCTGAGGACCGTCCGCCGTGTCGGTTATCCGGCCTGCCCAAAGGGTCACGCGGCGCGGGCCTTCACGGCCCGCGAGCCTCAAGATCTGACCGCCTGGGACGATTGCTAATTCATGAACAGTGGTCTCCTGGACAACCTCACCACCGCAGAAGCGGTGATCCTCGCGCTCAAGGAACAGCTCGCCGACCAGATGGATCCGGCGCAGCGCTTTGACGAAGAACGGATGTCAACCTTGGTGCGCGGCCTCGACGTGATGACGCTGCTGGTGCGCGATGCGGGGCGGAGGATTCAGGGCTGCCCACCCGCCCAGTTGGACGATGCGGTGCAGTCGCTGCTGGAACAGATCGGCCGCGTTAATAATGTAGCGTTACACCAGCACTGATCCGCCAGAAGCTCAGGCGCGACAGCCCCTCGCGCGCGAAGGGGCCGTCGGCGCCAGAGGCGGCCTTGAAGTGCCGCACCTCGAAGCGGACCCCGCTTCGCGGGGTCAGCAGGCCGATGACCCCGCCGCCGAGGTTCACCGCCAGGAAGTCCGTATCGATCGGAAAGATTCCCACCGCGTCATCGGCTCGCGCCTGCATCAATCCCAGACCCCCAATCAGATACGGCCGCAGCGACTCGCGCGTCACGGCCAGCGGCGCGGCCACGATGATGCTGCCGTCGACCGTGGTCACGCGGCTGCTCTGATTGAGGCCGAGCGGATCGCCGCTCGAGAAAAATCCTGGGGTGTGGCCGACGCCGGCCTCGATGCCGAACAAGCCGTCGCTCAACAGGGTTCCCGAAATTCCGAAGGTGGTTTTCTTCTGTCCGGCGCCGCGATCGAGGGAGAGGAGCGTGGTTTCTCCGGCGAAGGCGGTGCCGATGAAGGGGGTGATCAGCCAGTCGGCCGACGCCGGCCGTGGCGCGATCGCCATCAGCGTCAGGGCAAGAACAACGGTGACCCGGGACAAATGCGGGTTCTAGGGTATGAAGAGCTTGAGGAACACCTGCGCGAAGAGCGACTTGGTGACGTCGCCGTTCTCCAGGGAATAGGGAGCACTCAGTCCATCGCTGTTCGCAAGGATGATGAACGTCAGCCCCTTGTCGGGCACCTTGAGAATGAGCGACGAGTAGGCGTCCTTCGCCACGCCGAAGTGCCAGACGAGGCGATGGTTGTTGTAGCGCTGGACGAACCAGCCGAGACCAGTCGGCAGCGACGATGCGCGCTCCCACGCGAAGTTCAGCGTGCCGGGATCGACCAGCTGCGTGAGCGAGCGATCGAAGAGCGCAAGATCGTCCACGGTGGAGACAATGCCCTCCGATGCGGTCAGCGGCTTCAGTACGTATGCGGTTGGTGTTGGCCGGCCGCGGCTGTCTATCTTGTACGGTGTCGCCATCCGTGCCAGCACCGCCTCATACTCCCTGAGACGTGCGGACGAGTACAACAAACGATCCGGCGCGGGCAGTGAGCGGTCGGCGATGTTCTCACCCGGGACCGTGGACGTCATGCCGAGCCGATCGAGCAGTTGGCCAGTGAGCTTCACCGGGTACTTGCCGCTGCCGCACTGCGCGACCACGCCGCCGAGCGATTCGTAGCGCGAAGGGTTGTAGTCGTAGGTTCCCGCCGGCGAGGTATGCCTCAGCACCTGGCCGACGGTGATCTGCTCGTCGGGATATTCCGACACCCACCGCCGCACGCGATCGGTGACTTCGAGGCTGCCCTGATCGATGCAGTTGCGGAGAAGCACGGTGGCGGCAAATGTCTGCGAGAGGTCGGCGACCGGGTAGGGCGTGTCGGGCAGCGCGCGCACTAGGCGTTCGATGTTCTGAAAGCCGAAGCCCTTCCTCCAGATGACCCTGCCGTCCTGCACCACGGCGGCGGACATGCCGGGAATGGCGGTCTGTTCGCGAAGCGCTTCGAGGTATCGCTCGAGCAGCGACGTCGTCAGGTCCTGGGCAGAGCTCTGCTGTCCAACAGCGAGCGCCAGAGACACGACGACTGCGATTCGGAACGTGCGCACTTGGTTTCCTGATTACCCCTGGCCGGCGTAGGGGGAGTCCCTTCGGACCCGCCGCATGTCCAACCTCTTCAGATAGTAGCATCGGATGAGTCACGAATGTGCTACAGTGCCGCGACAAAGAAATGCGGCCCACTCAGGCATATCGGAATCGGCGCATGCCCCGAACCCTCGCCCTGCTGGCGTCGTGCGGGATCGCGCTGTTTTCCTTTCAAATCAGCCTGAAGGCGGCTGAACAGCTCCGAATTGTCCCCCTCGTGCGGGATGACCGGGTGCTGGTCACCTTCGAGCTTGCCGACGGCTTTACCGACGAGGTCAAGGCGGCCATCCACAGCGGCCTCAAGACCACGTTCACCTATACCGTCGAGCTCCGGCTCGAAGTGCCGGCCTGGGTTGACCGGACGATTGCGACCACCGTGGTGAGCAACAGCGTCGAGTTCGACAACCTGATTCGGCGGTCGACGATCGTCAGGCTGATCGACGGCAGGATCGATCAGAAGCAGGAGACCGAGGACGACAACCTGGTGCGGCAGTTGATGACCAGCTTCCAGCGTCTCCCGCTGTTCCGCACATCAGTGCTCCAGCCCAATCGCGAGTACTACGTGCGCGTCAGCGCCGTCGCGCGTCCTAGCAACGGCGCCTTCCTGTGGCCGTTCGGCTCTGGCACCTCCGGCCAGGCCAAATTCACTTTCATTCGATAGCAAGTCGGCTCGGATTGGGGTCAGACCCCATTGAGGCTCAGACTCAACAAAGTTGAGTGCGTCCTTCACTGGGGTCTGACCCCAATCCGATCAGGCGTCGCGATCTCTCCTGACCGTGACCTTCTGCCCTCGCAGCGTGGCCTTTTTCAGCGCGGCGACGATGTCGTCGGCCAGGTCCTCGGGCACTTCGACGAGTGAGAAGCGCTCGGCGATCTCGATGGCGCCGATCGCCTTCGACGGCACCCCCGCCTCGCCTGCAATCGCCCCCACGAGATCCGCCGGCCTGATCCCGGCCTGGCGCCCCGCGCCGATCCACAGTCGAACGATATTCGCGTCCGGGTCGCGTCGATCTCGCGATCCTCTTCCGCCTTCGCTGCGTCGCGGACTTCTATCTCCGTCCATGCCGCGTGGATCGCCACCCATGCGCCGCGGACCTTTGCGGTCCGCGTCGTGGCTTGAAGGCGCGGAGATCTCGGTCTCGTCTCCATCGCCCGCCGTCGCCAGATGCGCTGCCTTCACCGCCGCCGCGGCGACGTCCACGAGATCGAATTCTTCCGCCAGTGACTGAACGACGACGCGCACGTCATCGAAATCGCCCGCCACGAGATGCTCGCGAATGGACGCCTTGGTGACCTCGACCCGCCGCGCCTGCAGATCCGCGACGCTCGGCACCGTCGCCACCTCGATCTTCTGTTTGGTGAGGTATTCGATCGCCTTGAGCAGCCGGTGCTCGCGCGGCTCGACGAGGCTGATGGCCGTGCCCTCTCGCCCCGCGCGTCCCGTGCGGCCGATGCGGTGCACGTAGGATTCCGGCTCGGGCGGCAGGTCATAGTTGACGACGTGCGACAGGTGCTCGATGTCGAGCCCGCGCGCCGCGACGTCGGTGGCGATCAGCAGATCCGTCTTCTGCGCACGCACTCGACTCATCACCGCGTCGCGGGCGCGCTGCTGCATGCCGCCGTGCAGCGCCTCGGCGCGGTAGCCGTGGGCGTTCATGGTGTCCACCAGCGTGTCCACCTCGAGTCGCGTGCGGCAGAAGACGATGGCGGAGGTCGGGTTCTCCATGTCGAGGATGCGGTCGAGCGCCGCCGGCTTCTGGTCGCGGCGGATGACGTAGGCCACCTGGCGCACGCGCGGCATCTTGCCTGCCGCGGTCTTCTCGTGCGCGATCGTCACGCGCGTCGGGTTGTTCAGGTGCCGCTTGGAGATGGCGAGGATGCGCGCCGGCAGCGTTGCCGAAAACAGCGCCGTCTGCCGCGTCTTCGGCGTGCTCTCGAGGATCGCGTCGATGTCTTCGGCGAATCCCATGTCGAGCATCTCGTCGGCCTCGTCGAGCACGAGGATGCGAATCGCATCCAGCACCAGCGTCTTGCGCCTGATGTGGTCGAGCGCGCGGCCGGGCGTCGCGACGACGACGTCGGCGCCGCGGTCGAGGGCGCGGATCTGTTGCTGCATCGAGGCGCCGCCGTAGAGGGGCACCACCTGCAGGTTCGACCCGCGCGCGTATTTGTGGATGGCTTCCGCCACCTGCATCGCCAGCTCGCGAGTCGGCACGAGCACCATGCCGCAGGTCTGCGCGCGCTTGCCGGTCTTGGCGCCCTTGGCCCCTTCAGGGGTGAGCTGTTGAATGATCGGCAGCGCGAAAGCCGCCGTCTTGCCGGTTCCCGTCGCTGCCTGGGCGAGGAGGTCCTGGCCGGCGAGCATCAGCGGGATTGTCTGGCGCTGCACCGGCGTCGCCTCTTCGTAGCCAAGGGCGGCGACGACGGCGAGAAGGGAGTCTGTGAGTCCGAGAGTGGAGAAGGCGTGGTCAGTAGCGGTCTTCGTCGTAGGAGACATCCCACCATTGTCCCACGTGCGCTCATCTCTGGTACGTAGTGTCCGCCTTCAGGCGGACCGTGGTCCCGTTTTACGTGCGAATCAGCAGATCCATCTCGAGCGCCACCTCCGGGGCCGTGCCGTCCCAGTAGTGGGTATGCCCGCCGGCGCCGACACACAACTCGCGGCGCGTCTGCGCCTTGTCGTGCGAATGGCCCGGCAGCGGCGAGGTAATCGCCGTCCAGGGCGCCCGATCCGCCGGGGCGTTGAACTGGTAGGAACAGACGTCAGGACGCCACAGCCAGCGTCCCACGTAGTCGCCGCTCCGGTAGGCGTTTACCCATCGCGTGACGCCCAGCTCGGACGGCACCGGCTTGCAGTCGTCCGGGATGTCCGGCGTCTGGTACTTGTCGATCGGCCCCGCGTCATGCCACACCCATTCGTACAGCTCCGGGAACCTGCGCGCGTAGAGCTGACGGAGCGGTGAGCCCATCGTGAACAGCGTGACGGCGGTGTCTTCGAGCGGCCAGAGTTTGCGGTACTTGAGATAGCGGAACAGGTCTGCCGTGATGACCGTGCCCTGGCTGTGGGCGATCACGACCACCTTGCTGTAGGGCTGGTCGGCGCGCGCGATGTGCTGCAGCAGGGAATAGTAGCGGGCGAAGACGCGGGCGCGCGGCGCCGCGGTGCGCGGATGCTCGCGAAGGTATCCGTCCACGTCGAGCAGCACGTCCACCGGTCCGCGAAAGCCGCCTGCCAGCTTGTCGAGGCTTCCGCGGAAGGCAATCAGGCCCGCCGCCGGGACGGCCACCGCCAGGCCCAGCCACCCGACCAACTGCGCCGAGAGCTCGCCGAACGATCCGAGCATCGCCGGCGGGAGCCGCTGCTCGATCGCGGCCAGCACCGGCCACACGACGAACGCCGCCACCATCAGGCGTCCCGATCCTTTCAGCACGCTGAAGCCGCTGGTGAGCCAGGCGCCGAACTGCGCGCACATCGCGTTGGTGGCCGGTGGAAAGATCTCCGCCCAGAAGATGGGCGCGAGCGCGACGAAGGCGAGCAGGGCGCCGATCGTCATCAGCGCGGCCGCGGGCACAAACGACGGTCCCAGGCTCGAGACCAGCACCTGTTCGATGAAGGTCGATCCCGACGTCACATTCGGGAGCAGGCCGAACCACTCGGTGATCGGCGACACGCGGTACGGCTCGGTGAACCTGCCCTCGAACGAGAGGCTGAGTCCAGACCACAGGGCGATCGTGATCAGCAGGAAGGCGGCCGCCGGGATGACCAGCGTGATCCGTGCCGTCCAGACCGCGCGCTTTGCCGCTTCCCGCCGCGCCGGGTCGGCGATGCCGCGCCAGAACCCCGCGCCGGCGGCAAGCGACGCCCAGAAGAGGACGAGAAACAGTATCCAGGCGAAATGCAGCACGATGAACAGCGCTTCGGCGATGCGCATGCCTGGCACCACCAGCGCCGGAAATCTCGGGTCGCCGCTGCTGCTCGCGTTGGCGATCGCGACCACGCCGACCCACAGCACCAGCAGGCCGCCGGGGATCGACACCCATTCGCTCTTCGGGCGTCGCCGACGGTAGGCGTTCAGCATGAGGCCCACGCCGCCGGCGGCGAGTATCAGGACTTCCGCGCCAAGCATGCGCGTCGCGATCGGGAATCGCCCCAGGAACATCGCGTATCCCGCCGCGCCGGCCGCGGCGATCACGCCAAGGATGGCGAGTCCGATGCGATACGGACGGTGTGCGGACGACCGCAGGAGTTCGCTGACGACCACCACCAGCGCGAACGCCGCGGCGATCCCGACCGACAGCCCCAGGTGGGCGCTCGTCGGGATGATGCTAGCGAGCACCAGGACCGCCGACACCAGGAAGAACGCGTTGAAGATCGCGATCGGGCTTGCGAGGACGAGCGACGCGGCGGCCGTCGTCCAGCGAAAGGCCCTGCCGGC
This sequence comes from Acidobacteriota bacterium, assembly GCA_947465645.1. Next base: position 31,307 of record CANIBQ010000043.1, on the reverse strand, counting down.
AAGGCCCGCGTGCGTGCCAACCGACGCCGACGCCGCATGCTTGCCGATGCTGCCGACGTGGAGCAGCACCTGGTACAGCTCGCCGAGGATGCGCGTGGCCGTGCCGCCGACGCGAGACAGATCCGCCCAGTACATCTCGAAGACGTCCACGTTCGCACTACCCGCCGGGCTGCCGGCGCCGTTGTTCCGCACCGTGCTCAGGCGGATCGTGTCGTAGGTGGCACCCGGCCCCTCGCCCTCGTAGTTCGAGAGCTGCGCTTCGGTGAAGCGGTGGTCAACCGGGATCCCGTTGTTCCTGGAGGCATAGAAGAACGACTCGGTGCTCGTGCCCGTCGGCGGGACGACCCGCCTCACCGGCACACGGATCGGATGCTCGGTAAAGGATGCGTAGGCTGGCGCCTGGCCTTCGTCCACGTTCGCCAGCATGCTGGCGACCTGCCGCACCGAGTCGAATGGAGCCTGGTCGGCGACGCCGTGGACGACGATGACCGCGACGCGCTGCGGTGCGGGGGTGACAGGCGGCGAAGACATGGGGCGGATTCTAACGGACGATCCAGAGGACTTGCACACAATCTGGACGTGCCGCACCGCATCGCGGACGCGGTGCGCTTAGGCATGTGGGGCGAGCCCTGCCTGGCGCGCCGAAGCCGCGAAGCGGCGAAGGCGGGCTTCGAGGAGAATGGGCATTCGCCAACAACAAGAGGAGAGGACGCTATGTCATTTCGTCGTCTTGCGGTCATCGTCGGTTTCGCTCTCACGCTGAATGCCGGAACTGCGTCGGCCCAGGCGCTGGCCGTGCCGTATGGGCCGGCGATCAACCTGGAGTCGGCCAGGCGCGTCGCCGCCGCGGCCGTGGCCGAAGCGCGGAAGAACAACTGGGCCATGGCGTTCGCGATTACCGACCCGGCGGGTGAGCTCATTTACTTTGAAAAGATGGACGGGACGCAAGCGGCCAGCATCGGGATCGCCCAGGACAAGGCCCGCTCGTCGGCCCGGTTCAAGCGCCCGACCAAGAGCTTCCAGGATGCGCTGGCGGCTGGCGGGGCCGAACTGCGCTACCTCGGGCTCGCGGGGGTCGTCCCGGCCGAGGGTGGCATTCCCATCGTGGTGAACGGCGCCATCGTCGGGGCGATCGGCGCCTCGGGCGGAACCAGCGCCCAGGACGCCCAGTGTGCAACCGTGGGCATTGCGGCGTTAAGATAGCGTCATGAAACGCGCATCATTTCTTACCGCCTGTGCTTTGCTCGTCACCGCAGCCGCTGTCGTCGTCGCCCAGCGCGAGCCGGCGAAACCGGTTGTCGAGGTCTACAAGGATCCGTCGTGCGGATGCTGCGCCAAGTGGGTGTCGCATCTCGAGGCCGCCGGATTCACCACCAAGGTCACCGAGATGCCGAATGCGAAGCTCGCTGACTTCAAGACCACTCACGGCGTCCCGCAGGCGGCACGGTCGTGCCACACCGGGCTCGTCGGCGGATATGCGATCGAAGGACACGTGCCCGCGGCCGACATCCACAAGCTGCTGAAGGACAAGCCGGCGGTGCTCGGACTGGCCGTGCCCGGGATGCCGATCGGATCGCCGGGCATGGAAGTGGAAGGGATGAAGCCGGCGCCGTACGACGTAGTGACCTTCGACAAGCAGGGCGCCACGAAGGTGTTCAGCTCCCACAACAAGTAGCCCAACGTACGTCCCTACGTACGTCCCAACGTACGTAGTGTCCGGCTTCAGCCGGACCGCGATCAGATCTGCTTGCTGAGGATCAATTTGCGAAGGAGATGCCGATGGCACTCCTTCCGGTCCTCAGGGCAGACGCACATCAGCGTCACGTGTCCCTGCGTCGCGAGCTGCTTGATCAGCCGCAGGGTGAACTTCTGTCCGTGATTCTTGACGTTCTTGCTGCGTGAGTCGATCGGCCCATCCAGGAACATCTCGGCCTTGAACACCTTCGAAAACTCGGGCCACGAGAGCTTCTTTCCCAGGAACGCAAACAGCGTTTTCTCCGTCGGACCGAGCGACGGCATCCAGACGTCATAGCGGCTCGCGCTGATGCCGCGCGGCGGAAACCGCGCGGCGAAGATACGCAAGCCGTCGTTCTTCCGGTCGATCGGGCTGTGGATCGATTTGACCTTGAGAGCCATGCGGGAATCCTACCGGAGTACGTAGTGTCCGCCTTCAGGCGGACCGTGGTGGATGGTGATGGTCAGGAGTCATGCGCCAAGCATCGCACAGCGGCTAGTCTTTCGATGGATCAGCTTGACCCTGATAGCCGGCGCACGAGGTGACCGGCAGCCGCGGATACTGCGGGAAGCGCAGGTCGGTCAGAGAGAGCCGGCAGAGCACGAACACCGACCCGCGAGACGACTCGACTGCCTGCGCGTGAACGCAGGACGCACAGAGTCCAGCAGATAAAGGAATCATCTGGCAACCGGAGCACCGATAATATCGCGTATGTCTGCGTTGTCGTTGTCTCCTCCCGTGCTCGTCGCGGATGAAGAAGCGCTCGGCCGGCTCGTCTCCGCGCTCGCCGGCTGCCCGGCGGTGGCCGTCGATACCGAATCCAACAGCATGCACGCCTACCGCGAGCAGGTGTGCCTGCTGCAGTTTTCCACGCCTGACGCCGACTTCATCGTCGATCCCATCCGGCTGCCGGACGTGCGCTCGCTCGCGCCGCTATTTGCGAATCCGGCACAGCAGAAGATCTTCCACGCGTCGGAATACGACATCATCTGCCTCAGACGCGACTACAAGTTCGAGTTCGTGAACATCTTCGACACCATGGTCGCCGCGCGCACGCTCGGCTGGCCGCAGGTCGGGCTCGCCAACATTCTCGACGCGCACTTCGGCGTGAAGATGAACAAGAAGTTTCAGCGTGCCGACTGGAAGCGGCGGCCGCTCATGCCGGATCAGCTCGACTACGCGAGGATGGACACGCATTACCTCGTGGCGCTGCGCGACAGGCAGATCGAGGCGTTGACCGAGACCGGCCGCCTGGTCGAAGCCGAGGAGGAGTTCACGCGCCTCGCGCAGTTGCGCGACGATGCCGATCCGGATGTGGGGCAGGACCGTCGGTACAGTCCCGGCGCATTCTGGCGCGTGAAGGGCGCGCGCGACCTGACGCCGGCGCAGGCCGCCGTGCTGCAGGCCGTGTTCACGTACCGCGAGCAGCAGGCCGAGCGCATCGATCGGCCTCCGTTCATGGTGATGGGGGAGCCGATCCTGACCGAGCTCGCCAGGCGCGCCCCGCGCGACGCCGAAGCGCTCAAGGCCGTGCCCGGCATGACGCCGGATCTGATTCGCCGTTGCGGGTCGGCCGTGTTGCAGGCCGTGCAGGAAGGGCTCGGCGCGCCACCGCTCCGCCCGCCCCAGGTCGCGCGTGAGTCCGACGAGGTGCAGGAGCGCTACGACCGCCTGCACACCTGGCGGAAGGAGAAGGCGAAGAAGCGCGGGGTAGAGTCGGACGTCATCCTGCCGCGCACCGCGCTCTGGGACATGGCCCGTCGTCCGCCGCGCACGCCAGACGAGTTGGCGGGGATCACTGACTTCGGTCCCTGGCGGCGCGAAACGTACGGGGCAGAGATCCTGGCGCTGTTAGCTCGCGCTACACCTTCGCCAGGCTAGGTAATTTCCTTCAGCACGCCGTCTATCTGATCAGCGAGCGCAGGCAGCTTCGTCGTCACGACGTCCCAGAGGATGTCCATGTTGACGCCGAAATAGTCGTGGACAAGCTTGTCGCGCATTCCCGCGATGCCCTTCCACTCGATTTCCGGATGCGCGCCTGTAATGTGTGCGGGCATCTGTTTCGCAGCCTCGCCAAGAATCTCAATGTTTCGAATCACCGCGTCTTGGGTCTTGGAATCGGCAAGGAACTGCCCGTAGTTGGCGCCTGATGTGTAGGTCTGAACCCGAATAATCGCTTCGCGCATATCCGCGAGGTATTCGAGATGACCCCGTCTAGACATGTACGAGTGATCGCTTGATGTCTTCGGCGACTTGGGGGATGCGAATACTCTCAACGCCGGCCGGCGTAAGGATGTCGACCTTACGGTCAAAGAGCCCTTCCAAGTAATCCTGGAGCCCAACCAAGTTGTCGTAGGTTGGCGCTGAGAACTCTACGACAAAGTCCATATCGCTCGAGGCGGTCGGGGTCTCCTTGGCGTAGGAGCCGAAGAGGGCGATGGTCTCGACACCAAAGCGGCTCAGCTCGTTTCGTTGCTCCCGCAGGATCTCGACGATGCGTGTTCTCGTCAGCGCTGCCATCATGTTCATTGTGCCGTCCTCAGGCTAACAGAGGACGCACTGGTCAGACCACCCTCAAAGAGCGAACATCCGGCGCGTGACCCAGGCTGTCACGACGCCCATATATCGTGGGCGCATGCCCCGGAATCCCGCGCCCAAGTCCAAGGTCCTGCGAATCGAGCTCGGCCGGCCTGAGCGCAACCATTGGCGTGCCGAATGCCTCGCCGAGCGTCGGCCCCTCCGCGCACTCACCCCTGGGCAGATTGGCCACCGCCGGGCCATGCTGGCGCATCTCCAGAGCGCGGTCCGGGTGTAAGGCGACCACCGCGCGCGAGGGGAAAGCCAGGTTTCTCTGGGTAAGGCGATGACGACGCCCCACAATGGCCTGGGATGAATCGTCTGATGCTGCCTGCGGCCGTTTCCCTCGCGTTGATCCTCGCGCTGCTGGCGGTCATCTGGACCTTCCAGCGCCGGTTGATCTACTTCCCGACCGCCCAGTTCCTCTCACCCTCGGTCGTAGAGTTTCACTCCGTTCGCTATCGGACCACCGACGGGATTGAGTTGTCAGGCTGGTTCTTTCCGGCGCCGGGGCCGCCGCCGCGCGTCACCGTGCTCGTCTTCAGTGGCAACGCCGGCAACCGCGCGTACCGTGTTCCGCTCGCCGAGGCGCTCCGCCGGCACGGCATGCAGGTGCTGCTCACCGATTACCGCGGCTATGGCGGAAATTCAGGGGTTCCCACCGAGCGCGGGCTAGCCGCGGACAGTCGCGCGGCGCGCGCGTATCTGGCCAGTCGCCCCGACGTCGACGCGTCGCGGATCGTGTATTTCGGCGAATCGCTCGGTTCAGCCGTCGCCGTGGACCTCGCGGCCGAGCATCCGCCGGCCGCGCTCATCCTGCGATCGCCTTTCACGTCGCTGGCCGACGTGGGGCAGCATCACTATCCCTTTCTCCCCGTGCGGTGGCTGCTCCGCGACCGTTTTGCATCGCTCGATCGCATTGGCCGGGTCCGATCCCCCCTGCTGGTCATCGCCGGCGGACGCGATCGCATCGTGCCTCTTGAGTACAGCCGGCGGCTGTACGAGGCAGCGGTCACTCCCAAGAAGCTCGTCGTGCTGCCTGACGCCGATCACAATGATGACGAGCTCCTGGCAGGAGAAGAGATGGTCCAGGCGATCGTGCGGTTTATCGACGAGGGGATATAGCCCCGAGACGCCTTCCGGGATCCAGGACCGAGCGAAGAGGAGGCGTATGACCCAGGCTGTCTCAGCCCCTCGATATCGTGAGGTCATGTGGGGCGCGCCTTGTCAGGCGCGCCAGGAGGGCGGAGATGTCGATGGCAGCCATTCACGAGAGCAAGCAACTCAAGCAACTGTGTCAGCGGTGCCACGAGCGCAAGGCGAGGTTCCAGTATCGTGGCGTTGTTCGCGCCGACCGCGACCACACGCTCTGCTTTGAGTGTTTCCGATCGGAGCGGGACCGGCAGCGGGGGTCGCGGCTGGCGTCCGTGGCAACCACACCTCTCCGTTCGCCCTTCGTCGGCGACCTCCGTCTGTCGCCGGCAGAAGTGACCCATCGCCGTGCGATGCTCGCTCACCTCCAGCTCGGCCGACCGCAGTGATGTGAGTCCGTCTTCGTCTTAACCGAGTGACTATGCAAAATGAGGTTGCGACACCCCGAGGACCGAGGGCTGGTTCGATTCGTTGCTAACACGCGACGAAGAAAGGGGGCCAAGCGCTCCGTCGTCAAGGACCAGCGCATCCTGAGTGGCATCGAGGCGCAGACTCTGGTGATCAACGCTGGGCATGAGTTCTGGAAATCCGCCAGAGAGTCGGGTGACTCGAGACAAGTGCTTTCGTTTACAGAGTCGAGCATTCTCGGAGTAGCCTGTCAGCCGACGAGACTCCCGAGCGAAAAGCAAAGCCTCAGGGTACTTGGAGCCTTGCGAAAGCTACACAGCGAGGGTGTTCAGGAGGGACGGGAACTATTAGCGTGAGGCTAGCCCCACGCTATTGTCTCGCCGGGAGCACAACGCATTTCTACAGGAGCGCGTGATGCGAACAGTATTGATGTGTGCGGTGGTAATCGTTGTCGCAGTTGCTCGGCCGTACGCCCAGGACGGTGGGCCCGCGCCGACCTGCAATATGTGTCCGGGCACCTACATCCCGAAGAGCGAGGTTGACGCGTACGTGAAGCGCGGGTACGCCAATCAGCTCACCGACCAGCAGATCCGCCAGGTCAGCATCGGCAAGGCCAACGTCGGGGTCGCGGTGGTAACCCGCACCAAGAGTGACAACCCGAACGCCAACGTCGCCGAGCATGACCTGGTGAGCGAGGTCTACCACGTCATCGACGGCTCGGCCACCCTCGTGCTCGGGCCGGATCTGATCGGCAAGGAGCGGCGGCCGTCTACCGCGGCAACAGTGGAACTGCTGAATGGACCGGGCAACAACTCCAAGGGCATTCGCAACGGCGTCGCCCACCAGATCAAGGCCGGCGACGTCGTCGTCATCCCGGCGGGCACGGGACACCAGTTCACGAAGATCGACGACCACATCACCTACCTGATGATCCGCGTCGATCCCGACAAGGTGACGCCGCCCAAGACGGCGGAGGATTCAGCGGCCGACCTGAAGACGGATGGACGCAACACGGCCGGTGGCGGCGCAGGCGCCGCGCGACCCACGATCAGACCGTAAGCGTGGGAGGGCGGGTCGCTGGAGCAACGAACGAGGGCGACTAACGGCGGCGGCGCGGAGAGCCGTCGACCTTCTGCGCCAACTGGTCGAGCTTCGCGCCCAGGTCCTGTGACATCTGGGCGAGTTGTTCGGCCAGTTGCCGTATGTCACCCCTCATCTCCGGAATAACCGCTACCTGTTTGGTCAGTCGCCTGATGTCGTCTCCCATCTCCGGTATAGCAGCGACCTTCTCGTGCAGCTCACGAATCTCAGTCGGCACGTTGGCGAGGTGCCTAGCGAGCAGGTCGTAGTCGTCCTTCACCCTCTCGCACAGCGTCCGCGCCTGGCTACTGGCATCATCGATTCGCACGGTAAGCCTTGCCTCGAGACCGTTCAGGCCAGCGGCCAGATCTTCCTTGGTCGCCAGGGTTGGCAGAATTTGCTCTATCGCGGTCGTGCGAGTGTTGAGATTTCTGACCATGGTTTCAAGTTCGCTGGGAGTCATCGGCCGATTTCCTTCGATGAATCGGACGTCGGCGGAATGCCGCATCCTACCATCGTCGGTGGTGGGCGCAACGGGCGTGCCTGAGCTCTAGATCGTCCCGCCTCTACGACCCTTTAACGAGCCAGCCCTTTTTTTCCAGCACGTCCCGCACGCGCTCGCGCAGGTCGCCCTGGATCTCGACGCCGCCCTCGACGACGGCCCCGCCGGTGCCGCACGCGCGCTTCAACTCCTGGCACAGCTCCTTCCGGAACGCCGCGTTGTCGGGCAGGTCGTAGACGAGGGTAACGGTCTTGCCCCCGCGACCCTTCTTTTCCATCCGCAGCTTCGCGACAACTCGCTTGGGGATCGCCTCGGTCCCCGCGCGCTGGCTGCTGCACTTGCAATCTCGCTGCGGCCAGCCGCAGCCGGGACACTTGCCGCCGGTGTCGGTGGAGTAAACGATCCGCGCGTTGCTCTTGAACGTCACTGGGTCCCATGATGCCGGAAGATCAGGAATCACGACAAGAGTAAGATGCGAATCGGATGATCCAGATCACGGATACGGTCGCGATTGAAGACCGCGAGCTCGAAGAACGCTTCGTTCGCGCGTCGGGACCGGGCGGCCAGAACGTCAACAAGGTGGCCACGGCGGTGGAGCTGCGCTTCAACGTCAAGGCGTCGTCGCTGCCGCGAGAGGTCAAGGATCGCCTCGCCACGCTCGCCGGCTCGCGGATGAGCAAGGACGGCGTGCTGCTGATCGACAGCCGTGAATACCGCACGCAGGCGCAAAACCGCGAGGCCGCGCGCGAGCGGATGGTCACCCTGATTCAGAAGGCGCTGGTGCGGCCGCGGAAACGCCGGCCGACGAAGCCGAAGGCGGCGGCGAAAGAGAAGCGGCTGACGACGAAGAAGCTGCGGGGGAATATCAAGGAGCTGAGAGGACGCTCGCGGGGGAGCGACGACTAACGATTACGGGCCACGGAGGCACGGAGTTCTTTTTGGGATTTGTCTCCGTGACTTCGTGCCTCCGTGGCTATGTGGCGCCAAGCACGACGCGGACGGTGTGGGATCCTTCTACGCCTACCATCGGGACATCGCCTTCGATTGGCGCGCCGTCTACTTCTATTGACTTCACGCCGCGCGTCACGCCGTTGGGATTCTCCACGACGAGGTGGAATTGGGCGGTGGACGTGCGCACCACGGCCTCGTAGCGCGGCCAGGTCTTCGGGATGCACGGGTTGATGCGCAGCGCGCCGCGATTGAGCGTCAGGCCGAGCAGTTCCTCGATCCCGATGCGATACATCCACGACGCGGATCCGGTGTACCACGTCCAGCCGCCACGGCCGACGTGCGCGGGGTTGGAGTAGACATCGGCGGCGACGACATACGGCTCGGCGCGGTAACGCGCCACATCGGCCGGCGTCCGCACCTTATTGGCGGGATTCAGCAGCGCGAACAACTCCATCGCCCGGTCGCCGTCGCCCAGCCTCGCAAACGCCTGCACGGTCCAGAGCGCGGCGTGCGTATACTGCCCGCCATTCTCACGCACGCCCGGCACGTAACCCTGGATGTAGCCGGGACTCGGCGTCATGCGATCGAACGGCGGCGCCAGCAGCAGGGACAGACCGTCCTCACGCCGCACCAGGTGTGTGTTGGCACTCTCCATCGCCTGGCGCGCCCGCGCCGAGTTCCCGGCTCCGGAGAGCACGGACCATGACTGCGCGATCGCGTCGATCCTGCACTCGGCGTTCTCATGCGACCCGAGCGGCGTCCCATCGTCGAAATACGCCCGGCGATACCACTCGCCGTCCCACGCCGCTTCGACGCTCTCCGCGAGCGTCATGGCGTGCGCGCGGTAGGTCCTGGCATGCGCGAGATCGCCACGCGACTCGGCCAGCGCGGCAAACGGCGGCAGGATCGAGAGCAGGAACCACGCAAGCCACACGCTCTCGCCCCTGCCTTCGGGGCCCACCATGTTCATGCCGTCGTTCCAGTCGCCGACGCCGATGAGCGGCAGGCCATGCGGTCCGGTCCCGAGGCTGAGGGCGACGGCGCGCACGCAGTGCTCATAGAGCGACGCCTTCTCCACGGAGATGGTCGGGCGCTCGTACGCCTCGTGCTCGTCAGGGCCCAGCACTCGACCCTGAAGAAACGACACCTCTTCGTCGAGCACGCCGTCATCGCCGGTGGCGGAGACGTAGTGCAGCGCGGCGTAGACCATCCACAGGCGATCGTCGGAAAACTTCGTCCGCACCCCCTGCCCACCGGGCTCGTGCCACCAGTGCTGCACGTCGCCCTCGACAAACTGCCGCGACGCGGCGTGCAGCAGGTGGTGGCGCGCAAAGCGAGGAGCGGCGAAGAGCAGCGCCATCACGTCCTGCAGCTGATCCCGGAATCCGAAGGCGCCGCTCGATTGATAGAACGCCGACCGCCCCCACACGCGGCACGCGAGGCTCTGATACGGCAGCCAGCGGTTGAGCATCAGGTCGAGCGTCCGGTCTGGCGTCTTGACGACGATGGTGTCGAGGAGGCGGTCCCAGAACGACACGACGGTCTGCAGCGCATCGGCCACAGCGGTTGAATCCCGGTACTTCGCGACGAGCTCTCGCGCGGCGGGAGCGTCCACGGCGTCGCCGAGGAGTCCGATGACAATGCGCGTCTCCGACGGCTCGAGGTCGATCGTCACCTGGATCGCGCCGCACGGGTCCATGGCGGGGCCGGTGCGATTCGACAGGGAGAGGCGGCGCATCACGGTGGGGACGGCGAGCGAGCCGTTGCGGCCGATGAATTCCATGCGGTCGCCGGTGATGGTTTTTGCGAGGTTACTTGTCTTGGCGAGCCCCACAAGGCTCGCCCCACGTACGTCCTCTGTACGTTCGGCGGTCGCGCGAGCGGCGGCAACGGGCTCGAAATCGAGGAACGCGACGCGGTGGGAGAACTCCTGGCGGAAGGAGTTGCGCGCGAACAGCGTCCCGTTCTCGGCGCTCGTCACGGTATGGAGCTGCGATCGGGAGCGGTTTTCGCCGAGCACCCATTCCACGTACAGCGTCACGGTGAGCCGCCGCCGCTCGGACGACTCGTTGCGCAGCGTCAGGTGAAACACCTTCACGTCGTCGGAGGGCGGCACGAACAGCCGCAGCTCCGACGCGATGCCGCGCCGGGCGTGCTCGAACGAGGAGTACCCCTGCCCATGCCGCACGGTGTACGGCGCGCCGGCGCCGGACGGCAGGGGAGTCGCCGACCAGAACTGTCCGCTCTGCTCGTCCCGGATGAACACCGCCTCGCCCGGCGGATCGCTCACGGGATCGTTGCGCCAGGGCGTCAGCCGGTTGTCATGGCTGTTGAGCGACCAGGTGTAGCCCGGGCTGCTCTCGGTGGCCGCGAAGCCAAACGTGGGATGCGCGACGACGTTGGACCAGGGTTGCGGAGGGACGGCACCCGCATCGTGATCGACGTTGATGACGTACTCGCGCCCCTCATCGGCAAACCCACCCAGGCCGTTGAACACTTCGAGCGCGCCCTCCGCAGGCCGTAAAGGCCCGCGCCGCACGTCGTCCTGACCGGTGCTGCTCGGACCTTGCTGGCTGGGGCTGCCGAGTCCTTCGAGGCTGGCGCTGCCAGAACTCCCTTGCTTGATGCGGCGCGGGCCTTCACGGCCCGCGCCTTGAATCTCGATCTCCGGGATCGTGCCGGACTCTGGGCCGAAGGGAATCTGGGGGCGCTTCAACTGCTCGCGGATGTTGCCGTCGGCGCCGTCCATCACCACCCGGGCGGTCGCCTCGAGCAGCGTCCGGTCTTCCTGCGGCATCAGGTCGGCTCGGCGCAGGAACACGCCGCCGGGACGATCCAGCCAGCCTTGTTCGGGGCTCGTCTCGACCATCTGCAGCAGCGTGGTCTGCAGATCCTGCAGATAACTCGAGGCGTGCTGGTTGAGCACGACGAGATCGAACGCCAGACCCTTCCGCCTCAGGTACTCGTGCGCCTTGAGCAGGTCGCGCAACAGCCCCGCCTCGGCGGCGTCCTTGATGTGCACCAGCAGGATCGGCACGTCGCCGGAGATCCCGTACTTCCACAAGTCGGGCTGGCCGCGCGTGTTGAGCCGCACGGCATCGGCCGCGCGCAGCCGCGGGTCGCCGTACATCAGCCGGCCCGACAGCCGCTGAAACCGGATCGTCTCCTCGACCGACAGGCCGAGATGCCGCAGCTCGATCTGGCTGTGCGTGCTGGCCAGCGCGAGCGCACGCGCGACGGCGCGGCGGTCGTGGTACTTCTCGATCAACTGCCGCGCGCCCGCCTCGTTCTCGGCAAATCCGGTGCTAAACGCGAGCCGTGCGGTGCCGCCCGGCGGAATCCTCACCGCCTGCCTGAGGCTGACGATGGGGTCGAGGACGGGACCGGTGGTATTGGAAAGCGGCTCGGATGTCTGCAAAGCGATCGGTCGATCCGAGCCGCGTCCGCGTCCCAGAAAGCGCGCGCGGTCGGTTTCGTACTCCGTGGCATCGCCCAGGCGTCCGCGTCCGCTGACGACGTGGATCAGGTGCAGGCGCTCGGTCCCGCTGCGCGGCCGCCTGACGCAGATCAGCGCGTCGCGCTCGGGCACCGCCATCGTCTCGACGAACAGGTTGCTGAAGGCGGGATGCGACAGGTCGGCGTCGCCCGGCGCCAGCACCACTTCGGCATAGCTCGTCAGGTCGAAGCGCCGCGCCTCGTGACCGTTGTTGGTGATCGAGACGCGCCGGACCTCGACGTCGTCTTCCGGCGACACGACGATCTCGGTGCGCAGCTCGATATCGCCGTCCACCCGCCTGAAGGTGGCGCGATCGGGGGCAAAGATCACCTCGTAGTCATCCGGCTCGCGGCCGGTCGGCCGGTACGTCGTGGACCAGATCTCGCCGGAGTCGAGGTCGCGCAGGTAGATGAAGGAGCCCCACAAGTCGGTAGTGATGTCTTCACGCCACCGCGTCATCGCAAGATTCTGCCGCCGGCTGTAGCCTCCGCCGGCATTGGTGAGCATCACGGCGTACGACCCGTTCGACAGGAAGTGCGTCCGCGGACTGAGCGTATGGGGCGTGACGTAGCGGCGCACCCGGAGCGGGGCCACCCGCCGCGTCGAGGGGACGTGCTCGGCCTTCTCAGCCGGAGGATTCTTCAGCGGGACGAGGTGCGGGATGCGCTCCTGCAGCAACAGCTCGGCCGCCTGCACCCGCAGGTCGGCGTGAAAGCGGTGCTGCATCGGCGAGCCGTTGACGGCGTTGTCGATCGACACCAGGATCATCCCCTGGTGATGCGCCATGTAGGTCGGCAGGGCGATGCCCTCGCCTTCGTACTGCGCCGGCAGCCGATCGACGGTGTAGTCGATCGCCTCGTAGAACCCGAACTTGCCTTCGAGCCCGGCCGCCCGCAGGCGCTCGACGTTGTCGAGCACCGCCGCCGCAGCGATCGGCGCCGCGAGGAAGCTGGCGTACGGGGCGACGACGAGATCGTCGCCCAGGCCGCGCTTCAGGCCAAGGCCGGGGACGCCGAAGGCGCGGTACTGGTAATTGCCCTCGAGATCCTGCGCGTAATACGCCGACTCGGAGATGCCCCAGGGCACGCCGCGCCGCTGGCCGTACTGGATCTGCCGCTGCACCACCGCGCCGTACGTCTCGTGGAGGAGCGTCCCGGGGTACGTCCGCATCACGAGCAGCGGCATCAGGTACTCGAACATCGACGCGCTCCACGAGAGGAGCGCGCGCGATCCGCCGGCGGGCGTGAGCGACCGCCCCAGCCTGAACCAGTGCTCGTGGCCAATCTTTCCGGTGGCAATCGCCAGGAAGCTCGCGAGCCGGGCCTCCGACGCGAGCGTGTCGTAGTACGAGGCGTCGAGCCGGCCTTCGGACACGTTGAAGCCGATCGAAAACAGCCGCCGCTCGGCGTCGAACAGGAAATCGAACTCCGTTTCCTCGACCAGGTCGTCGGCCAGCGCCGCCAGCCGCTCGGCGCGCTCGACGATCTCGGCGCGGGGCATCGGGCGTTCGAGATCGCGCATCCGGTCGGCCACGGCGGCCGCCGCCTGATCGAGCCAGTAGGCGGCCTCGCCGTGATGCGACGCCTCGACGGTGTCGCCACCCTCCACACCGAGGAACGGCTCTTCGACCTCCTGCAGGCGGACGCCGATCGCCGAGATGTGATCGCGGATCCGCGCGAGCAGGCCCTTCCAGCCTTCGGCGCTCTCCGGACGGTCGGCGAGCTCCACCCGCAGGCGCGAGAGCTCCTTCCTGACGCGCGACGTGTTGACGCTCCTGGCGGGCTCCACGGCGCCACGCAGCAGATCCTCCTCGACGAGGCCGACTACGTCGTCCAGGCCTTCGAGGAACGACGGGGCGATCACCGGGGTGTGCTCGTCGATCTGCAGGAGCGCCGCCCGCAGCGTGACGAGGTATCCGGCGAGGTTGCCGCTGTCAACGGTCGAGATATAGCGGGGGACGAGCGGCTCGAGCGTGCGCGTGTCGTACCAGTTGTAGAAGTGCCCGCGGTAGCGCTGCATCGCGAGCAGCGTCCCGAACGTCGCCTCGAGCCGGATCAGAAGCGAGGAAACGGTGATGTAGCCGAAGTCGTAGGCCGCCAGCGTCGAGAGCAGTTGCAGCCCGATGTTGGTGGGCGAGGTGCGGTGCGCGACGAACTCGCGCCGGTTCTCCTGGACGTTGTCGGGGATCAGCCAGTGATCGGTCGGGCCGACGAGGTCGTCGAAAAACCTCCACGTCTTGCGCGCGGTGCGGCGAAACGCCGCGCGTTCGGAGCGGCTCAGGGGAAGCTGGCTGTGGGCGAGCGGTCGTCCCGTGGCATACGCCAGCATCGGCGACAGCGCCCAGAGCGCGATGATCGGAAAGGCCAGCGACAGCCGGCTGGTGCTCATGACGCCGACCAGCACGGCGATCCCGCCGGCCGCAATCGGGGCGCCGATCATCCGCCGGAAGATGCCCTTCGGGGTCGCCTCGACGTCCACGCGATGATTCGCCGTCACCCAGTCGAGCAGGCGGCGATGCGTGACCAGCAGCCGCCAGAGCGTGCGGCCGATGCCGTCGAGCATCAGCCAGCTCTGATGCAGCAGGAAGACGGTGGAGAGAAACGCCTGCGTCGCGCTCGCCGCCAGGTTGTCACGCTCGGCCAGCACGTGCTCGCGCAGCGGCACGCCGCGCACACGGCTCGTGAGCGACCGGCCGACCTGCATGTAGGCCGGAAACGCCAGCACCAGCAGGCCGAGCAGCGACCAGACGATGGCCGACCCCGGAAGAACGGTCCAGCCGGCGATAAACAGCGCGACGAGCGCCGGGGCGAGCAGGCTTCGCCGCAGGTTGTCGAGAATCTTCCAGCGCGCGAGCGCGGGAAGCGTGTTGCGGACGATCCGGCCTTCCGCATCGGGCACGGTGCGCCAGAGCCACCGCGCGATCTGCCAGTCGCCGCGCACCCACCGGTGCTGCCGCGCCGCGAAGGACAGGTAGTTCAACGGATAGTCGTCCACCAGCTCGATGTCGGTGCACAGCCCGGCCCGGGCTTAGAGGCCCTCGAAGAGGTCGTGGCTGAGGAGCATGTTCTCGGGCACGCGCCCGACGAGCGCCCCCTCGAACGCGTCCACGTCGTAGATTCCCTTGCCGACGTAGCTGCCTTCGTGAAAGAGGTCCTGGTACACGTCGGACACCGCGGTGGTGTACGGGTCGAGGCCGACATGGCCCGAGAATACCTGGGCAAACATCGTGCGCGCCGAGCTCTCGATGCTCACCTGCACGCGCGGCTGCAGCACGCCGTAGCCTTCGGTGACCCGCTGAAGGCGTGCGTCGAACCGCGGACGGTTGAGCGGATGCGACAACGTGCCCACCAGGCGGCAGGCGGCCTCCATCGGCAGGTGCGTGTCGGAGTCGAGCGTGATCACGTACTTGACCGACTCGAGGAGCGCCCGGTTCGCCGGGATCACGACGAAGCTGGTGTCGGTGGCGCCCCGGAGCAGCCGGTTGAACTCGTGAAGCTTGCCGCGCTTGCGCTCCCATCCCATCCAGCGGTTCTGCGCCGCATTCCACCGCCGCTCGCGGTGAAGCACGAAGAAGCGATCGGCGCCATGCCGCTGGTTGAGCGACTGCACGTGCCCTTCCGCCAACGCCACCAACCGGTCGTCGTCCGGCATCCTCTGCGTCGCCGCGTCCGCAAAGTCGCTGAGCAGCGCGAAGTGCAGGTTCGGATCGCGATTGGCGAGGAAGCGCACCTCCAGGTCGTGGAAGAGCGTCTGGATGCGCGCCTCGGAGTCGACGATCGACGGCACCGCGACGATGGTGCGATCCCGCGCCGGGATGCCGTCCTTCAGCGCCAGTTTCGGAAGCTGCCGCGGCCGGATCGCCGACGTCAGCAGGGAATTGAGCAGCGCAATCGCCAGCTCGCTCACCGGGATGAGCGTCAGGAGCGCGATCAGCCACAGGCCGCCGGGCCCCGCTTCCCGCCGCTGGCCGTAGGCCATGAGGCCGCCGACGCCGAGCGCAATCAGCAGGGCAATCGTGCCCGGGTAGCCCAGCACCGGATAGTCGAAGAAGAAGCGGGCCAGGCGTTCACGCGCGCGGGGCGGGTACCCGACCGCCTGCTCGAGCTCGAAGCGGCCGCGCGAGATCAGGTAATAGCCGACGTGGTGGCGGCGATCGTTGGCGGGATCGCGTTCCTGGGCGGTGCGCGAGAGCGCGACCGCCTGCTCCGCCACGACCAGCTCGCTGGCCTTCGCCGTCGAGCCGCGCGCCAACTGTTCGACCGAGTGCCGGTAGCGGTCGCGGGTCGGGAAGTCCATCGTCGCGTAGGCGCCGGCCGGATCGTTCTTGAGGATCTGCTCGACCATGCTGACGCGATCGAAGAACACCGGCCATTCGATCGCCGAGAGCAGCCGCATGCTCGTGATCACGTTGCCGATCGTCAACTGGTCGGTCGCCTCGCGCTGGTGCTCGAGGCGGAGGAGCTCTTCGGGCGAGTCGTTCTGCGCCCCGAGCGCGCGCTGCAGCGCCTGCCAGGCAGGGCCGGCCGATGCCGGCTGGTCGCGGAGCCACTGCAGCAGCTCCACGACGAACGCCGCCGAGAGACGGCCGCTGGCCTCGACCTCGGCCTGCAGCAGGCGATCGAGGTCCCGTCCGCGCGAGGAGCCGCCCGCGGTGAGCGCCGTCTCCCACTTGCGCGCCTGCTCGCGGCTGCGTCGCGCCGCCACGACCCCGTCCACCAGGCGGCGCAGCTCCTCGACCAGCCCGAGCCGCAGCATGATCGGGATCGCCCACGTCTCGCCAATCGACAGGGGAGCGACACGCTGGTAGGCGGTCACGAAGTCGACCAGCGTCTCGATGTCGAAGCGTCCGGCCGTATGCGCGATCAGCTCGCGCGCGATCACGTAGACGCGCGGATATCCCTCGTGCGGCCCCTGAGCCAGCTTCGGGAGCTCGAGGTAGAACTGGCGCGGCAGGTCCTGCCGCACCTCGCGGACCTGATCCTGGACAACGTGGTAGTTGTCGCGGAGCCAGTCTTCCGACGCCACCGGCTGCGGATCGCTGCGCGCGATGATCGAGAGATATTGGTAGGCCTCCTCGAGCCGGGCGGCGCCCTCATCGAGCCGCGGCAGCAGCGGGCGCGCGCGGCGCGGGTCGGCGGCCAGCGTCTGCTGGGCCGCCAGCGCCAGCGCGTGCGACTCCAGTTGTTCCGGGCTGAAAAGCGGTGGAGGGGACGGATCGATCTCCGGGTCGAGAACTGACGAAACCGACATCACGTTACTGGAGGTGCGACGGTGCGATGGTGCGACGGTGCGACGGACGGTTCAACGTGCTGGGCCGGTGCGCCGTCGCACCGTCGCACCATCGCATCATCGCACCGCTGAATCCTCATACAGCCATTATAGGAAGAGCGGCATGGATGAGGCGGTGCAAAAGTGAACAGCGACGCCGTTCGTCAATGAATCACCCGATCGAGGTGATCGGCGAGCGGATCGAGATCGTCCGACTTGCGAAACAGGCATCCCGCCTGGCTGTCTTGCGCAGACGCTGCGTGTCGGAACCGGTGACGACGACGATGGGGATGTCGCGGATGCCTGGGCGGGAGGCGAGCTCGCGCCGCACGTCCTCTCCGCCAAGGCGCGGAAGACCGAGGTCGAGGACGACGAGGCTGGGCGTGTGGCCTTCGACGTACCGCAGGGCATCGACACCGTCTTCGACCGCGACCACGGAGAATCCCGCCGCCACGAGCGTCGAGCGAAGCTGAGCGGCGGAAAATGCGGAGGATTTAGTGCGTGACGGGCTTACGGCAGAACTGCTCGAAGGCGGTCTTCAGCGTGGACGCGATCTGCTCAGGCCCCTGGTTCTCGATCTGGCGGCGTTCGAGCATCCACACGAGCTGGCCGTCGCGCAGCAGTCCAATCGAGGGGGACGAGGGCTGGTAGCCGGTGAAATAACCGCGGGCGCGCTCGGTGGCTTCGATGTCGGCGCCGGCAAAGACGGTGGCCACACGGTCGGGCTTCACGGCGTTCCTGAGCGCCAGCGCCACTCCTGGCCGCGCCTTGCCGGCCGCGCAGCCGCAGATCGAGTTCACGACGATCATCAGCGTGCCGGAGGTGGTCTCCACAGCCGCATCGACGTCGGCCGCGGTACGTAGCTCCTCGACACCAAGCTGCGTCAACTCGGCACGAAAGGGGGCCACGAATTGTTCTGGATACGTCATGACGTGATTCTATTCGAATCACGGTCCGGCTCAAGCCGGACACTGCGTGCGCCTAGCTGGCCTTGAGGTCGCGGATGTACGGCGTCGCCTTCGTGACGATGTGGTGCTTGCCCGCGCGTTTGGCCTCGTAGACCGCTTCGTCAGCCCGATGCATGAGGCTGTGCGCGGTGTCGCCGGCGGAGAACTCCGCGATGCCGCAGCTCACCGTCACCTTGCTGCCGCTCAAGCCGACCTTCGCGTCGCCGAGCACGGCCATCATCGTGCGCATGCGGCGGTCGGCCTGCGCCAGCGACAGCCCGTGCGCCACGAGCGCGAACTCGTCGCCCCCGATTCGCGCCACCACGTCGTCGCCCCGCACGGCGCCGGTGAGCGTCTCGGCGACCATCTTGAGCACTTCGTCACCCGCCGCGTGACCGAAGGTGTCGTTGATGCGCTTGAAGTCGTCCACGTCGAGCACGGCGAGGATGAAGCGCCGGCCGCGGCCTTCCATGGCCGCCCGGAGCACGCGATCGAACGACCGCCGGTTGGCGACCCCCGTGAGCGCGTCAACCGAGGCTTCTTCCTGGCTGGCGCGCAACTGGGCCTCGAGCTTCGCCACCTTGGCTTCGAACGTGGTGACGGTACTCTGCCAGCGGTGCTCCCGTTCGCGCGCGACCTGCTTGAGCGATCGCACCTCGCGGGCCAGGCCCGCCTTGAGCTCCTGGAGATTGGGAATGCGCTTCAGCGACTCGAACCGCTCGGCTGAGTCGCTGAGCTCCTCGCTGAAGGCGGTGCCTTCGCCGACGAGCACCGTCACGGCATCGCGCACGTGCACGATGAGGCCGGCAAGCTCCTCGCGGGTGTCTTCGCGCTGGCGCTTGAGGCGGTCGAAGGTTTCCTGGCAGACGGCAAGGAGCGGGGCCGCGATCGCCGCGACATGCGCCTGGTCCATGGCGGCGGCCAGGAGTCCTCGGAAGTGTGCGACCTTCTCGACGAGGTTCGCGCCGTCGAGCCCCTCGTCCTGCGATGAGAGCACCTCATCGAAGAAGTCGAGCACCTCGCAGAGGAGCGCGCGGAATGTAGCCATATTGGCCACATGTGAGGCGCTCCTGATGTCTCGCAACCCGAGTTCTACCATTTTGTTCTGCATATAGCGGCGACCAGGAGCTAATCGACGCGGGAGAGCTCTTCTTTAATTACCGGCACAAATCGTGCGTTCTCCGTGATGAGCAGGAGGATTTCGACATGTGGCGTACAACAGGTTTCGCTCTCGCACTCACATTCGTCTCGACGGTTGCTTCAGCCCAGCAGCCGTGCAGCACCGACGCCCGACGGGTGGTCGATGAGGTCTATCGGCACATGCTCGAGCGTGGAGCCGACGCCGGAAGTCAACATTGGCAGACGCAGCTTTCAAACGGCCAGATGACGGTGCGCGATCTGGTGCGCGAAGTGGCCAAGTCGCCGGAGCACAACCAGCGGTTCATCAGGCAGGAGAACGGCGAAGAGACGCCGTACATCCGTTCGGTGAACAGGCTCTATCGGCACATCCTCGGCCGGCAGCCTGACGCCGAAGGCGCGCGGGCCAATGCCCGTGCAGTCGCCAACAACGGGATCGGTTCGGTGATCGACACGATCGTCAATTCCGCGGAGTACACCCAGCAGTACGGTGACTGGGGCGTTCCCGGATCCGGCGGCGTGTCGTTCTGCGCCCCGGGCAACCGTTCCGTTGACAACAACACCCCGGCAACGGCCGCCGGCGTCGCGCGCAACAACGGGCGGTTCCGCAACATGGACCGCAACAACGACGGAAGCGTCACCCAGGACGAATGGCGCGGCAACCGTGAAGGGTTCCGCATGCGCGACTGGAATGGCGACGGCGTGCTGTCTGGCGACGAAGTCCAGCCGGCAGCCATCCCGCCGCGGCGAACGGCCGCCGACCCGAACTTCGATCGACAGGATCGGTTCGAGTACCTCGACAGCAACCGAAACGGCCGTATCGAGTTGCGCGAGTGGACGTCCACCGACGCGACCTTCAATCGACTTGACCGGAATCGCGACAACTATCTCAGCCGCGAAGAACTGGCAGGCACCGACGCGGGCCCCGTGGCCACGACCGGAGCCGCCAATCTCGTCTATGTCGATGCCGACCAGCAATGGACCGACACCGGGATCGACGTGCAGGCAGGACAGACCATCGCGGTTGATGCCCAGGGCACGGTGCAGCTGAGCGCTGGCGGCAACGATACGGCGACGCCGGCGGGCTCGCGAACGGGCCGTCGCGCGAACGACGCACCCGTGAGAGAGGGCCCCGCGGGCGGCCTGATCGCCCGTGTCGGCAACGGACCCGCCGTATTCCTCGGCGCGCGCGGCTCGATGCGCGCCCAGACGAGCGGACGTCTCTATTTCAGCGTGAACGATGACTACATGATCGACAACACCGGTGAGTATCGAGTGAACGTCACCGTACGCTGACGGTCATCGCCGGCGGGTCCGAAAGGACCCGCCGCGCCCGACCTTTACGGGTACGATCCGAGGAATGGAACCCGACCCCCACAAGCCGCTCCGAGACGATGTCCGGTTGCTGGGGGAGTTGCTGGGAGACACGCTTCAACTGCGGGGCGAGGCGGGGCTCTTCGAGATCGTCGAGCGCGTGCGGACACTGGCGCGCGAGGCGCGGCGGGGCGACGATCGCGACTTCCGACAATTAGCGCTCGTGCTGGCGCTGCTGCCGGTCAACTCGGCGCTGCCGCTGGCGCGCGCGTTCGCGCACTTTCTGAACCTCGCCAACGTCGCCGAGCAGCACCACCGTACCCGGCGGCGGCGCGCGTACCTGTGCGAGCCGAACGCGGCGCCGCAGCGAGGCTCCTGCGAAGAAACGTTCGCGCGCCTGGTGGCCGGAGGGGTGGCTCCCGACCGGCTGCATGACGCCGTGCGCGCGCTTCGCATCGAGCTCGTGCTCACCGCGCACCCCACCGAAGTGTCACGACGCACCCTGATCCACAAGTACAACCGCATCGCCGCGCTGCTCGCGCAGCGTGAGCGACCCGACCTCACGCGTCCGGAGCGCGAAGAAGCGGTGGATGCGCTGCGCGCCGAGATCCTGGCGGCGTGGGAGACCGACGAGGTGCGCCACCAGCGGCCGACGCCGCTCGACGAAGTACGCAGCGGCCTGGTGGTGTTCGAGCAGAGCCTGTGGGACGCGCTGCCGCGTTACGTCCGCGGCGTCGATCGCGCGCTGCAGGCCGCGACCGGCCGTGCCCTCGGGCTCGAGACCGGGCCGGTCCGCTTCGGCTCGTGGATGGGTGGCGACCGGGACGGCAACCCGAACGTCACGCCCGAGATCACCCGGCAGACGTGCATGATCATGCGCTGGGTGGCCGCGCAGCTCTATCTGCGCGAGGTCGAGGCGCTGCGCCAGGAGCTGTCGATGACCCGCGCCACCCCGGAGCTTCGCGCGCGCGTGGGCGACGCCCCAGAGCCGTACCGGGCGCTGCTGCGCGAGGTGCGAGCGCGGCTGGTGGCCACGCGCGCGTGGGCGGAAGCCTCGCTGGATACCGCCGCCGACGAGCCTCCGCCGGAGGAGGTGTACCTCGACTGCGAATCGCTCGCGCAGCCGCTCAGGCTGTGCCACGAGTCGCTCGTCGCGACCGGCGACGCGCTCATCGCCGCAGGCCGCCTCGCCGACATCCTCCGCCGCGTGGCGGCCTTCGGCATCGTTTTGGCGCGGCTCGACGTCCGGCAGGAGGCGAAGCGCCACGCCGGCGCCCTCGATGCGATCACGCGGGCGCTTGGTATCGGGTCATACGCCGAGTGGCCCGAAGAACAGCGTGTCGAGTTTCTCGTTCGCGAGCTCGACAACCCGAGGCCGCTCGTCCCCGCGGGGCTCGAGGCGACGCCGGACGTGCGCGACGTACTCGACACCTTCCGCGCGATCGCCCGCATCCATCCCGAATCGCTCGGCGCGTACGTGATCACGATGGCGCAGCAGGTGTCCGACGTCCTGGCGGTCGTGCTGCTGCAGAAGGAAGCCCTGGTGCCGTCGCCGCTCAGGGTCGTGCCGCTCTTTGAAACCGCCGACGACCTTCGGCGCGCACCTGACGTCATCGACCGACTGCTCTCGATCGACCAGTATCGAAACCGGATCAGCGGCCGCCAGGAAGTGATGGTGGGCTACTCGGATTCGGCCAAGGACGTCGGACGCCTGAGCGCCGGCTGGGAGCTCTACAAGGCGCAGGAAGGCATCGTCGAGGCCTGCCAGCGCCACCAGGTTCGCGTCACGCTGTTTCACGGGCGCGGGGGCAGCGTCGGCCGCGGGGGCGGGCCGACCTACCTCGCGCTCCAGTCGCAGCCGCCCGGATCGCTCAGCGGCGAGTTGCGGGTGACCGAGCAGGGCGAGATGATCCAGGCGCTCTTCGGCCTGCCCGACATCGCGCTGCGGACGCTGGAGGTCTACACGAGCGGCACGCTCGAGTCGTGGCTCGTGCCGGCGGCGGCGCCGAAGGCCGAATGGCGCGAGTGCATGGAGCGGCTCTCGGAAGACGCCTCGCGGCTGTATCGCGGCTACGTCTACGAGCATCCCTCGTTCGTCCCGTATTTCCTCGCGTCCACGCCGCTCGCGGAGCTCGAAGAGCTCAACATCGGCAGCCGGCCCGCGCGGCGGACGGCGGCGCAGGGACTCGCCGGGCTGCGCGCGATCCCGTGGCAGTTCGCGTGGACCCAGACGCGGCTGCTCATCGGCTCGTGGCTGGGCGTGGAGGATGCCTTCGAAGGCGCGTTCGAGCGAGGCGAGCGCGATCGCCTGCGTCAGATGTACCGCGAATGGCCGCACTTCCGGTCGGTCGTGGACCTGATCGAGATGGTGCTGGCCAAGGCCGACGCGCGCATCGCCGCCGAATACGATCGCCAGCTCGTGCCGTCGGACCTGCGTCCACTCGGCGCCGAGCTTCGCGGACGCCTCACGCGAGCCGTCAACGCGCTGCTCGGCGTCACCGGTCACCGTGAGCTGCTCGAGGAGAATCCGGTGCTGCGCCGATCGATCAGCGTGCGAAATCCCTACGTCGATCCGATCAACCTCGTGCAGGTCGAAGTCGTCCGCCGCCTGAGGCAGGGCGACACCGACCCCCGCCTCCGCCACGCATTCATGGTCACGGTCAACGGCATCGCGGCCGGCATGAGGAACACGGGATAGGGGTCCGACTATAATCGGACCTTCCTCGCATGCGGGTCGCACGGCGGATGGTCATCAGCGGGCACGTCCAGGGCGTGGGCTTCCGGTGGTTCACGAAGGACGCCGCGCGGCGCGAAGGCCTCACGGGATGGGTGCGCAACCTGCCCGACGGCCGTGTCGAGGCGTTTGTGGAAGGCGAGGCAGAAGCCGTCACGCGGCTCGAGCGGGCGCTGAGCCAGGGACCGGGCGGCGCCCGCGTCAAGACGGTGACCGTGGACGACCAGGACGCCGCGGGCGCGTACAAGGATTTTTCCATCACATAGGACTCATGGATCTCAAACAGCACATCCGTTCCGTTCCGGACTTCCCGAAGGCGGGAATCCTGTTCTACGACATCACGACGCTCCTGCGCGATCCGACGGGCTTCAAGACCACGATCGACTCGCTCTCGATGCCGTATGTGGATCAGGGCATCGACGTGGTGATCGGGATCGAGAGCCGCGGGTTCATCCTCGGCGGCGCGGTCGCGGCACGCATCGGCGCCGGCTTCATCCCGATCCGCAAACCGGGGAAGCTGCCGGCCAAGGCGATCAAGGAAACCTACGCTCTGGAGTACGGCACCGACGCGCTCGAAATCCACGAGGACGCCGTAAAGAGAGGGCAGCGCGTGCTGATCGTGGACGATGTGCTGGCCACGGGCGGCACGGCGGCCGCCGCCTCGCAGCTCGTAAGAAAACTGGGCGGGGAGCTGCACGGCCTGGCGTTTCTCATCGAGCTGCTGTTCCTGAACGGCCAGGCCAAGCTCGAAGGCGAGAGCGTCTATTCCGTCCTGAAGTACTAGCGGTGTTCAGCCCCGTGAGCTTCGCATCGCGTGTCCCTGCCGTGCGTAGTGTCCGGCTTCAGCCGGACCGTGGTTACAATGAGGGGTTCGTCCCCGTAGCTCAGATGGATAGAGCGCGCGCCTCCTAAGCGCGAGGCCGACAGTTCGAATCTGTCCGGGGACGCCAGAGCCAAAATCAGCCTAGAGCCTAAAGCCCAGAGCCTATATGAAACGCAAAGAACGTCACCATCTGAAGGAAAACGAGCTGGCGCACTCGATTGGCGCCGCTCGCGATTTTGTCGACAACCGTCGTGGGCAGCTCGTTGGCCTCGCCATCGTCGTCCTCCTCGTCGTCATCGGCATCGCCGGCATCTCGCTCTGGCAGCGCCAGAGCAGTGTCGCGGCGGAGCAGGCGCTGGCGGATGGGATGGTGGCGCTCAACGCGCGGGTGATTCCGTCGAGTGCCGCCGGCGCGGCACCGGGGGAAGTGCCCGCGGCGGCCACGATCGCCGCGGTCGGGTCGTTTCCGTCGGAGGCCGCGAAGCTCACGGCAGCGCTGCCGAAGCTGAAGGCGGCTGCGGACGGCTACCCCGACACCGAGTCGGGCATCACCGCGCGCTACCACTACGCGTCGGCACTGGCCGCGCTCGGCAATCACGACGAAGCGGTGGCGGCGTTCGACGATGTGACGACGCGGGCGGGCGCGGACACGCTCTACGGCCGCATGTCAAAGATGGGCAAGGCTGACACGCAGATGCGCGCCGGGCAGCTCGACGCGGCGATCGTGACGTGGAAAGAGCTCGCGGCCAGCACCGACGACACGCTGCCGAAGGACGCGATCCTGATGGAACTGGGCCACGCCTACGTGGCGAAGGGCAACTCGGAAGAAGCGAAGAAGACGTTCACGCAGGTGGTGGACGAGCACCCGACGTCGCCGTACACCGCGGAAGCGCGAATGGAACTGGAGTCGCTGAAGGGGTAGCTACCGAGCTACCGCCTTGCTCACGTCCTTCAAGCTGAGGAAGTCCGCCTGCGCCGACAGGCGCATCCCCGTGATGCCGGGACGCATCACCGCGACGTTGGTCTTGTACCAGAGGCTGATGTACGGCGCGTCCTCGGCCACCAGCTTCTGCACGTCGCTGTAATACTTCTTCCGCTCTTCATCCGTCTCCGCCGTCGTCGCCAGGTCGATCAGCCGATCGGCCT
The DNA here is from genome assembly GCA_947465645.1 of Acidobacteriota bacterium. The sequence goes on along the minus strand of CANIBQ010000043.1, from coordinate 6,037 downwards.
CCGGATTCTTGTAGTACGCGCGGTTGAAGCCGACGGGCGGGATCTGCTCGGAGTGGTAGACGCGGCGCAGCATGTCGGGGTCGGTCACGCCCACCCACTGCAACTGGTACATCTGCACGTTGCCCTTGAGCACGTCGGCGTAGAAGGTGGCGAACTCGTAGGAGCGGACCTCGACCTCGATGCCGGCCTTCGCCAGATCCTGCTGGATGACGGTGGCCTGCAGGCGGAAGAACTCATCGGTCGATGTCTTCAGCGAGAGGCGCAGCCTCGGCAGGGGACCATCCCCGTCCGGATCCGTGTAGCCTGCCTCGTCGAGCAACTGCTTCGCCTTCGCAAGGTCGTGGTTGAACGGATTCACGTTCGGCTCGAACGCCCACGCCACCGGGGAGAGCACGCCGACGGCCGCTGTCGCCAGCCCGCGGCGCAGGTACTTGACGATCGCTTCGCGGTCGATCGCGTAGGCGATGGCCTGCCGCACGCGCTTGTCGGCGAAGATCGGGTCGCGCATGTTCAGGCCGATGTAGACGTAGTCAACGCCCTGGCCCTGAACGATGTTCAGCCCGCCGCGCTTCTGCAGCTCGTACGCGATGTCGGGTGACACGTCGTTGACGGTGAGATCCGCCGTCCCCTTCCGCAGCTCCAACCCGCGCATGGTCTCGTCGGGGTTGATCTTCAGCACGATCCCGGCGTTCTGCGGCAGCCCGTCCCAGTAGCCCTCGAAGGCCGTGAGAGCCACCTCCTCGTCTACCAGGTAGCGGACGAACCGGTAGGGTCCCGTGCCGATCGGAAACGTGCGCTGCGACTCGCCCGCGCCGTCGGGCACGACCTGCATCACGAGCTGGATGGGAAACGAGCCGAAGGGCTCCTTCAGCCTGAACTCGACGGTGTAGTCGTCCAGCGCCGTGACCGATTCGAGCATCCGGTACGCGCCTTTGCGCGCCGACACGAGATCGGGATCGAGAAAGCTGCCGAAGGTGTAGACGACGTCCTTCGAGGTCAGCTCGTGGCCGTCGTGAAACTTCACGCCGTGGCGAAGGTGCGCGATGTAGGTCAGCGGATCGGGGTTGTCGAGGCGGGCGGCCAGTCCCGGCGCGACCCGCAGTTGGTCGTCCACGGTCATCAACTGGCTGTAGACGAGCTGGTGCACGCGCTGGGAGTTGGCGTCAGTCCCCATGCGCGGGTCGAAGTTGTTGGGGGACGCGCTGATCACCACCGACACGACGTCGGCGTCTGAGTCGGACGCCTGCGAACCGGCGCATCCGGCGCCCAGAAGCGCCAGAGCCCAGAGCCCAAAGCCCAAAGTCCGAGTGTTCATGCCGTGTCAGCCAGCTTCTTCAGGGCGGCGAGCAGCTCGAGCGCCTGTCTCGGAGTCGTATCGTCGATGTCCACGGCCTTGATTCGCTGCGTGATCTCATCATCGCTCCGGGTGGCGAAAAGACCAAGCTGCTCGGTTTGTACGTCGCTGGGCGCACCTGAGAGCGTCGGGCGGCCGCCGCGCGACAGCTCGTCGTGCTCGAGGCCGAGCAGGATCTCCTTCGCGCGGCCGACGACGGAGGCCGGCAGGCCGGCGAGCCGCGCCACCTGGATGCCGTAGCTGCGGTCGGACCGGCCCGGCACGATCTTGCGGAGAAAGATGATGTCGTCCTTCCATTCGCGCGCGGCGACGTGGGCGTTGACGACGCCGGGCATGGCGTCGGCGAGATCGGTGAGCTCGTGGTAGTGCGTGGCGAAGAGCGTCTTCGGCCGCGCCTTCTCGTTGCCGGCCAGGTGCTCCGCCACGGCCCACGCGATGCTCAGGCCGTCGAAGGTGGAGGTGCCGCGGCCGATCTCGTCGAGCACGACGAGACTCTGCGAGGTGGCGGTGTGCAGGATGTTGGCGGTCTCCTGCATCTCCACCATGAAGGTGGACTGGCCGCGGGCGATGTTATCGGAGGCGCCGACGCGCGCGAAGATGCGGTCGACGATCGGCACCTTGGCGTCGCGGGCGGGGACAAACGATCCAATCTGCGCCAGGATGGGCATGAGCGCGGTCTGGCGGAGGTAGGTCGACTTGCCGCCCATGTTGGGGCCGGTCAGGATGATCAACTGCCGCGCACCGCCGTTGAGATCGATGTCGTTGGGCACGAACGCATCCGCGAAGCGCTCGACGACAGGGTGGCGCGCGTCGGTCGCCACATACTCGTCGCCCTCGTGCACGTGCGGCTTGGTGAAGTTGGCGACCGCAGAGGTTTCGGCCAGGCCGGCGAGGACGTCCAGCGTCGCGAGCGCGCGCGCCGTGTCCTGGATGCGGGGCGACTCGGTGGCGACCCTGCTGCGAAGCGCCTCGAAGATCTCCAGCTCGCGCGCCAGGATCCGCTCGTCGGCGCCGAGCACCTTCTCCTCGTACTCCTTGAGCGCAATCGTCGTGAAGCGTTCGCCGCCGGCAATCGTCTGCTTGCGCTGGTAATCGTCGGGCACGGCGTGCAGGTTCGACTTCGAGATTTCGATGTAATAGCCGAACACGCGGTTGTACCGGACCTTGAGCGAGTTGATGCCGGTGCGCGCCCGCTCGCGCTCTTCCATGTCGGCGATCACCTGGCGTCCGGACCGGCTGATGGTCTTGACCTCGTCCAGATCGGGGTCGATCCCGTCGCGCGTGAAGCCGCCGTCGCGCGCGAAGGCGGGCGGCTCGTCGATCAGGGTCCGCTCGATGAGGTCGCGCACGTCGGCCAGGTCGTCGAGCTCGGCGATGAGGCTGCAGAGGAGCGGGGCCTGGACGTCCTGCAGCACCATCTTGACGCGCGGCACGGCGGCGAGCGACATGCGCAGCGACACGAGGTCGCGTGGGCCGGCGGTGCCGAGCGCCGTGCGGGCGACGAGGCGTTCGAGGTCCTGCACCGATTTCAAGGTCTCGCGGAACTTGCCGCGGTCGGTGGCCCGGAAGGCGAGCTCCTCGACCGCGTCGAGCCGATCCCGGATGCGCTCCAGCGATCGCAGGGGACGCAGCAGCCATCCGCGAAGCATCCGGCCCGCCATCGAGGTGATCGTGCGGTCGATCTCGTGCAGCAGCGATCCCTGCGGCGTGCCTTCGCTGCCGACGACGATCTCGAGGTGCTTGAGGGTGATCGGATCGATGACGAGGCAGTCGGCCGCCGCCTTGTAGGCAATCGTGCGGACGTGGGCGAGGGCCACCTTCTGCGTGTCGCGCAGGTAGGCGAGGAGGCCTCCCGCCGCCTGCACCGCCACGCCGTGGCCGTCGAGGCCGAACCCCTCGAGGCCGTGCGTCTTGAGTTGATCGAGCAGCGTGCGGCGGGCCGCCTCGGGTTCGAAGCTCCAGCCTTCGGTGGTGGTCACCGGCACCTGCAGGCGCGCGAGGTCGGGGAGGCTCCCGGCGATGGTCGATTCGGCGGGCAGGACCACCTCACGCGGCCGGAGGACGGCGATCTCGTCGGCCAGTGCCTGGAGTCCATCAGCACCGCGGTATTCCGCCGTGGTGAACTCACCGGTGGAGAGATCGATTAAAGCGACACCGAGTTCAAGGTTCGTTGTCTCGCCTGTGGAAGCAGCCGACGCGACGATCGACATCAAGTAGGCCGGCTCGCGCGCTTCGAGATAGCTGGCGTCGGTCAGCGTGCCTGGCGAGACGACGCGGACGACCTCGCGCTTGACCAGCCCCTTTGCCTTCTTCGGATCCTCGACCTGCTCGCAGATGGCGACGCGAAAGCCCTTCTTCACCAGCTTCCCGAGGTAACCGTCGAGCGCGTGGAACGGGATCCCGCACATCGGAATCCCGCCGCCGGCCGCGTCCTTGGAGCGCGAGGTCAGCGTCAGCTCGAGCGCGCGTGCAGCTACCAGCGCGTCTTCGTAGAAAATCTCGTAAAAGTCGCCCATCCGGAAAAAAACGATGGCGTCGCGATGCTGACGCTTCGCGTCGAGGTACTGCCGCATCGCCGGAGTGACTGATGTTGTGGACGACATGAGGTGGAGTGGTTGCTATTATCTCGCATGCTCGTCTTGGCGCTCGATACGACCACCCGCGAGGGAAGCTGCGCGCTGGCGCGCGACGGCCGCGTGCTGCGCGAGCAGGTGAGCGACGCGTCACGGCCGCAGGCGGCCCGGCTGCCCGGCGACCTCGTGACGCTGCTCGAGCATGAGCGGCTCACGCTCGCAGACATCGATATCTATGCCGTGTCGATCGGTCCCGGCTCGTTCACGGGACTCCGGGTCGGGATCGCGACGATGCAGGGACTGGCGTTCGCGGCGGGGAAGCCGCTGATCGGCGTGTCGGCGCTGGATGCGCTCCATGCTCAAGTGCACAGTGCACAGGTGCCAGTGCACAGTGCACAAGTGCACAGCGTACGGGTTGCCACCTGGATCGACGCCTGGCGCGGGGAGGTCTACGCGTCCCTTTACGAGGGCGGCGTGGAGGTGGAACCACCGGCCGTCGCGCACCCGGACGATCTGCTGCGTCGGCTCTCGGGGGTGCCGACGCTGTTCATCGGGGACGGCGCTGGCACCTCTGCCGATGCGATTCGCGCGGCGCACGGCAGCGCGGCGCTCGCCGACCCCGTGATGCCACCGCTGGCCGGCACGATCGCGCGGCTGGCCACCGAGGCGGCACGCGCCGGGCATCTGCCGCCGCCACATGCCATTCGTGCCATTTACGTGCGACGCCCGCCGTCGCCTGACGGCTCCGGCTCGGCAGGCACGCGGAGCGCCGTCTGAACTGATGCGCTACTGGATCGAGGCGCTCGACGGCGAGTCCGACCTCGATGGCATCCTCGAAGTCGAAGGCGAGTCGTTCACCAATCCCTGGACGCGCGAGATGTATGCCTGGGAGCTGCAGAACCGGTCTGTCTGCCACATCCTCGTCGTCCGCACCCCGGATTGCCTGGTCGCGGGCTTCTGCGCCTTCTGGCTCGTGTTCGACGAGATCCACATTAACAACCTGGCGATGCGCCCCCGCTTCCGCGGGCAGGGGATCGGCACGGCGCTGCTGCATCACGTCCTTGCCGAAGCCAGGGACCTCGGGGCGCGGCGGGCGACGCTCGAAGTGCGCGCGTCGAACGAGGGCGCGCGGCGCCTGTACGAACGGCTGGGCTTCTACGTGGCCGCGACGCGGCGGAATTACTACTCGAATCCCGTGGAGGACGCGCTCATTCTCTGGCGTGATGAGGTGGCCAGCCCGGTCGCTTGAAGCGCCGTCGACCGTGTGCTATGGTTCGCCTGGTTGTACGAACGGTGTCACCTTCTTCAGTAAAGGAGGGGCGGCTATGAACGCAGCGGATACGCACGAAGTAGCACGGGGGCTCTTGCTGCAGAGCCACGAGACCTACCGCAGCCTCGCAGAGCAGCACCACCAGTTGGAAGATCGCCTCCACCAGCTCCTCGAAAAGCACTACCTCTCAGATTCCGAACAAATCGAAGAAGTCACCCTCAAAAAGAAGAAACTCGCATGCAAAGACCGCATGGAGGAGATCGCGCGCGAGTACGCGCATAGTCACGTGTCGTAGCGACTCTCACGACAGACACACGACATAGCACCCCACCGCGCACGCGTGCGCGGCGGGGGCCCCGCAAGCGCCGGTAGTGGGTCAGTTTGAAAATCTGCTGACTCGCGAAGGCCGTTCGCCCGTGCGATGATGTTGTGTGCCTTCCCGAGCAAGCAAGCCGAAATCGAAAGCTGCCGACCGAGATTTTACGGCGGTTGCTAGGCGTGTAGTTGAGCAGGCTATCGGGGAACGCCTGGACGGATCACCGCTCCCAGATCCAGAGCCAGACACCCGGAACCCTGCCGCCGTGGCCCTGAGCAAGCTGGGCGCATCCAAAGGCGGCAAGGCGCGGGCGGACAGCCTGTCGAAGAAACGCCGGTCTGAGATTGCGCGGAAGGCTGCCGCTAGTCGGTGGAAGAAGGGTCCGGCTCGATAAAGGGCAGCAACATCGTCGCGTCTTTCTTAGGCAGTACCTGATCGACCATGTTCAGGAAACGCTTCCAACCGTACCCGCTCGAAATCGCCAACCGCTGAAACATCACGAGTGAGTGCAAGTGCTGAGCGAG
>CANIBQ010000042.1 GCA_947465645.1 Acidobacteriota bacterium | reverse complement strand
GCGCACCTGACCTACTGGTCGGCGGAGAACACGGCGGCCGCGTGGCACTTCCTCACGGGAGACGAAGCGACGATCCAGCGCGTGACCTCGGCGGCGGGCTTCAATTACCGCTGGGACGAACCGACGGGCCAGTTCGCCCACGTCAGCGGCGTGCTGGTCGTCAACCCGGATGGAAAGCTGTCGCGCTACTTCTACGGCGTCGAGTATTCGCCAAAGGATCTGCGGCTCGCGCTGGTCGATTCAGGCCAGGGCAAGGTCGGATCGGCGATCGACGAGCTGCTGCTGTATTGCTACCACTACGATCCCGAGAGCGGGACGTATGGTGTGGTTGTGATGAACCTCATTCGTCTGGGCGGCGTGCTGACCATGCTGGCGATGGGCACCTTCATCATCCTGATGCGGCGCCGTGACGCGCACGCCGTGAACCTATGATTTCTGGCATCCCTCTGTTTCCGGCCCAGGCGTCCTCCCTCGCGGCGGAGGTCGACAACCTGTACTTCGGCGTCCTCGCCATCACCGCGTTCTTCGCCGTGCTGGTCGCCGTGCTCGTCATCGTCTTTGCAATCAAGTATCGCGACGAGACCGGGACGGGCGTCGGCGCGCCGATCACCGGCTCGATTCCGCTCGAACTGGGATGGTCGATCCTTCCGTTCATCATCGCGATGGGGATCTTCGTCTGGTCGACGGTCGTCTTCTTCCACCTGATTCGCCCGCCGGACCAGACCCTCGAGATCTACTCGACCGGCAAACGGTGGATGTGGCGCTTCCAGCACCTCGACGGCCAGAGCGAAATCAACGAGCTGCACGTCCCGAAGGGCCGGGCCGTGAAAATCACCTTCACGTCGGAGGACGTTCTCCACTCGCTCTACTTCCCGGCGTTTCGCGTCAAGGCTGACGCGATCCCCGGGCGCTACAGCGCCCTCTGGTTCACGCCCACCCAGACCGGCACCTTCCATCTGTTCTGCGCGGAGTACTGCGGCACCCAGCACTCCGGCATGATCGGCTCGGTCATCGTCATGGAGCCCGACGACTACCAGGCGTGGCTGAGCGGAAGCACCGGACAGCCGCTGGCCGCACGCGGCGAGCAATTGTTCCAGCAGCTCGCCTGCGTCACCTGTCACCTGAGCGACGGCAGCGGCCGCGGTCCGTCGCTCGCCGGCCTCTACGGGACGCAGGTCAAGCTCGCGACCGGCGCTGCCGTCGTCGCCAACGACAGCTATATCCGCGAATCGATCCTGACGCCCCAGAGCAAGCTGGTCGCCGGCTACGGCCCGGTCATGCCGACCTTCCAGGGCCAGGTGAGCGAAGAGAGCGTCATGAGCATCATCGAGTTCATCAAGTCGCTGCCGGCTACCGGGCCGAACGCCGCGGCGGTTGCAGGCGGCGCCTCGGCGGCGGCACCGGCGGCACCGCCACCGGCCGCGCAAGGGGCACAAAGGTAAGGGAACGTCTATGGCAACCATCACCACCGCAGCGCCGCAGGTGAACTACCTGAACCACCAGCACGGAGTCGCGTCCTGGCTGCTGACCAAGGATCACAAGCGGATCGCCATCCTCTACCTGGTGTTCGTCACCATCGCCTTCTTCATCGGTGGTCTCTTCGCTGCCGCGATCAGGATCGAGCTGACGACGCCCGCCGGCGACTTGGTGTCGGCGGACAGCTACAACAAGCTGTTCACCATGCACGGCATCAACATGGTGTTCTTCGTGTTGATCCCCGCCGTGCCCGCGATTCTCGGCAACTTCGCCCTGCCCCTGATGATCGGGGCCAAGGACGTCGCGTTTCCAAAAATCAACCTGCTCAGTTGGTACGTGTTCGTCATCGGGTTCTTCTTCACGACCGCGGCGATGATCGTCGGCGGCGTCGATACCGGATGGACGTTCTACACGCCGTATAGCTCCAACGTATCCAACTCGAACGTCTTCCTCACCGGCATCGGCATCTTCATCGCCGGGTTCTCGTCGATCCTCACCGGGCTGAACTTCATGGTGACGATCCACCGGATGCGCGCGCCGGGCATGACCTGGTTCCGGCTGCCGCTCTTCGTGTGGGCGCTCTACGCCACGGCCCTGGTGCAGGTCCTCGCCACGCCGGTGATCGCGATCACCGTGCTGATGCTGGCGGTCGAGCGCGTCCTCGGCTTCGGCATCTTCGACCCGCGCCTCGGCGGCGACCCGGTGCTCTTCCAGCATCTCTTCTGGTTCTATTCGCATCCGGCCGTCTACATCATGATCCTGCCGCCGATGGGCGCGATCAGCGAGGTGATCGCCTGCTTCTCGCGCAAGAACGTGTTCGGTTACTCGTTCGTCGCCTTTTCGAGCCTGGCGATCGCCGTGTTCGGCTTCCTCGTGTGGGCGCACCACCTGTTCGTCGCCGGCATCTCGCCCTACTCGGCCATGGTGTTCTCGTTCCTGTCGTTCGCCGTGGCCGTCCCGTCAGCCGTGAAGACGTTCAACTGGACGGCGACGATGTACAAGGGCGCGATCTGGTGGAAGACGCCGATGGTGTACGTGATGGGCTTCCTCGGCCTGTTCCTGATCGGCGGACTCACCGGTCTCTTCCTGGCGTCGCTCGGCCTCGACGTCCACGTGCACGACACCTACTTCGTCGTCGCCCACTTCCACTACATCATGGTGGGAGGCGCGATCATGGGGTACTTCGCCGGCCTGCACTTCTGGTGGCCGAAGATCACCGGCCGGATGTACAACGACAGCCTCGGCAAGCTGTCGGCGCTGCTGATCTTCGTCGGGTTCAACCTGACGTTCTTCCCGCAGTTCGTCCTGGGCTACCTCGGCATGCCGCGCCGCTACCACGCGTATCCGCCCGAGTTCCAGGTGCTCAACGTCCTCTCCTCGGCCGGCGCGTCCGTGCTCGCGGTGGGCTACATCCTCCCGGTCTGCTATTTCACCTATTCGCTCTTCAAAGGCGAGAAGGCCGGGGCGAACCCGTGGGGCGCCACCGGCCTGGAGTGGACCACCCAGTCGCCGCCACTGCCGGAGAACTTTACCGAGGTTCCGATCGTGAACGAAGGCGCGTACGAGTACTCGAAGCGGGAGATAAAAGTTGCCTAACGGGATCGCCGCGCACGCCGACGATCACGGACATGCTCACGTGCATGCGCACCACCCTGCGCACCAGCATCATTTCCAGACGATGCAGCAGCAGCAGGAAGCCGCCACGCTCGGGATGTGGATCTTCCTGGTCACCGAGATCATGTTCTTCGGCGGCCTCCTCATGGCGTACATGGTGTATCGCGTCTGGTACCCGGAGGCGTGGTCCGAAGGCAGCGAAGAGCTCAGCATCGTGCTTGGTGGCACCAACACGTTGGTACTCATCGCGAGCAGCTTGACAATGGCCCTGGCGGTGCGCGCGGCGCAGACCGGACGCGCGCCCAAGGTGATCGTCGGCTGGCTCGGGATTACGCTGGTCTTCGGGCTCACCTTCCTCGTCATCAAGTTCTTCGAGTACAAGGAAAAATTCGAGCTCGGCCACGTTCCCGGCCCGAATTTCCATGCCGAGGGACCGCACGCCGCGCAGTTGCAGATCTTCTACTCCTTGTACTTCTCCTTGACCGGCCTGCACGCGCTGCACATGATCATCGGCTTCGGCCTGCTCACCGTGGTCGCATGGATGGCGTGGAAGGGGCGGTTCTCGGCCGAGTGGTACACGCCGGTCGAGATGTCCGGCCTCTACTGGCACTTCGTCGACATCGTGTGGATTTTCCTGTTTCCCCTGCTCTACCTCGTGGACAGGGCGCATCAGTTGTCATAGCCATGTCAGGACACGTTTCGCCCAAGAGCCTCTACTACACGATTTTCGGCGCGCTCCTCGTGCTGACCGCCGTCACCGTGGCGGTGGCGTTCGTCAACCTGGGGCGCCTCAACTTTCCGGTGGCAATCTCGATCGCCATCCTGAAGGCGACGCTCGTCGTCCTGTTCTTCATGCACGCGAAGTACAGCAGCCACCTGACCAAGCTGGTGATCGGCGGGGCGTTCTTCTTCCTGCTGACGCTGTTTGGGCTGACGCTGACCGATTACCTGTCGCGCGGATGGTATGCCTCGCCTGGCGGCAGCGCCACCGCGGGTACCATTCCCTCGATTGAGCCGGCCGCCCCCCCCACCGAGCCCGCGGCCGAGGGCGCACCCAGGTCCCCGTCCGAAGCGCACTGAGCACCGCGGGCGGGAGCCGCCCCGGAATTTTCCCGCACCCCTAGGGAATAGTTTCCCAGTCCGTCCCGCTCCCCGAGCTGAAAGCGAACGAATCTGCGGCGATAACGGCTCGTCGAGGCGCCGGCGCCGGTGGCACGGCGTTTGTGAAGAGCGATGCCGCCATGGAGGTGTTGAGTAGTGCCATTTCTAATGTGGGTGGAGAGCACGGGCATCGCGACCTGGGTGCGCGAGTCCGATTCGATGTGGGCCTATCCTACGGTGATCACGCTTCACTCGGTAGGACTGGCGGTGATGGTGGGGCTCAGCGCCATGATCGATCTCAGGCTGCTTGGGTCTGCCCGGGGTCTGCCCCTCGCGGGGATGCGGAGCCTTAGTCGATGGATCTGGATCGGCTTCTGGGTGAATGCCGTCTCGGGCCTTGGGCTCCTCGTCGCCACCGCGACGACGATGCTGACCAACCCGCTCTACTACGCCAAGATGGGATTAGTGGCGGCCGCGATGACCTGCGTCGTCCTGATCGACCGGGCGGCGTTTCAGCCGCCCGGTGTCACATCGAACGTCGTCACGGACCGCGCGCGGACCCTCGCGATCACGTCGCTCGCGTTGTGGGCAGTGACGATCACGGTTGGCCGGCTGACGGCATACCTGGGCAACTGAACCATCTCTTGCAGGTCAAAGGTCAAAGTCATGCTTGAAATCGCGACTCAGTTCGGAATCTGGCTCCACGGCACCCCGCTCGGATGGGCCTCCTCCGGCGGCTGGCCGTACCTCTGGGCGGCGTGCGAATGCCTGCACTTCATGGGCATGGCGCTCCTCATCGGCGCGGTCGGCCTTCTCGACGCCCGCATGCTGGGACTCTTCAAGAGTCTGCCCATTGCACCCCTGGAGCGGCTCGTGCCATGGGGCATTCTGGGCTTTGTCATCAACCTCGTCACCGGGGTCGTGTTCTTTGCCGGCGCGCCAGAAGGGTACGTCACGAGCCTTTCCTTCTGGTTGAAGATGCTGTTCATCGTGCTGGCCGGCATCAATCTCGCGATCTTCTATCTCGCCGGGGTAAACCGCCTCGTCAACCGCGTGAGCGCCGGAGAGAACGCGCCGATGACGGCGAAGGTGATCGCGGGGGTGTCGCTGTTTCTCTGGTTTGGCGTGCTCTACTGGGGACGCATGCTGCCCTTCATCGGCAATGCGTTCTGACGCCGGCTGCCGGGCGGTACACGTCTTCCGCCGCCCGGCGCCCATAGAAGGCTAGAACACTTCGCCGAAGGTTGACGAGCGTATCCGGTCCGACCTATAAAGCGCTTGCCTCTTTCAAGGAGCGACAATGGACTGGCGTTCGGATGCCTCGATTGCCTATGCGATCTTCCGGCTCACCTTCGGTGTCAATATCGGGTTTCGTGGGATCGTGCGCATCGCGAACGACTTGGACAACTTCGCCGGCGGGCTCCTCAAGCAGTTTGCCGTGACCTCGTTCCCGCTCGGCGCCGTGAGCGGGTTCGCCTACACCGTCCCCTGGCTCGAGACCGTGATGGGCATCCTGCTGATCCTCGGGTTGTGGACGCGGGGCGCGCTCATCCTCGGCGGCCTCATGATGACCGCGCTGACGTTCGGCACGATGTTCCTGCAGAACTTCGACCTGGCCTGGCTGCAGCTCACCTACGCGATGGCGTTCTTCGCGCTGCTGGCGCTGCGGTCCTGGAACCTGATCTCGCTCGATGCGTGGCTTGGGAGCACCCCTCCCCGCGCGTGATACGACCACCCGCGCACTGGGCCTGATCCTCACCGCGTCGCTCGCGGTCGTGGTGGTCTGGGTCTACATGCGGCAGCCGCAGACGCTGGCCGAGGTCGCCGGCGGACTCTCCGCCAGCGTGGGCGCCTACCGCATCGATCGGCAGGCGTTCGACGAGGCGCTCGAGCTGTTTCGCTCCGGGCAGTTTGCCGGCGCCGAAGCGGCGTTCGCCCGCGCCGATCCGGCGCGCCAGGACGCGCGCACCCAGTTCTACCTGGCCTACGCCTATTACCGCCATGGTTGGGGCCGCGTCTACAACGACGACGCGCTGTTTGTGCAGGGGCTCGAGGCCGTCTTCAGGCCGCGCAAATGAGTGCGGCGCGTGAAGCGATCTACCTGCCGCTGCTGTTCCTGGCCGTGACGCTGCTCGGAGGTCTTCGGATCGGGGAGCGTGTCGTCCTGGTGCCGCCGCCGCTCTTCACGCTGGTGTTTGCGCTGCTCCTGCTTGGCGTGCTCGCAAAGGGCGCGGTCCTCGATCCCGATCGCCTCATGAATTCCCGGCGCCCGGCGGTCGCGAACCTCAATGGCTTCGTCGTGCTCGTGACCACCTTCTTCGCGTCGGCGCAGGCGTTCTCGATGGTGACGCCCGACTCCGGGCTGCCGCGCCTGCTGTGCGGCGCCTTTCTGTTCGTGCTGCTGCTCAACACGATCGCGGCCGCGACGGATCGCACGCGCGTGCTGCGAAGCTTGATGATTATTTTCGGAGCCACCTTCATCCTGAAGTTCGTCCTGCTGGCCGCGCTGGCGAACCCGGCTGAAGGGATGGTGAGCCGGATCCTTCTCATCCTGCTGGAAGGGGCCACGTTGGGGACGCTGAATCAGCCCGCGAGCGATCCAGCGGCCGGGTACGTGGCGTTCTTCGTCCTGGTGCTGTTTCTCTTTGGCCTCGCCATGTTGCCGAGCCGCCGAGCCAGGCAGTCGACCGACGTGGTGGAGCTTTCTGAGTCGCCCATGTGATATTTCTGATTTTGCGCCACGACGATGTCGTAATAGCATCGTGGGTCTGCATACACGGTGACCGGCTTGGAGGAAGGCTCTATGGGTGTGGCACGCATAGCGGGATCCATCGCCGCGTCCGCGTTGCTGGCGGCAGCGATATTCCTGGCGCCCGCGGTGAAGGCCCAGGACGGCGGCGGAGGTCTCGGCCCTGCGGCGGACGCCACGCGGTCGTCCCCGACCCCGCCGCCCGGCGTCACGCCGCGACCCGTAGACCTCTTTACGAGCAAGAACTTCTATCTGGACGAACAGTACTGGCTCGACAAGCGATATGTCCGCTGCAACACGCCGCGCGCGCTGACCGACATGGTCAGGGACCAGCGGTTTGGCAACTGGGGCGACTGCAACCTCGATCGCGAGATCGCGAAGATCGCGAGCCCGCACCCGTACAAGACCGCTGAAGAACACTACGCGGCGCTGATGGCGGCCGCGGTGAAGGCGGGCGGACCCACCAGGCACACCCGCGTCACGCTGCCGAACTGGGACGGACGGTATCGCCGGCTCGCGCGCGACGAGCAGTGGATCTGGGGACGCAACCTCCAGACGGCCACCATGCTCTCGCTGCTGACTCCTGAGTACCGTAAGCGCATGGTGCAGCAGAACTATCACGAGGTCGTCAACAACTCGCCGCAGTGGAACGCATCGTTCTGCTACCCCGAGGGATTCATGCGGTGGTGGGCCGAAGCGTCGCTCGGCGGCGTGATCGAGGTGTTGACGACGCCCAACCAGGTGCAGTTCGTCAGCGGCATCGCCGACAACTTCCTCCGCAAGATCCTGGTCGGCCAGAAGCACATCCAGAGGGTGCCACAGTGGTACGGCGAGACGGTGGGCTTCTGGAACGGCAACACGCTGGTCGCATGGACGGCGAACGTCCAGGCCTGGACGCTCACGCATTCGATGTTCGAGTACAGCGCGAAGATGCAGACGATCGAGACGTTCACCCCGAGCGCCGACGGCAAGATCATCACGGTTGACACGACCTTCTACGACCCGGACGCGTTCACGCGTCCGCTCCACACGGTCACGCCCTGGGAGTTCCAGGGCGGCCTTGACGACCCAGAGGCGAGATTCACCTTCGTCGAGTGCCGCGTGCAGAGCACCATCGTCAACGGTCCTGACGGCAAGCCAACCCAGCTGACATTCGCCGATCCCGGCTACGTGGATTACTTCGGACGGCCGTGGGCGCAGAACTGGGAAGAGCACTTCGAGCAGGGCTGGGAAAAGCCGGCGGCGAAGTAAGACGGTTCCGATACGAATCCGGAGAGGAGTACCGATGACATTCCGAACGCTGAACAGCCGGCTCGTGGCGGGACTTGCTGGCATCATCCTCACGGGCGTCCTCGGGACGCCCGCCATCGCGCACCACTCGTTCGCGATGTACGACCAGACAACGACCAAGACGATGACGGGAAAGCTCACGAGGTATATCCCGGGCGCCAATCACGCCCAGCTGATCTTCCAGCTCCTCGACGAGGAGGGTAAGGGGATCATGCAGAACGGCAAGCCCGCGCAGTGGGGAGTGGAGACCGGTTCCGCGGCGGCGATGGCGCGTCTCGGCGTGGCGCCCGACACGTTCCCGGAAGGCACGGTCTTCACCGTGCGGTTGTTTCCGCTGAGGGACGGCCGAAGTTTCGGTGCGCTCGCGGGCCAGATCATCCAGTGCGGCATGGCCATGCCGAAGGGCGGCTGCACCAAGGACACCGGCAAGGTGCTGGCGACGGGCAACTCACAGTAGGCGAGCGGCGCTGCGACCTCAAGCCGGTCGCGGTTCCCGACCTTCCAATCCTCCGGCGCAGCGTCGACTTCTCGCGGTATATAAAACCTTTCCCTCCCGGCGGAAACGCTCTAATATCGCCCCCGTCCTGATAAACCGTGTCCGGCTGCGGCCCAGCCCGGACTCTCCGCAGAGGTAGACCTATGGCTTCAAATCGGCGGTTGCGTTGGGTTGTGGGGGCCGCGGCACTGGCCGCACTCACCATCACCTCGTCGCCTGGCAGTCACGTGTCGGCAACGACGAGATACATCGGGAACGACCACCTCGTGTCGTGGACCGCGCTCCCGGACGAGACGGGGCCACTGTGCCCCCTGCCCGAGACGAGCCCGTCGTACCAAACTCGGGCAGTCGGCGCCGGCCAACGGGCGACTGAAGGGATACCGACGTTCGCGCAGCCGGACCGCGTGATTCGCGACCGGTTCCCCTCGTTCAGTTCGATTGCGGTGGACCTGACGCGGGATCAGGTGGTCGTCACCGACGAGAACCTGTTCCAGGTCATGTTCTACAACCGCACCGAGAACAACGCCCCGAATCAGATCGCCAAGCCGGTGCGCGTCATCGGGACGAAGTGGGACGACTCGTTCATGTCGCGCGAGGAATCGAAGACGAAGATCGAGTTCCAGTGCGGGCTCTACGTCGATCCGGGTAACGGCGACGTCTACGCGGTGAATAACGACACGCAGGACACGCTGGTCATCTTCTCGAACGAGCAGGTCGGCAACGTGGCCCCCGCCCGCGAGGTCCACACCCCGCACGGCACCTTCGGCATCACGGTTGACGAGGCCGCGCAGGAAGTCTTCCTCACGGTGCAGCACGACAGCGCCATCGTGGTCTACAAGAAGGGCGCCAGCGGCGAAGAGCCGCCGCTCCGGATGTTGCAGGGGGATCGTACCCGGCTCGCGGACCCGCACGGCATCGCGCTCGACACGAAGCGCGGCGTGATGTTCGTGACCAATCACGGCTCGGTCCACTCGGTAAGCCGGGACGAGGGCGGGAGGCTGACGCCGGAACAGAAGAAGGAAGCGTTGGCGCTGGTGAACTGGCCGCTCGAGCGCGATTTCGCCGTGCCCGGGTCGGGCCGCACGCTGCCGCCCGCGATTACCGTCTACTCGAAGAACGCGACCGGTGACGCCGCTCCGGTCCGTGTCATCGAAGGCCCTCGCACCGGCTTGAACTGGCCGACCGGGATCGCCTCGGATCAGGAGCGCGGCGAAATCTACGTCACCAACGACACCACCGATTCGATCCTCGTGTTCGATTCGGAGGCGTCGGGCAACGTGGCGCCGAAGCGCATCCTGAAGGGGCCGAAGACCGGCTTGAACAATCCCACGGGCCTCACGCTCGACTTCAAGAACAACGAGCTATGGGTGGCGAACTTCGGCGGCCACACCGCTACCGCGTATCGCATGAACGCGTCTGGTGACACCGCGCCGCTGCGCACCATCCGCGCCGCCACCGAGGGGACGCCGTCGCTGATGATCGGCAACCCGGGCGCGGTCGCCTACGACACGAAGCGCGAGGCCATCCTCGCCCCGAATTGAGTGGCCCATCCGCAGATTGCGGTGTTTGCCAGGTTGGCGAACGGACAAGCGGCGCCGATTCGAAGCATTGAAGGACAGACGACCAAGCTCTCCCGGACGATGCACGGCATCGCCTACGACAGCGCCTCGGATCGGATCATCGTGCCGGCGCAGTTCAGCCAGGCGATTCTCAGCTTCGCTGGCGATGCGACGGGCGAGCAGCCGCCGGTTCGCGTCATCCAGGGACCGCGCACCGAGATTCGTCGCGCGGATCGTGTCGCGGTCGATCCCGCCCGCAAGGAGATCTTCGTCAGCGACGGCGGCCAGATTCTGGTCTTCCC
Source organism: Acidobacteriota bacterium (assembly GCA_947465645.1). The sequence goes on along the minus strand of CANIBQ010000042.1, from coordinate 31,269 downwards.
CGCGGACGCCAACGGCGACGTCGCGCCGATCCGGGCGCTGCGCGGTCCCAACACGCTGATTGCCGAGGGCGGCGGCGGCGGTCCGGTGGCCGTCGACTCGTCCACCGGCACGCTGGTCGTCTCGACGCGCCGGCGGCTGCTGATGTTCGACGTCACCGCCAACGGCGACGTCAAGCCGAAGCGCGTGGTGGACGGCCCAGACACGGCCGGCGGCATGTTCGTCGCCGCCTACAACGGCCTGGTGCTTTCGCGCACCAGCGACAACGCGATTGGCGTGTGGACCGTCAACGACAACGGCGCGGTGCCCCCCCGCTTCAAGATTGGCAAGGGGGTCGTCGTCGAAGGGCGCGGCCTGACGGTCGATGCCAAGAATCAAAGCGTCATCGCCACCGACAAGGATCTCAACGCGGTGCTGACGTGGCGTGTTCCGGAGGTATTCGCCCTGGCAGGGGGCGCTCGAACAAATTAACCAATCGGGCGACGGCGGCGTGGACCGGGGCATCCGGCCCCTTTTCTGAGGAGACCCCATGAAGACGTGGCTGACCGCCTGTTCGTATGGCGTGTTGATCCTTCTCTTGACCGCCGGCGCCGCCTGGGCGCAGGCGACGGCGCAGCTGAGCGGTACGGTTCGCGATGAAAGCGGCGCCGTGCTGCCCGGCGTGACCGTCACCGTGACGCAGACCGACACGGGCCTCGTTCGCACGGTCGTGACCGATGAGACGGGAGGCTACCTGCTGACGAACCTTCCGACAGGGCCATACCGCCTCGAGGTCGCGCTCCAGGGATTCAAGACCTACGTGCAGACGGGCATCGTCCTGCAGGTGGGCGGGTCGCCGACCGTCAACGCGGCGCTCGCCGTTGGCTCGTTGGAGGAGTCCATCACCGTCGACGCCGCGGCGCCGCTCGTGGACGTCCGCAGCGCGGGCATCAGCGCGGTCGTCTCCAACGAGGACATCCTGCAGCTTCCGCTGCAGGGACGCCAGGTCACCGACCTGATCGTGCTCGCCGGCGGCGCCGCGCCGACCGGCGGGGTGAATGGCAACGGGCAAACGGAACGTGGCGTACCGGGCGGCGTGTACATCTCGGTCGCCGGCGGCCTGCCGGGCGGCGTGGCCTACACACTGGACGGGGCGGAGCACAACAACCCGCAGAGCAACGCCGGGCTACCAATGCCGTTCCCCGATGCGCTCCAGGAATTTGAGGTGGCGACGAGCGGCCTCTCCGCCGACAACGGCGTCAAGTCGGGCGCCTCGGTGAACGCCGTGACCAAGTCAGGGACGAATGCGTTCCACGGGGGCGGCTTCGAGTTCCTGCGCGATCGCCGCTTCAACGCGCCGGAACATTTTGCTGCGATTGGACCCGATGGCAAGCAGAAGGACGACGGCCTCCGGCGCAACCAGTTCGGTGGCACGATTGGCGGCCCCATCGTCCGCAACAAGCTCTTCTTCTTCGCCGGCTACCAGGGCACAATCCTGCGTCAGGTGCCGGCGAGCAACATTGCGTACGTGCCGACGGCGCAGATGCTCGCGGGCGACTTCACGACGATTGCGTCGCCGGCGTGCAACGCCGGGAGGCAGATCACCCTGGGCGCCCCGTTTGTCGGCAACCGCATCGATCCGGCCCGCTTGAGCCCGGCGGCGAGGAGAGTCTCCGCGCTGCTGCCCACGACCACGGATCCCTGTGGCCAGGTCCAGTTTTCAGCCACCCAAGGCCGGGACATTCATGAGCCGATCGCGCGGATCGACTTCCAGGCGACCAGCAATCAGTTGGTCTTTGGCCGGTACATGGTCTACAAGAACGACCTTCCCCCATCGTGGGAGGGTCCAGGCGACAACATTCTCAAGTCGGGGAGCGACCATGAGGGCACCGCGGACAAGCTCCGATCGTTGGTGCTGGGTCAGACCCATGTCATGAGCGCGGCGCTCGTCAACGCCACCCGGTTCACCTGGAGCTCAACGGATTCGCACCGGTACCACAACCCGGGGCTTCCCAGCCCGGCCAGCATGGGTGTGAAGATGTACTCCTATCCCACGGAAGAGGGCTCCGACGTGAGCAGCCAGTTCCCGGTCAACGTCGGCGGCATGTTCGCCATGGTTGGGAGCGGGGAGCGGCGGTCGACGCACAAGCTCTACGGGTTCTCCGACGACTTAACCATGGTGCGGGGGAGCCATCAGCTCGGCTTCGGCGCGAGCACCCGCTACTGGAAGTTCGACACGCGGTCCACGTCCCGCACCGGCGGTAGCTGGACCATTGACGGCAGCCTGACCGGGCACGCCCTTGCGGATTTCCTGAGCGGACGCGTCGCGAGGCTCGAGATTGGCGGCCCCAGCGTCCTGGACATCCACAACTGGTACCTGGGCGCGTATGTGCAGGATGCATGGCGCGTCTCGAACCGGGTGACGGTCAATGTGGGCGTGCGGTGGGAACCGTATTTCGGTCAGTATGTCGAGAACGACGCGGTCGTACTCTGGCGGAAGGAGAACTTCGACCGAGGCATCCGGAGCAAGGTGTTCCTCAACGCGCCTGCGGGACTCATCTATCCTGGAGACGAGGGCTTCCCGGACGGGAAGACGGGGTTGAACACGCAGTGGTGGAACCTCGCGCCGCGCGCGGGCGTCGCGTGGGACGTCCACGGGGATGGCCGCCTCGCCGTGCGGTCGTCGTACTCGATGGGGTACGACTTCATGGCGGGCGAGTACCACAACATCAACTCTGGAGCCCCGCCATTCGGCAACCGCTCGCTGATCACCGATCCGCCGGGCGGCATGGACGACCCCTGGGGGCACCTCCCCGGTGGCGATCCCCACCCCATCATCGCCGGCCCCAACGCGCCATACATCCCGTTTGGCGCCTTCGGCTCGATGGATCCCGACATCAATTCCCCACGGGTGCAGCAGTGGAACGTGATGGTCGAGCGGCAGCTCGGGGTCAGTTGGGGCGTGTCGGCGACGTATCTGGGCAGCTACTCCGACCGGCTCTGGGCGCAGTCGGCGCTCAACCCCGGGGTGTTCCTGGGCCTCGGGCCCTGCACGCTGAATACCGACACGGGCCCGCGGACCTTCCCGGTGTGCTCGACCAATGCGAACCTGAACCAGCGGCGCGTGTTGTCGCTGGAGAATCCGGTGAGGTCCGCCCAGATCGGCGCGCTCGACCTCAACACGGACATCGGATGGCAGAAGTATCGTGGCCTGAAGCTGGCCGCGCGGCACCGGAGCACCAGGGGCCTGAGCCTCAACGGCAGCTATACCCTGTCGAAGTGCGAGGGGACGACGACCGCGACGACCTTCAATCAGACCAGCGCCGGCTATTCGATTCCGAACGATCCGGATTTTGACGCCGGCTACTGCGATCAGGACCGCAAGCACCTGGGGTCGCTCAACGCCGGTTACCAGACACCGGAGGTTGGTAACGGCATCGTGCGCGCGCTGGCGTCGAACTGGCGGCTGGGGGGCATCCTCACCGCGCGAACGGGGAACCGGCTCAACATCACGAGCGGCGTCGACCGCGCGCTCATCGGTTCTCATTCATCGGTTCAGCGGCCCGACCAGGTCAGCGATGACATCTATGGTCCTGGCAAGGATGCGTCCGACCTGAAGCCTGGTCAGCGAATCGACAACTACTTCAACCGTGCTGCGTTCGCGCTGGCGCCTCTCGGCGAACTGGGCGATGCCAAGCGGAACCTCGCGGTGGGACCGTCGTTCTGGCAGGTTGACATGTTGATCTCCAGGCTCATCCAGTTGGGGACGCAGCGGGTGGAGCTGCGGTTGGACGTCTCGAACCTGCTCAACACCTTCAACTGGGGGGATCCCGTCATCAACTTCAACTCGGGGGCGTTCGGGCGCATTACCACACAAGCGGGCGCTCCGCGCATCCTGCAATTCGGCTTGAAGTACGACTTCTAGAATCGACGGTTGACACCGTCGATACGCTGACGATCTCTACCAACAGCCGGGCGGAAACGCCCGGCTGTTTTGTTTGCCGGGCCGGAAACCCCTGCTCTAACCTGCCTCGAGGGAGTACGACATGACGCTGGCGCGGATGATCCTGGTGGTGATGGCTGTGTTCGTCGTGGCGTTCGCGATCAGAGGGCTGCTGGCTGGCCGAAGGCGCTGAGAGCGGGCTGGCGCGCGGATCGGCGCGCTATCGCTGCTGGTGATGGTCGTCGTTCAGAAGCCTGTTACCGTCGGTTTCGACACACCTTGGGGATTCTTCCAATGCCTCCGTCGACGGTCGGGTCAGACGCGCCGGCATGGTCCATGGCGCAGTCAACACCGCGGGATCGTCAACCGTCGCCTGCCACACCAGGTTCGCGCCGTCTTTCCAGATCCGCTCGGTGACGCGCATGGCATCGCTGTGGAAATAGCCGAGCTCGCCGAACCATGAGTCGTCCACGAAATTCCTCACGTCGATCACGAGCACATCTCCCTCCCATCTGCCGACCGAGTCGCCGTAGTGCGAGGGGTTCGCCCTCTCGCGATGCGGACGGCCGTCAGTGGGGATGATGCGGTACGGATCGCCGGAGATGTCTTCGTAGAGGAAGATCATTTCATTCGGTAGCTGAACGATCCTGCGCGGCGGACCGATGCGCGGCACTCCCGGCTTGCCGCAGTAGAAGACCGGGTCTGTCTTGCTCTGATGGTCGGCCAGGTCTTTGACTTTCGCCCGCAGCTCCGGCTTGTAGGACGGCGCCGGCGTGGACGGCCGCACGCCGCGAACGGAACTCACGTCTCCATACCGCGAGCTCTGATCGATCTCCTGGATGGTGACCGTGCCATTCACCTCCTTCTTCAGGGCAGCCGGCGAGCGATCGATGGCATAGCTCCACACCCCGCTCAGGTCAGGACGAGCCTGTTGGGCCAGCGTGACTGCCGGAATCAGACTCGCGCAGGCGACGACGCTGAGCATTAGCTTCCCCATTGTCCATCTCCTGTCATTTGGCTTCCGTGCTGCTGATCAATTCCAGGGACGTTCCGTCCGGAAACTTGATTTTCTGCATATAGCCAAAGCGCATTCCCTCGCGGGCTTGCACCCCTTCCACGGAAACCGTCTGGCCGAGTGCTTTGGCAAAGTCGGCCCTGGCAAGCCCGACGCTCCGGTACCACGACGGTGGGTTGCTTTGGAATGTCCAGTGATCGATCTTTCCGCCGTCGCCTCTGGCCTCTATGGCGACGACGATGTGGGGGTTGATCCAATCGATTTTGGTCAGGGTGCCAGTCACCGCGATTCGCTGGCCCATGTCGAAGACCGCCGTGAGCGAGTGGTGCGCCGACAGAGACGCAACCGCGATAAGTGTGACGACCGCGCTGACGATCGCCACCTGAATCTTGTCTCTCACGGTAATCCTCCTGGCACAGATTTTAGTGCAGGCGGAGTGCCGCCAGGTTCGCCTAAAAGGTTGAGGGAGGGCCGGCGGGTAGAACGGACGGCCAGGGCCGACACGTGACGCGGGCTCAGGTCGAGGCGCAGGAAGTGCCACTCGCTCGAATCACCCGGCCCGGCGTCGAATCTGATCGCCGGCGGATCCGTCAGCTCGAAGGCGAAGCTCGTGAGCGGCACGGACAATCCGAGCCCGGTGGCCTTGATGTAGGCCTCCTTCAGCGTCCAGTACTCCAGAAAGGCGCGGCCCTGCCGCTCCGGTGGCAGCGTCTCGAGATCGTCCGCTTCCGACGGCGCGAAGTAGCGGCGGGCGATATCGAGACCCGACGCGCGCTCATTCTCTGCCCGCGGTCGCCACCGTTCGATCCCCTCCACGTCGATTCCCACATCCACCTGCAACGCCACCGCGATCGCCACCAGACCCGTCGTGTGCGACAGGCTGAAGCGCAGGGGCGGCACGCCGGCTGGCCCCGCGATTTCCGGACGTCCGTACGGCCCCGCCTGGAACGTCCACGCCTCCGGCTCGACGTCCGCGTACTGCGACAGCGTCGTCCGCACCAGAGCCCGGGCGACGAGGAACACGTGCTGGTCGGCGGGAAACACGAACCGCGCGCGACGGGCGCGTTCGTCGGGCGACATCAGTGCTTCGTAGCACCGCAGGAGGGCAGGGTCGGAGACGAGCTCTGGAACGATGTGCCAGACGTGGACGTCATCGGCGGTCAGCGTCAGCACGGTCGGCCGCGATCGTATCGCAACGAGCATTGACATTGCGCGATCCCCGAGCGACGCTGCGGGTCCGGGCAGATAGTCATCCCGACGACGAGCGGCCGAGTGTCATCGGCGCTACCTCCTTCTGGGCGGATGTCGATCCGGACGCCTGACATTCGACACGTGGTGAGAAAGGAGAGCCTGACAATGAGATTCATGATGTTGCTGACGGCGGACAATAACACCGAGGTGGGTATCCTGCCGACCGCGCAAGAGCTCGAGACCAGGGGCAAGTACAACGAGGAGCCTGGTCAAGGCCGGCGTGCTCCTGGACGGCGCGGGCCTCCAGCCAAGCTCGAAAGGGGCCAAGGTCAGCGTCTTGCCAACCTGAAGGTCAATGCGGAACAGTCCTAGTGGTGTATCTCGCCTGGATCACAATGGCCGCTCCGTTGTCGCGGCCGGCGGATCGCGCTCGGAGGCTTGTTGTGACTAGCACCCAACCAGTTCGAACGGTCCAATAGTATGTGCCGTAACATCAAGACGCTCTTCAATTTCGATCCACCGGCGACCCACGAGGAGATCCGCGCCGCCTCGCTGCAATTCGTCCGCAAGCTCAGCGGATTCAACGCGCCGTCGAAGACCAATGAGGCGGCGTTCGACCGCGCGATTGAGGAGACCGCCCTGGTCGCGCGGCGGCTAATCGACTCGCTGGTGACCAACGCGCCGCCTCGCGACAGGGAGGTTGAAGCCGAGCGCGCGAAGGCGCGCGCGTACGAGCGCTTCGGCCGTCCCGGCGAGGGCGGCTGATCGTCAGGCGGCCAGATCGTGGTCGCGGGTTTCGCGCGTCGCCATCAGGCCTGCGAGGCTCAACAGCGCAGCGCCGGTGAGGTAGTAGCCCACGTACTGAAGGCCGTAGTTGTTGGCGAGCCAGGTCGCGATGTACGGCGCCAGCGATGCGCCGAAGATGCCGGCGAGGTTGAAGGTCAGCGAGCTGCCGGTGTAGCGGACCGCGGTCGGAAAGAGCTCCGACAGCACCGTGCCGATCGGTCCGTAGGTCATCCCCATCAGGCCGAGGCCGATCGCGAGCGTCAGCACCGCGCCGGTCGTGCCCGCCTGGAATAGCGGACCCATCACGAGACCGAAAAGCGCGATCGCCACGGTCGCGCCAATCAGCGTCCGCCGTCGTCCGCGCTCCGCCAGGATCGCGGAGATCGGAATCGTCACCGCGAAGCAGGCCACGCCGACCAGTTGGATCCGCAGGAATTGATCGCGGGTGAACCCGAGCGCGGTCGTCCCCCAGCCCAGCGTGAAGATGGTCATCAGGTAGAAGACCACGAACGTCGCGAGGCAGAGGAGCGTCCCCGCCACCAGCGTGCGGAAATGATCACGCACGACGACGAGCATCGGCACTCTCACGCGCTCGCCCCGCTCGAGCGACGCCACGAACACCGGCGTTTCCGAGATCGACAGGCGAACGTAAAGCCCCACCAGCACCAGCGCCGCGCTGAGAAGAAACGGGATCCGCCACCCGAACCGGAGGAACTGCTCGTTGCCAAGCCAGTCCGACAGTGCGAGGAAGACCGTGGTCGAGAGAAAGAACCCGAGCGGCGCGCCAAGCTGCGGAAACATGCCGTACCAGGCTCGCTTGCCGGGCGGCGCGTTTTCAATCGCCAGCAGCACCGCGCCGCCCCACTCGCCGCCGAGACCCAGGCCTTGCCCGAAACGGCACAGCGCCAGCAGGATCGGTGCAGCGATGCCAATCGAGGCGTATGTGGGCAAGGCGCCGATCGCCACCGTGGATACGCCCGTGGTCAGGAGCGCCGCGACAAGTGTGGTCTTACGGCCGACGCGGTCGCCGAAGTGGCCGAACAGCGCAGAGCCGATCGGCCGCGCGAGGAAGGCGATCCCGAAGGTGGCGAGCGATGCGAGCGTGGCCGTCGCGGGATCTGTGCTGGGAAAGAAGAGGAACGGAAAGACGAGCACCGCGGCGGTGCCGTAGATGTAGAAGTCGAAGAACTCGATGGTCGTCCCGATCAGGCTCGCAAACAGCACCTGCGCCGGGCTGTTGACCCGCGCAATTGGGGGGCGAAGGGCGGGGATCGACACGGGCGGTCCATTGTACGAAGGACCGCGGGCCACGGAGACACAGAGTCACGGAGAACGCCACAAAAGGATCCTCCGTGTCTTCGTGCCTCCGTGGCTACGTGGCAGTGAAAGGCGCGTCTAGAACGAATACCGCAGCGAAAACTGAATGGTGCGCGGCCCGGCCTGGTCGACGGTCTGCGTCTGCGTGATTCGGCCGAAGGCGCTCGATGTCACGTTCATGCTGCCGGGGACGTCGAGGTTCTCGATGTTGAACAGGTTCGAGAACGCCATCTCGAACCGCACACGAGAGGCGCCGGTGATCGCAACTGCCTTGCCGACCGTCATCGAGAACACGCGGGTGCCAGGGCCGACAAGGGTGCCGACACCCGCGTTGCCGAAGCGCCCGATGTTGTTCGCGGGCCTGACGAACGCGGCGCGGTCGAAGTAGGCGTCCGCCGTCGGGTTCGACACGTTGCCGTCGCCCACCTGGTCTGGACGCTGCGTGGCGGTGAAGCCGCGGACGGTGGTACCCGTACCGGAAGGATCGCCGTTGCTGAACGAGGGAGTCAGAAACGGCCCCGACTGAATCAGCGTCACGCCGGTGACGTCCCAGCCGCCAATCAGCATGTCCATGCCGCGGCCCACGCCGCTCGCGAAGCGGCGGCTTCGGCCAAAGGGCAGCTCGTAGAGGAACGTGCTCACGAACCGGTGCCTCCGCGTGAAGCTGACGTTACCGTAGTCCGCGTCCCCGCGAAAGAAGTCGACCGTCGTCGCGCCGTTCTCGGCGGCGAACGCCGTGGGCGTTGCGCCACTCGCGTCGGATTGATGCTTCGCGAGCGTGTACGACCCGTTGAGGATCAGTCCCCCGGAGAGCCGCTTGTTCAGCTCGAGGCCGAGGGCGTGGTACTTGGAGCGCGGGTTGTTCGCGCGGGTGGTCACGACGTTCCAGTCGGTGAATGGACGGGTGTTCTTGACGGCGTCGTAGCCCCGCGTGTTGGAGGGAACCTGATTGAGATCCGGGCTCCAGATCAGATCCTTCGTGCTCGATCCCACGTAGCTGACGCGTGCGCCCATGTTCCAGCCGAGATCGTGCTCCAGCGTGGCGTTCCACTGCGTGGTGCGCGGGTCGCGCATGTCGATCTGGTTGGCGCGGCGGAAGTCGAGGGTGCCAGGCGGCAAGGCGCCCTCGGCCGATGCGGCGGAGGAGATGTTCGGGAACACGAATGGATTCGCGGGGTTGTTGACGAAGCCGACCGCCGCCGCCGTGACGGTGGCCACCATCGAATAGTTCACCGAGCCGAGCAGGGGTACCGTGTAGAGCCCGACACCGCCGCGCACGACGGTGCGGCCCGACTCCAGCGGGCGCCACGCAAAGCCCAGCCTCGGGCTGATGTTGTTCTTGTCGGTACGCCGCAGCGTGAGAGGAAGGCCCGCTTCCGCCGCCGTGACGAACGGCGTATTCGGCACCGACCGCCGGACGAAATCTGGCACCAGCGCCAGGCCGGCCGCGTCAGACACGATCACGCGCCCGCCGGGAAAGTTCGTATCGAAGTTGCCAAGCTGATTGCTGCGGTCCTTCATCGGCGGGCGCAGGTCGTAGCGCAGGCCGAGGTCGAGGGTCAGCTTGCGCGAGGGACGCCACGTGTCCTGCACAAACGCCGCGTAGTAGGTGGAGAACGGGTTCACGTCGGGCGCCGGCAGGATGTAGCCGGTGGTGCGTGGCATGCCCAGCAGGAAATCGGCGAACGCGTTGCCGGTGAAGGTGCCGTCGAAGGCGTAGCGTCCGAGCTCTTCGCCGTCGAAGAACGAGATCTGGTCGGTGTACTCGACATACTGGAGGTCGACTCCGGTCTTGAACGTGTGCCGCCCTGTGAGCCACGTGACCGTGTCAGACCCCTGGACGACGCGCGAGAGGATGTTGAACGGCTTGACGCCGCCGGTTGAGATGAACGATCCGTCGGCAAACTCGAAGTGGGGGAATCCACCCTGGACCGGCGGGCCGGGCAATCCCACAAGACCGGCGGCCTTGACGAAGTCGGTGCCGCGCGATGCATTCGTATACGTATCCTTCTCCACCGTATTCGACCAGCCGCCGCGAACCTCGTTGACCAGCGTTCCGAGGATCCAGCTGTGCGCCGCGGCCACCTGGCGCACTTCCGTGCGTTTGAAGTGGTCGCCCTGGGTGGTGTTCCAGTCGCCGCCGCTCGGGCTCAGGTCGTCGACGTTCTTCCACGTCAAGCGCGCGAACACTTTCTGGGCCGGCGACATCACGAAGTCGACGCGGCCGTCGATGCCGTCGACCGTGTAGTCGCCCGGGGCATTGACGACGAAGTTGGGCGCGTTGATGGCGGCGCCGGTCGACTGATTCTGGCGCGCGTAGAACGACTCGAGAATCTTCGCGGAGACCGGGTTGACCGGAATGCGGTTGCCCGGGAACGGCTGGCCCGTGAACGGGTTGCGAATCGAGGCGGCGACGCTCGACAGATCGCCCGCGCGCCAGGCGTCAGGCGGGACCACCTGGCTGAGCGTGACCTCGTTGGGCCGGCGCGCGCCCTCGTAGGTACCGAAGAAGAACGCCCGGTTGCGTACGATTGGGCCGCCCGCGGATGCGCCGAAGCTGTTGGCGTTGATATCGGGCTTGATCGCCTTGCCGCTCGCGTCCCTGGGCGTAAAGCGGGTCGATGCACCCAGCGCGCTGTTCTGGTTGAACCAGAACGCGGTGCCGTGCACCTGGTTGGCGCCGCTCCTCGACGTCGTCGTGATGTCGGCGGCCTGCATGAACTCGGCGCTGCTGCCGGCGGTGGTGACCTTGAACTCCTCGATCGACTCGACGGAGGGAAAGAGCTCGCGCGACGGCCCGCCGTAGCGGATCCGCTGCGTGGAGATGCCGTCCACGGAAAACGAGGTCATGAACGGCAGCGCGCCGGCGAGGGAAATTGCACCGCTGCGATCCTGCTGCACGCCCTGCGAGAGCGTCGCCACGACAATCGGGCTGGTGTTGTTCGTCGCGCGGAAATTGAGCGCCAGCCTGCTGATGTCGGCGCCTGAAATCGAGCTCTCGATGGTCGGCCGCTCCGTCTCGATGACCGGCCGCACGGCCGTGACCAGGACCTGTTCGGCCGCGCCCGCAAGCCGCATCTGCACGTCGGCCCGCACGACCTGGCGCGCGAGCACGTCGATCTCCCGCGTCGTCTCCGCGAAGCCGTCCAGCCGGACGCTCATCACGTACGAGCCCGCATCAAGGTTCGGCAACTGGAACTCGCCCGTGTCGCCGGTGACGGCCGAGCGCTCGGCGCCAGTCGTCACGCGGACGATCGACACCGTGGCGCCGGGTACCACAGCGCCGGACTGGTCCGTGATCGTGCCCGTCAGCGTCGCGAACGTCGACTGCGCGGCGGCGCCGAGAGGCACCATCGCGACACACATCGCCACGAACAGCACGGGGAGAAAGAATGAGAAGCCTGACCTCACGCATTGCTTGAACATCGCGCCTCCTGTTGGAACCGGGGAAGGCGCATCGTAGCGACCGCATGTCTCCTTAACGTGACGTCGGTGTGTCATTGACGCGGCTGCGTGCAGACGCGAGTCGATACCGATTCGTCGTGCAATCGAGATGGCGTCGTCACGAAGGCTCCGTACACTGCCCGCTCGATTCAGTCTTGTAAAGGAGCGTGTCGATGAAGTCGCGTCTCGGTCTGCTTGCGTTCGGAACGTTTCTGTTGGGGATCGGCGCGATGATTCACGCCGGCCGGCAAGCCGTACCGGCCGGCGACACCGTCGTGCTCGTGACGCTCGACGGCGCACGCACCGAGGAGATGTTCGGGGGACTCGATGTTGACATCCTTGCGAGCACGCTCAAGGCAGGCCAGAAGCTCGAGGAACTGCCGGTCTACAAGCGGTTCTGGGCTCCGTCACCCGAGGAGCGGCGCCGGAAGCTGATGCCGTTCTTCTGGACGCTCGTCACGGAACAAGGCTCCATCGCGGGGAACCGGCGGCTCGGGAGCGCCGTGCAGCTCGGCAACGCGCACTGGTTTTCCTATCCGGGATACTCGGAGATCCTGCTGGGTGAGCCGCACGACGCGGAGATCAAGAGCAACGACCCGATCCGCAACCCCTACGTGACGGTGCTCGAGACGCTGCGCGAGCGACTGTCGCTGCCGAGCGACAAGGTCGCCACGTTCGCCAGTTGGTCGGTGTTCAACGAGATCGTCGAGCACACCGAGGGCGCGACCTACGTGAACGCGGGAGTCGAGCCCCTCGAGACACCCCGCACGGACATCCACCTGCTCAACCCTCTCCAGGCCGAGGCCGCGACGCCATGGGACGGCACGAGGTTCGACGCGTTCACGTTTCGTGCGGCAATGGCGCACCTCGCGTCGGCCAGGCCGCGCGTGCTCTACGTGGCGTACGACGAGACAGACGACTGGGCGCATGACGGCCGGTACGACCGGCTGCTCGAGAGCTTCGCGCGCACCGACACCTACTTGAAGGACATGTGGAACTGGCTGCAGAGCCAGCCGGAATACCGGGGCCGCACGCACCTGCTGATCACGACCGATCACGGTCGCGGCCATACCGCAAGCGACTGGCGGGATCACGGCGCAAAGATTGAGGGAGCACAGGAAACCTGGATCGCGTTCGCGTCGCCCCGCATGCCCCGCCGCGGCGAATGGCGCAACGCGCCGACGTTGTCAACGAGTCAGGTGGCCGCGACGCTGGCGTCGTGGATGAACGTGGACTGGAACGCCGAGCGTCCGCGAGCCGGACGACCGATTCACTGAACCACGTACGAACCCGCCGCCAGCTCTACGGCCTCGCGGCGGATCCGAGCGGGCGCGGTGTCGGCGCATTGCCGGGGCCGAGCACCCGGCCGTCAGCCAGCGTGACGGTGACGAGCGAACCGTTCGGGCGGCCGTCCTTCAACGGGTTCACGATCGCGACAACCTTGTCGCCCGCCTTGAGGGTGCTGCTCTTCCATCCCGTGCGCGCCATCATGTTCGGGCTGCCGCACTCCACGCCCCACTCGACCTGGCCGCCCTTCTCGTCGGCGACCATGATCTGGATCCAGGCGTGCGGGTTGTTCCACTGGAACTCCCTGACCACGCCGGTCAACGTGACCGTCTTCTCGCGATCGAAGGCGGCGTACGAATGGTGAGCGAGCGCGGGTTCGGTGACCAGCAGGCACACGAGGGCAGCCAGCGTCAGGATTGCGGTCTTCATGCCTTACCTCGTCCCTTCCCTGGACCGGCTGACTTCATCGTCAGGCCGCGGCGCCTCTCCACAGAAGTACTCGAGCACGTCAATGTCCGGCCGTCTCTGCCAGTAGTGCTTCACGACGACGGGGGCCGTGTAGAACCTGGGATCGGTAATCGTCATCTCGTCTTCAAGGATCTCGCCGTCGGCCACGAGCCGCAGGCGCTCGACGAGGTGCAGTTGGTCGCTGACAGGCAGGCGCGGCTTCGCGTCCTCGGTGCTGACGCCCGCGTTGGAGCCGACGCCGTTCATCGCCCTCGTCCTGCCGTTGGTGCCGATCGTGTCTACCACCAGGACGTCGCCATCCCAGGTGCCAATCGAATGGCCCATCCAGCTCGGTTCCAGACCGGGCGGATGGCCACGCCCGTCGAGAAAGATCCGCCGCGGCAAGGCCATGTTCTCGGGCTTGATGACAATCCGATCCGGCGCTTCGAGGATCTCGATCGGAAAGAGGCCCATCTCCCACATCGCGAAGACTGGCCCGCCGGGCTGGCAGGGCACGACCGTTCTGGTGTCGGTGAGACGACGGGATTCGGACTCGCCCAAGGCCGTGAACGGGGGATTCGCCGGCCACAACGTCTGAGACCAGGGCGGCGGACCGGCAGGATCTTCGAACGTGCCAACCGCAATCCAGACCCCGGTGAGGTTGAGCTGTGCCGGCTTGGAGAGCTGCTGCGTCGGCGGGGCCGGTTGCGCGGGAGTGCAGCCGCCCGCAAGGAGCAGGCCGAGAATCAGGAATGCTGCGTAGGCGCGTGGACGACTCATGGTCATAACGGCTGTTGCTCGATCGAAGGCGCGCGCCGCTTGGGGTTGAGCACCTCGGCCAGCCTCGACGTATCCAGCTCGTTCTCCCAGCGTGCGACCACGATCGCCGCAACACCGTTGCCGATGAAGTTGGTGATCGACCGCGCCTCGGACATGAACCGGTCGACGCCGAGGACGAGTGCCAGGCCGGCGACGGGAATCGTCGGCACCACCGCGAGCGTCGCCGCAAGTGTGATGAAGCCGGCGCCGGTCACGCCGGATGCGCCCTTCGACGTCAGCATCGCCACGCCCAGCAGGGTGAGCTCCTCCCGAAGTGTCAGATCGATGTTGAGCGCCTGCGCCACGAATATCGCGGCCATCGTCAGGTAGATGTTGGTCCCGTCGAGATTGAACGAGTAGCCCGACGGCACGACGAGCCCCACCACGGATTTCGAGCACCCCGCGTTCTCGAGCTTCTGCATCAACGGCACCAGGGCCGACTCGGAGGATGACGTGCCGAGCACCGTGAGCAATTCGTCCTTGATGTAGAGGATGAAGCGCAGGATGTTGAAGCCCGCAAGCGCCGCGATCGTCCCAAGCACGCCCAGGATGAACAGGAAGCAGGTCAGGTAGAAAGTTGCCATCAGCGACGCGAGCGGTCTCAGCGCGTCGAGGCCGTACCGTCCGATGGTAAACGCCATCGCGCCGCCCGCGCCGAGCGGCGCGAGCTTCATCAGCGCGTTCATCATGGCAAAGAAGACGTGTGAGGCCGCGTCGATGAATTGGTGCACGGCCGCGCTCTGTGCGCCCATGTGCGTCAGGGCATAGCCAAACAGGATCGCCACGAACAGCACTTGTAGGACATTGCCAGATCCCGTGAACGCGTCGACGAACGTCGCCGGGATGATGCTGAGGACAAAGGCGGTGGTGCTCTGGGCCTCGGCACGCTTCGCGTAGTCGGCGACGGCGCTGGCATCGAGCGTCGCCGGGTCGACGTTGAATCCGTCTCCAGGACGGACCACGCTGATCACCACGAGCCCGATGACCAGCGCGAACGTGGAGACGACCTCGAAGTAGATCAACGCCTTGCCGCCGACACGCCCGACCTTCTTCATGTCGCCCGCACCCGCGATGCCGAGGACGACGGTGCAGAAGATGATCGGGGTGATCAGCATCTTGACGAGGGCGATGAACCCGTCGCCGAGAGGCCTGAGCTGGACGGCGGTCTCCGGCGCCACGGCGCCGAGCGTTCCTCCAGCAATGATCGCGAGCAGGACCCAGAAATAGAGATGTCGCGTCAGATTTTTCAACGGGTTTCGCCCAGGCCGTGTTCCGTGGATCGCTGCATCACGAATGAGACCGGCAATGTTACTGCTGCGAGCGCGTCGAGCGCCATCAGGCGCCACGTCAGCGTTCCCGGTTGCGGGTCTCTTTCTAACGCTCGCCAGCCCGGTTACTTGACGAAGTCGGCCCCGATAATCTGGAGCGACAACTGCTTGCACACCGGGCAGACGGTCGTGGCGCAGTAATCCGACGGGCTCACGTCGCCCCCAAGGCTGACCGTGAACTCATGCTTGCAGGCCAGGTTCTTACACTTAACGAGTACGGTGAATGACATGGCACTCACGGAAGCTGAAAGTCGATTGTTCGCTCCCTCTGGTCGCGAAGGCGCAACCATCCCAACACGAGCAATTCTCGACCCACGAACGTCACTCAATTGACGCGATCGCCTTGCCCAGGAACCAGACCGGAATCGTGATTGTTCCCAGCGAGCGGGGAAAACCACGCCGGGGGACCGGCATCGCGGTTGCTCACCTGTGAATGACGAGGCCGAACGACGGCCGTCGCAGGTAGTCTAGAAATGAAGGTGCCCTCAATCGCGTGGCTCGCGGCTCCGCTGCTGCTCGCGTATTCCGTGTCTGCGCGGGAGGCGCGGATCGATCCCTTCGCGTTCTTTCAGCCCGACGTCGCGCTGACGGCCGGCGACCGCGCGCGCCTCGCCGTCGGGGAGACCGTCACGCGTATCGTGCCCTCCCGCGACGGACAGTTGGCGGTTTTCGGCGCGACGTTGCTCGATGCCAGGCCGGAGTCGGCCGCGGCGTGGGCCCGGGCGCTCGATCACCGATTCTCTGATCCACCGGTGCTGAAAGACCTCGACGCCCTCGTCCTGGACGAGCGCGATCTCGACGCGCTTCGCGACTGCACGCCTGGCAACTGCCGGATCAAGCTGGCCGCGCCAGAGATTGCGTCGCTGAAGGCGTCGGCCGCGTCGGCCGGCGGCCGATCGTCGGATGCGCTTCAGCACTGGTTTCGTGAGATCGTCCTGGGTCGCGTGTTGTACTACCGCGCCGGAGGCATCAGTTGCATCTGGCCCTACGTGGACCGTCCCATGCCGATGCGACCCGGCGACGCGCTGGGCGTGCTTGTCACGGGCACGTCGTTCCTCCACCTCCACGCGCATGGCATCGCCGACGATCTGGTCAGCTATCCGTACGTCGTCGCCTCGCCACGCGAATCGATCCTCTACTGGTCGAAGGAACAGGCCGGCGGCGTCGCCGCAGTGTCGGTCACGCATCTGCGCGTCTACGGGACGGCGGGCATCGATCCGATGCCGTCCGTGTTGATTGCCGGCGTCGAGATATACGCCAGCCACTACCGGACCGGATCGCTGACGGTGATCGGCATCGTCGGAACCGGTGCCGCCGGCGAGACCTACCTGGCGTACCTCAATCGGTCCCAGGTGGACACGCTGCGGGGCCCGCTCGGGAAGCTGCGCCGCCGCCCGCTCGAGCGCCGGGTTCAGCGGGAGACGGTGCTGGCGGTGAACGCCCTCAGACAGCGGCTGGAGCGGGCCGGTGGGAACTAATCCGGCACGTCTCGCGGAATCTTTCAGGTCGAGACGCCATCAGGGCTGGTCCGTCGCGCGATCACACGACTAACGGGCAGCCGCGCGGCCGGGCACTGTCTTTGCTCCTGACACTGTGCGTCCCAACGAACTGGTGATGAGGACCACCCACCTTATGCGAGCGTTGACATCGTTCATCACGCCGGCCTTCGTGCTGGTCCTGGGGGTCGTGACGGCCTCGGGGCAACCGGCCAGTGCGGCGCCGCAGCCGGATCGAACGGGGCGGCAAGTCTACGAGACCGCCTGCGCGACCTGCCACGGCACAGACGGACGCGGGTTAGCGGCGGCCGAATCGGATTACCCGCTGGTACCGCCAGATTTCAGCGACTGCAACTTCGCGACGCGCGAGCCCGCCAGCGATTGGCTGGCGATCGGCCACGCCGGCGGGCCGGCCCGCGGGTTCAACCGCCTGATGCCCGCGTACGGAGAGGCGCTCACGAGGCCTGAGCTGGAGCTCGCGTTCGAGCGCGTACGGGAATTCTGCACGAGCGACGCCTGGCCGCGGGGCGAGCTGAACCTGCCGCGCGCGCTTGTCACTGAAAAGGCGTTCCCCGAGGACGAGGCGGTGCTCACAGTGATCGCGTCCCATGGCACCGTGCGCAACAAGTTCGTGTACGAGCGCCGATTCGGTCCGCTGAATCAGATCGAGGTGATCGTTCCGCTCCAGTTCTCGGAGCGCGCGGCGGGCGATTGGACGAGCGGCATCGGCGACCTCGGCTTTGCCCTCAAGCGCACGCTGGCACACAGCCTCCGGCGCGGCAGCATCGTCAGCGCCGCCGCGGAGCTGGTCGTGCCCACGGGAAGCACGGAACGGGGCATCGGAAGCGGCACCACGGTGCTGGAGCCGTTCGTCGCGTACGGGCAGATCCTTCCCGCTGACACCTTCCTCCAGTTCCAGGTCGGCGGTGGCTTCCCGCTCAACCGCGCGCACGCGGACGAGGCCTTCTGGCGCAGCGCGTTCGGCCGGCAGTTCAGGCAGGGCGAGTTCGGGCGCGCATGGTCTCCAATCGTCGAGATCCTTGGCGCGCGCGAGCTGGTGTCGGGCGCTCCGGTGCACTGGGACGTCGCGCCGCAGATGCAGGTCACGCTGAGCACGCGGCAGCACATCATGGCGAATGCGGGCATTCGCATCCCCGTGAACGAACGGACCGGACGCTCGACCCAGGCGCTCGTGTACCTGTTGTGGGACTGGTTCGACGGAGGCTTGCTCCAAGGCTGGTAGCACAACGCCGCCAGCGTATTCGAGAGAGTGTGATGCCCAAGAGATTCGCCGCCCTGGTATTGGCCTCCGCCGCGGTCATGGCGGGCGGGTTCGTGACCTCCATTGGCGGGGCGCAGACTCCAGCGACCACGCCGCCTGCGCCCGCCGGCACGCTGTTCCGTCCGTCCACCGAGTGCATGGCGTGCCACAACAACCTGACCACGCCGAGCGGTGAGGACGTGTCGATCGGTTCGGCGTGGCGCTCGTCGATGATGGCGCATGCGGCGCGCGATCCCTACTGGCACGCAGGGGTCCGGCGTGAAGTCACCGACCACCCGGGTGCGCAGGCGGCCATCGAGAACGAATGCTCGCGGTGCCACATGCCGATGGCACACGTGCAGACACACGCGCTCGGCCAGCAGCAATCGGTCTTCGCGAATCTCCCCGTCGTCGGCGGCGCCGGTGCTGCCGCCGATCCGTTCGCCGTCGAGGGCGTGTCGTGCTCGTTGTGCCACCAGATCGCGAACGACAGGTTGGGGCAGAAGTCGAGCTTCACCGGCGGCTTCTCGGTCGACACGTCGACGCCGATCGAGAAACGGCAGATGTTCGGCCCATACGACGTGGGCAGCGGGCATGCGGCGCTGATGCGATCGGCGACCGGGTTCGTGCCGACGATGGCCACGCACATCCAGCAGTCCGAGGTGTGCGCGACCTGCCA
Organism: Acidobacteriota bacterium; assembly: GCA_947465645.1. The sequence goes on along the minus strand of CANIBQ010000042.1, from coordinate 12,279 downwards.
CACGCTCTATACCCATACGCTGAACGCCGCCGGTGAGGCGATCAAGGAATTCCCCGAACAGGTGCCGTACCAGGAGTGGCTGCAGAGCGAGTTCCGCGAGACTCAGAGCTGCCAGTCGTGTCACATGCCGGTCGTCGAGCAACCGACGCCAATCGCGTCCGTCCTCGGCGAACCGCGTGAAGGATTCTCGCGGCACGATTTCCGCGGCGCCAACTTCCTGATGCTGAGCATACTGAATCGGTTCCGCGCCGACCTCGGCGTGGTCGCGCGTCCGACGGAGATGGATGCAGCCATCTCCAGGACGAAAGCCTTCCTGCAAACCAGCACCGCGACCGTGTCGCTGGCACGCGTGGAACAGGTGGGCGGCCGCGTCGAGGCCGACGTGATCGTCAGGAATCTCGCCGGACACAAGCTTCCGACCGCGTATCCCTCGCGGCGCGTGTGGCTGCGGGTCACGGTGCAGGACGGACAGGGCCGGGTTCTGTTCTCGTCGGGCCAGATCGAGCCGACGGGTGCGATCGCGGGCAACGACAATGATCTCGATGGTGCGCGCTTCGAGCCCCACTACCGCCAGATTCAGTCGCAGGACCAGGTGCAGATCTACGAGGCCATCATGGGTACGCAGGCCGGGGCGGTCACGACGGGACTGCTGTCGTCGTTCTCGTATCTCAAGGACAACCGGATGGCGCCCCGCGGATTCGACAAACGAGCCGTGCCCGAGGACGTCGCCGTCCACGGCGACGCGCTGGACGACCCGGACTTCGTCGCGGGAGAAGACCGCGTGCGCTACGCCGTGGATGTGGCCGGGGCCCAGGGGCCGTTCACCGTCGAGGCGCAGCTCTGGTACCAGTCGATCGCGTACCGCTGGGCGCAGAATCTCCGCGCCTACAGCGCGGCGGAGCCCCAGCGTTTCGTCTCCTACTACGACCAGATGGGCCCGGCCTCGGGGCTGATGCTGGCTCGCGCGACGGGCGTCACGCCACCAGCGGCCGCCGGCCGGTAGCGCCATGGCATCTTCTATGGGCGCCGGCGGGGGGTCATCCCGTGGTGACGACGATGGCGTGGCAGGCGCGCTTGCCGCCGCGTCGGTAGCTGTGGGGAATGCTCGAGTCGAAGTACACGGAATCGCCTTCATCGAGCGAGTGTTCGTCGCTCCCGATCGTCATGTTCAGCGTGCCCTGGAGCACGTAGATGAACTCCGCGCCGGGGTGCCCGTGCGGTCGTAGCTTCTCGGCTGGGACGGGCAGAAATTCTGCGTAATAGGTATTGAACCGCCGCTCAACGGCCGCGTAATCGAGCGACTCGAAATGAAACGCGCTGTCGGGTGCCTGCGGCCTCTCGGGAAGCCGCACGCGCTCGCGCTTGCGTACGACCGCGACGAGCGGTTTCTCGCGGGCGCCGGCGAAGAAGAACTCCAGCCCCACGCCGTAGACGAGCGCGATGCGCAGCAGCGTCGGCAGCGTGGGGAACAGGTGCCCTCGCTCGATCTTTGAGAGCAACGCTGGCGAGAGGCCGGTGTGCTGCCCGAGCTCGACGAGCCCCATCTTTTTCTTCAGCCGCAGCGACCGAATCTTCGCGCCGATATCGTAGTCACTCAGTCCCGCTTTCAAGGTCGCCGAGAGCATCACGCCTCCGTTTTTCCTGTCAGTGAAATTCCGCGCGGATCTTGTCGCGTCGCTCACACGACTTTGCCCAACAGGCTCGATTTTACTTCCAGGCAACACAATTTGCATTAGATTCAATAGCACGTGCGCCGGGAATGGTGCACGCGCGGTAACCGTTCATCAGTAATCAAGGAGTCATAGACATGTCGAATATTCTCAGGATTGGAAGCGTGGCCGCGTTGGTGATGACCCTCGCGGCGTCAACAGTTGTCAGGGCAGCCGACACGAATGACGTGGTCGACACGGCCGTTGCGGCCGGCTCGTTCAAGACCCTCGCGAAGGCGCTCGCGGCGGCCGACCTCGTGTCGACGCTCAAGGGCCCGGGGCCGTTCACGGTGTTCGCACCGACCGACGAGGCGTTCGCGAAGCTGCCGGCCGGCACACTCGAGTCGCTGCTCAAGCCGGAGAACAAGGCACGACTGCAGCGCATCCTCACGTATCACGTCGTGGCGGGCAAGGTGATGGCCGCCGACGTGGTCAAGATGCAGTCGGCGAAGGCTGTCAGCGGCGACACGATCACGATCGCGACGCGCGGCGGCGTCACCGTTGACGGCGCGCACGTCGCGAAGACCGACATCGTCGCGAGCAACGGCGTGATCCATGTCATTGACGCGGTGATCCTGCCGAAGGACAAGTAAGAACCGGCGTGGACACTCCCCTTCCGGTGACCGGCGCCACGGGGTACATTGGCGGCCGCCTTCTTCGACGGTTCGAAGAGGGCGGTCGCGCGCTTTGGTGCCTGGTGCGGCAGCCGGGTCGGCTCCATGCCACGGCGCCGACAGCGGTCGTCGATGCACGTGCTGCCGACTCGCCGTCCGCTCGCGCTGTCTTCGCGTATCGATCGATCGTGCCCGGTCGCGCGGCCGACGTGTTTCGCTGGCACGAGCGGCCCGAGGCCCTGCTGGATCTGATTCCCTCGCGCCGCCTTGTTCGGATTGAGAGCCGCACCGGCGGCCTCGAGAACGGCGGCACCATCGTTTTCTCCATTGGACTTGGTCCCGTCCGCGTACGGTGGCGGGCGCGGCACTACGGGTACATCCGCGGACGGCAGTTCTGCGACGAGCAGGTGAGCGGTCCGTTCAAGCTGTGGCGGCATACGCATCGGATCGAGCCGGTCGGCACCGCGCAGAGCCTGTACGAGGACCGCGTGGAATATGCGGTGCCCGGCGGGCGCCTCGCGCAGCGGCTCACAGAACCCTTTCTCCGCCGGCTGCTCGCCCGCGCATTCGCGCAGCGCCACCAGATCGTCCGCGCCGCGATGACCCCCGCGTTGCTGCTCTCGCTGTCGCTGGGCTGCCTGGCGATGGTCCCCGCCCGTGCAGCGGCGCAGGACACGACCGGCATCGGGTCGCTGAGCGGATCGGTCGTGGACGCCGCGGGCGCGCCAGCCGCGTTCGCCACCGTGTGCCTGTCCGGCACGCCGCAGTGCGTCGTCGCGGACGAGCAGGGTGCGTTTCGGCTCGAGAACATCCGCTCGGGGGAATACGCCCTCGAAGTGACACCGCCGGCCGAGGCGGCGCTGCCGCTCGGACGCATCGAGGTGCACGCCGGTGTGGACCAGCGCGTCGACATCACGCTGCCGGCGGCCAATCGGCTGGAGACCACCGTGAACGTGACGGCCCCGCGCCTGGCCGCCCCGGAAGAGGTGAAGACGTCGGGATACCTCGTCAGCGCCGAAGAGGTGTTTCGTTCAGCGGGGTCGCTGCAGGACGTCTCGCGCTATGTTCAGACGCTGCAGGGCGTGGTCATTGGATCGGACGACTTCCGCAACGACATCATCGTGCGGGGCGGCAGCCCGCTCGAGAATCTGTTCGTCGTCGACAACGTGGAGGTCCCGAACATCAACACGTTCGCGAATTTTGCCTCCGCGGGAGGCACGGTGAGCATTCTCGACCCCTCGATGGTCCGGGATGTGACGTTCCTGACCGGCGGGTACCCTGCCTCGTACAGCAACCGCGCGTCGAGCGTGCTGCAGATCACCCAGCGCGAGGGCAGCCGAGACGCCTTGTACGGACGCGCGACGCTCGGGTTCGCCGGTGCGGGGGGCACCCTCGAAGGGCCGTTGCGCGGCGCTCGTGGATCGTGGGTCGCGTCGGCGCGCCGAAGCTTCCTCGACCTGTTCACCAACGACGTCGGGATCGGCGGCGTCCCGGTGCTCTATACCTTCAACGCCAAAGCCCTCTACGACCTGAGCGCCACGGACCGCATCTGGGCCGTGAACATCACGGGCGCCGATCGGATTCGCCTCGGGCTGACCGACTCGACCCCCAACGACGAGGAGGTGTTCAACCTCGACATCCGGTATCGCGGCTGGCGCAGCGCGACGGGGGTCAACTGGCAGCACCTCTTTGGAGGCCGGGCGGTGGGATTGCTTGGCGCGACCAGCTCGATCGCGACCGTCGGTTCCGCCGTCAAGGATCTCGTGAAGAATGGCGTGCCGCAGGCGGGACTCAGCGCGGATCAGATCATCGCCTCCAGTCCCGTGATCTATCGCGACGACTCGAGAGAGTCGGAGACGACCGTGAAGTACGACCTCACGGTGGCGGCCACGACGAGCAGCAAGGTCCAGCTCGGCGGCAGCGTCAAGCAGTTCCGCGTGAAGTACGACAGCGCGGCGCCGCTGGGCTACGACAGCCCGTACTCCCGCGAACCCGGGGTAAACGCTTTCAGCGTCTTTCGGCGTTTCACGACGTGGCAGGGCGGCGCGTACGCGCAGGTCACGCACGATGTCACGTCGGCGTTCAACGTCACGGCCGGCGGGCGGTTCGACCGGTACCAGTACATCGACGCGTCTCGTGTGAGCCCCAGGCTGGCCGCGACTCTCGCGCTGACGCCCAGGCTCTCGTTCAAGGCCAGTACGGGGATCTACTATCAGCAGCCGGCGTTCCAGTTTCTCGCGGTGTTTCCGGAGAACCGCGCGCTGAAGCCGTTCCGCGCGGATCACTACGTGGGGGGCATCACGTACGCGATCGCCGAGGGCTGGCCGCTGAGCGTCGAGGCATACCGCAAGAACTACCGCGACTACCCCGTGGCCTCGGAGTATCCCTCGTTGTCGCTCGCGAACCTCGGCGACACCTTCGACGTGCAGGGGGTGCTCTTTCCCCTGACCAGCACGGGATTCGGCCACAGCCAGGGCGTGGAGATCGGCCTGACAAACAGAGGTGAAGGGCGCTGGCACGGTCAAATCAACCTGTCGCTGTCGAAGGCTCAGTACGCCGCGCTCGACGGCCGCCTGCGTCCAGGCTCGTTCGACTATCCGGTGGTCTTCAACATGACCGGTGGACGCCGGTGGTCAGCGAAATGGGAGTCGTCGCTCAGGGTGTCGTACCTGTCGGGGCGGCCGTTCACGCCCTTCGATGCGGCCGAGTCGACACGGCAGCGCCGCGGCATCTACGACCTGGCCCAGATCAACGCAGTGCGGGGTCCGGCCTACTTCCGCATCGACGCCCGCGTCGACCGGAACGCGACGATTGCGGGCAAGCCCGTCATCGTGTTTCTGGGCGTTCAGAACGTGACAGGGCGGCGCAACGTCGGCGGGTACACCTGGAACCGGCGCACGAATTCGGCCGATGTCAGCGAACAGCTTGGCGCCTTTCCCCTGCTCGGCTTGGAATGGCGTTTCTAGGAGACCCATGAAACGCAGGGTCGTCGTCAATGACAGGATGCAGGAGCGATACGTCTACTATCTCACCGAGCCCGCCGGCCGGCATTTCGCGGCGGGGTTCCAGCCGCAGCTCACGCCGAAGCAGATGCTGCGCCTGGGGGTGTTCGGCGGGAAGTACATGACCGACTGCCGCGCCGAATTTCCCGCGAGCTGGTTCGCTGGTGCGAGGCTGTCCGCGGAGCGTCGCGACCGGCGGCTGAATTGCTTCGGCGTCAACGCGTCGCAGTCGCTTGCCGTGTGGCGACGAAAGGGCTGGATCCGCCCGCAGGATCCGCGAGGGTGGTTTCAATGGTACTGCCGCTACTACATGGGCCGCCGGACGGCCGACGACGCACGCCAGATCCGGCGGTGGAGGGCAATCGCGCGCCACGTGGCGGCGATTCGACAGAACTGCGAGGCGGGCGATCTCGACTGCCGTCCGAAGCAGAGGCAGGCGGTGCTGCACTGGGCATATGACAGCCGATCCATCTAACACTCCCCGCCCGATTCGCCTCGGCATCTCTGCGTGCCTGCTCGGCGAGTCGGTGCGCTTCGACGGGGGCCACAAGCGCGACCCGTTCCTGACCGAGACGTTCGGGCCGCTCGTGGAATGGGTGCCTGTCTGCCCGGAGGTGGAATGCGGCCTGGGCACCCCGCGCGAATCGATGCGCCTGGTCCGCGTGGACGCCGGCATCCGGTTGCTCACTGTCAGGACGGCCGTCGACCTGACCGGCCAGTTGCAGCAGTACTCGCAACGGCGGGTGGGGGAGCTCGAATCGGAGGACCTCTCCGGCTACGTCCTCAAGAGGGATTCACCGAGCTGCGGCATGGAGCGCGTCAAGATCTACGGCGGACAGGGCGCGCCGGCCAAGTCGGGCCGGGGAATATTCGCCGCCAGCCTCATGGAACGGTTTCCGACGCTTCCCGTCGAGGAGGAAGGCCGGCTGGGCGATCCCCGGCTGCGAGAGAACTTCGTCGAGCGGGTGTTTGCGTACTGGAGGCTTCGCGGCCTCTTCAGCGGCCGGTGGAATCTGGGTTCGCTCGTCGCGTTTCACACGGCCCATAAGCTGATCCTGATGGCGCACTCGCCCGAGGCGTACCGCACATTGGGGCGTCTCGTCGCGCAGGCGCACGGGGTGCCGCGCCACGATCTCCAACGCCGGTACTCCGAGCGCTTCATGTCGGCGCTCACGGTCATCGCCACGCCCCGCCGGCACGTGAACGTGCTCCAGCACATGGCGGGGTATTTCAAGAATCTTCTCGACCCGGAATCAAAGGCGGAGCTTGCCGCGACAATTGACGACTACCGACGGGGCCTCGTGCCGCTCATCGTGCCCATCACGCTCGTGCGCCACCACGTCCGCGTCCATGGCATTCCGTACCTGGCCGGCCAGTTGTACCTCGACCCGCACCCCAAGGAACTGATGCTCCGGAACCACGTCTGACCGGCGCGACGGCGGCAATTAGGTAAGATCGCTCATCTACCCTTCAGTCAGTCTCCTGCATGGCCGACCTTGAGAACGAACTTGCCGCGCTCCGCATCGAACGTGAGCCCGAACGCCGCCGTGGCGGTCGCGGCTTCGTGTGGGTCGTGCTCATCATCGTGCTGGCCGCGGCCGGGTTTGGCGCCTGGCGATGGTTCTCGCGTGAGCAAGCGCTCGAGGTGGAGACGGCCCTCGTCTCTGAACGGCAGGTGGGAACGCAGGCCGCAGTCCTGAATGCATCGGGGTACGTCACGGCCCGCCGCCGCGCCACCGTCTCGTCCAAGATCACCGGCAAGGTCGTCGAGGTGAACCTCGAAGAGGGCCAGGCCGTCACGCAAGGCCAGGTGCTCGCGCGGCTCGACGACGCCTCGATGCGGGCGGCATTGGCGCTGGCGCAGGCCCAGGCCGAAGCATCGCGACGAGCCGTGAGAGAGAACGAAGTCCGGCTGGCTGAAGCCAGGGTCACGCTGGCCCGGACCTCGCGGTTGATCAAGGACGGGCTGACGACCCAGGTGGAGGTCGAGGCGGCGCAGGCCGAAGTCGATTCGCTCGACGCGCGCATCGAGGCCGCCCGCCAGCAGGTCCTGGTGGCGGAGCGGCAGGTCGACGTGCAGCGGACCGCCCTCGACGACACGGTCATTCGCGCACCGTTCAGCGGCGTGGCGATCTCGAAAGACGCGCAGCCGGGAGAGATGGTGTCTCCCGTGTCGGCCGGCGGCGGCTTCACCCGCACCGGCATCGGCACCATCGTTGACATGGGATCGCTCGAGATCGAGGTCGACGTCAACGAGAGCTATATCAATCGCGTCACCGAAGGGCAGCCGGTGACGGCGGTTCTCGACGCGTATCCCGAGTGGCAGATCCCGGCACACGTCATCACCACCGTGCCGACCGCCGACCGGCAGAAGGCGACCGTGCTGGTGCGCATCGCGTTCAACCAGCTCGACCCGCGGATCCTGCCTGACCTGGGCGTGAAGGTGACGTTCCTGCGAGAGGCCGCCGCCGCCGCGGTGCCGGACGGGCGTCCCGTGCTGCTCGTGCCGAAGGCGGCGATCGTGACAGGTGGCAGCCAGTCTTATGCGTTTGTCGTCGACGCCGGCGGCGTCGTCGATCGCCGCGCCGTCAGCACTGGCGGCACTGACGGCGATCGGCTCGAGGTGCGAGCGGGTCTCAACGCCGGCGAGCGTGTGGTGGTGTCGCCTCCAGCCACGCTGGCGGCTGGTGCGAAGGTGGTGGTGAGTGAGTGAGAATCCGCTTGTCAGAGTTCGAGACGTCCACAAGCATTTCACGCGCGGCAGCGAGCGCATCGACGTCCTGAAGGGCGTCAACCTGGAGATTCCACAGGGCGACTTCCTCGCGCTGATGGGACCGTCGGGCTCCGGCAAGACGACGCTGCTGAACCTGATGGGCGGGTTGGATACGCCGACCGGAGGAAGCGTCGAGGTCGGTGGTGAACAGATCAGCGCGCTCGGGGGCAGCGCGCTGTCGCGCTGGCGATCGCGAAACATCGGGTTCGTGTTTCAGCTCTACAACCTGCTGCCGGTGCTGACGGCGGAGCGGAACGTGGAGCTGCCGCTGCTGCTGACGAACCTGTCGAAGGCCGAGCGCCGGAAGCGAGCCGCGATCGCGCTGAAGGTGGTTGGCCTGGCGGATCGGGCAAGGCACTATCCGCGGCAGCTCTCCGGAGGCCAGGAGCAGCGCGTCGGCATCGCCCGCGCAATCGTCACTGACCCCACGCTCCTGCTCTGCGACGAGCCGACCGGCGACCTCGATCGCAAGGCCGGCGACGAGGTTCTCGATCTGCTGCAGGCGTTGAACCGGGATCATGGCAAGACCATCGTCATGGTGACGCACGATCCGCATGCCGCCGACCGCGCCCGCCGCACGCTGCACCTCGAGAAAGGTGTGCTGATGGGAGAAGGCGAAGGCGTGCGATGAGGTTCCTGCCGCTGATCTGGAAGAACGTCTGGCGCCGCAAGTTCCGGACGATCTTCACGCTGCTGTCGATCTTCGTCGCCTTCCTGCTGTTCGGCATCCTGATGACGATTCGTACGGCGTTCAGCTTTGGCATCGACATGGCCGGGCTCGACCGCCTGATCATCCTTCACAAGGTCAGCTTGATCATGCCGCTGCCGGTGGCATATCAGGCGAGGCTGCAAACAACGCCCGGCGTCGAGATCGCGTCGCACCAGACCTGGTTTGGCGGCGTGTATCAGGATCCCGCCAACTTTTTTGCGAACATGGCGGTCGAACCCGAGAAGTTCCTGAAGGTGTATCCGGAGTTCACGCTGCCGCCCGATCAGGCCAAGGCGTGGCTGGGCGACCGCCAGGGCGCGATCATCGGCCGCGACCTCGCCACGCGCTTCGGGTGGAAAATCGGCGACCGCGTGCCGCTCACCGCGACCATCTGGCAACCGAAGGGAGGCGGCCAGACGTGGGAGTTCAACATCGCCGGCATCTACGACGGCGGCGACAACGTGGACAAGACGCAGTTCTTCTTCCAGTACGACTACCTCGACGAGAATCGCGCCATGGGCGAGGGCCAGGTCGGGTGGTACGTCGTCAAGATCGGCGACCCGTCGAAGTCGCTGGAGATGAGCCGCATCTTCGACCAGATGTTCGCCAACTCATCGGCGGAAACAAAAACGACCACGGAGAAGGGATTCGTGGAAGGGTTCGCGAAGCAGATCGGCGACATCGGCGCCATCATGATCGCCATCTCCTCCACCGTGCTGTTCATCTTCGGGCTGGTCGCGGCCAGCACGATGGCGCAATCGGTGCGCGAGCGCACCAGCGAGTTTGCCGTGCTGAAGACGCTCGGCTTCTCCGGGGGCGCCATTCTCGCGCTGGTGCTGGCGGAATCGCTCTTCATCGCGTGCGTGGCCGGAGGCCTGGGGCTTGGCGTGGCATGGGTCTTCGTCCAGGGCGGCGACCCGACGGGGGGCTTGCTGCCGATCTTCGCGCTGCCTGCGCGCGATCTCGCGATCGGCGGCGGCCTGATGCTGGCGATGGGTGTGCTGGCGGGCGTGGTGCCGGCGTTCGGCGCAATGCAGTTGAAGATCACCGACGCGTTGAGGAGAGCCTGACATGCGGTGGCTCCGGCAGACCGCGGCGGTGATGGCGCTGAACCTTCGCACGATTCCTTCGAGGCTCAGCTCGTCGGGGGTCGCGATCGTCGGTATCGCGGGTGTGGTGATCGTGTTCGTCTCGGTGCTGTCGATCGCCGCGGGTTTTTCGGCGGCGATGCAGGGCTCCGGGTCGCCGGGCCGCGCCCTGGTCATGCGCAGCGGCGCCGACAGCGAGATGACGAGCGGCATCGACGGTCCCCACGCCGACATCATCAAGCAGGCGCCGGGGCTGCGCCGCGACGGCCCGACCGCCATGGCGTCAGCGGAGCTCTACGTCATCATCGACCTGCCCAAGCGCTCGACGGGCACAGGGGCCAACGTCCCGATGCGCGGCATCGAAGCCGCCGGCGTCCGGCTGCGCGAGGAGGTTTCGCTGATCGCCGGGCGCATGCTTCAGTTCGGCACCAACGAAGTCATCGTGGGCCGCGGAGCGCAGGGACAATTCGTCGGCACTGACGTGGGGCAGACCATCACCTCCGGGCAGAACAGTTGGACGGTTGTGGGCCTCTTCGAAGCCGACGGCGCGGTCGCCGAGACCGAGATCTGGGTTGACGCCCGTGGGCTGCAGGGCGCCTACCGGCGCGGCAATACCTATCAGTCGGTACTGGCGGCACTCGACTCTCCGGCGTCGTTCGATACATTTCGAGACTGGCTCACCTCGAACCCTCAACTCAATGTGAGCGTCCGTCGCGAGAACGAATACTACGCGGGGCAGTCGCAGAACATGACGCGGCTCATTCGGACGGTCGGTTTCGGGATCGCCGGACTGATGGGGATCGGCGCGATCTTCGGGGCCATCCTGACGATGTACACCGCGGTGGCGACCCGTGCCAGGGAGATCGCCACGTTGCGCGCGCTGGGATTCGACACCAGCTCGGTGCTCGTGTCGGTGCTGGTCGAGTCGCTCGTTCTCGGCGCGATTGGCGGTGTCATCGGCGGCGGCGCCGCCTATCTGGGGTTCAACGGCTACCAGACGTCGACGATGAACATGCAGACGTTCAGTCAGGTGGCATTTGCGTTTCGCGTGACGCCCGAACTCCTGGTCACCGGCCTCGTGTACGCGCTGGCGATGGGCTTTGTCGGCGGCCTGCTCCCGGCGGTTCGGGCCGCCCGCCTGCCGATTCCGACCGCGCTCCGCCAGCTCTGAGCATCCGCCGAGGAGGACAGGTCAAGCGGGCTCGCCAAGGAGAAGGCGGTTCTTTGGTGTGATCTCCGCGGAAATCTTCTGGGTGCGGACGCGGTAACCCCGCTGCTCGAGGCGTACCGCCCGCATCACGTCCACAGCCAGCGGACCGTCCACCCATCCCGACAGCGGTCCCGCGTCATTGATCGCCAGGTCGTGACAACAGGGAAGCACCGCGACGCGGGCGCGAACCGACGCCGCGCGGTCAAGAACGAGGTCTGCCAGCGCTCCGCACGCGTGTGCAGATACCACCAGGTCATCCTTCGACAACGCGACTGACTCGAGCGGACCTTCGTGGAAGACGACCCGTCCCGCTAACCGGGGCCACGCATCGACGAGCGCCTGGTGCAGCCTGCCGCTCGACGGCGGCAGCGTCGCATCGACGCTGATCGCCTGCGGCGACGAGTTGTCCAGAACCAGGAGGACGTGCGCGAGCAGGCCATGTCCGGCCGCCAGATCGACGATGCGGCCGCCGCGAAAGAGGCGCCTGACGCGGCGCGCCATCTCCCACGCTTCGTACAGCTCCTTGCGCGGCAGGCAGCCGGCTCGGCACACCGCGCGTCCGAGACGGTCGAACAGCGAGGTGCCTGGAAACCGCTCCAGGTCGCGAACGGTGAGCCGTCCCTTGGATGAGGGTGAAAATGCCACGGAGAGACAGACGCTAGATTAGTCGAACGCCGTAGCGCGCCGGCGATAAGCCGCAGTGGGCTGTGAAGCGGAGGAGCGGGCCCCGGCTACGCGCATGCGCGCATAGCCGGGGCAGAGAGAGAAACTAGCGTGCCGCCGCGGGCGCGGCCACCGGTACGAACATCTCCGGCACGTTGAACGTCATCACGCCGTTCAGCCGCATGTCGGACACGATCACGTCCTTGTGCAGCGGGTCCAGCGCGACCGAGAACGACTTCTTCATCGTCGTCGCCTCGCCGCTGATGGCGAACTTCGGCGCCACGTCGCCGCTGTCATCCAGGCTCCACGCGCCGATGAAGACGCGCGGGGGCTCGACCAGTCCCTGCACGCCGGGCATGGCGACGACCACCAGCTTGCCCTCGGGATAAATGGCCATCTGGTTGATGCGATCGATCTGGGTGTTCGGGCCTCTGATCACCCGGAGCGGCTTGACGTTGCCGTTGGCCATCAGATCGAAGATCAGAATCGACCGGTTGCGACCAGGGGTCGC
>CANIBQ010000041.1 GCA_947465645.1 Acidobacteriota bacterium | reverse complement strand
CGATCGCGACGATCATTCGGTGTGGAAAATGCGTGAAGGGAAGATGCGAGGATTCTACGGAGCGGGCGCGGAGGAGTCAATTCGAAAGCCTCAGGCCGAACGCCCAAAGCCTCATTGTCGGCCGGCCGACAATCAGTCGGCCGACTACATCTTGTACTTGCCGAGCTCCTCGGGGTCGAGGCTCTCGAGCCACTTCTGGAGGCGGTCGCTGTCGGTCCGCTCCGCCGAGAAGTCGACGGTCTTCGCATTGTCGATGACCGTCTCGTCCACGAGGATCGGGGAGCGGGTCCGGAGCGCCAGCGCGATGGCGTCGCTCGGCCGGGCATCGACGGCCACGGGCTCTCCCTTTACGGTCAGATGGATGATGGCGTAGAAGGTGTTGTCCTTGAGGTCGCACACCACGATCCGGTCAACCTGCCCTTCGAGGTCAGTGATGATGTTCCGCAGCAGGTCATGCGTCATCGGCCGCGGCGTCGCGATGTTCTCGATCTGCAGGGCGATGGCGTTCGCTTCGAAAATGCCGACCCAGATCGGCAGGACGCGATCCCCTTCCTTGTCCTTGAGGATGACGATGGGCATGTTGGTGATCGGATCCACCATCAGCCCCTTGATTGTCATTTCGATCAGCATGGCGTGCCCATGACGCAGGATCGGTGCCGGTGAATCCCGGTGTGCCGTCAATTTATCAACTCGCCCGTGAGACTGTGCGGACTCGCCCGCGTGATGAGCACCGGAACCGTCCGGCCTATCCAGGACGAGCCTGCCGCGGCTCGTCCGACAGGCGGTGTATCGGCAGGAGCGGCCGCGTTGACTACGATGTTCCCTGCCGACCTCCCCGAAATTTCGCCGCCGCGCCGGCGGCTCTCTGAATCGATTAAGACGTCGAGACGCGTGCCGATGGCCTGCTCGTGCAGGCGCGTCTGGATCTCCCGCTGCAGCGACTGGAGCGCCATGATGCGCGAGGTCTTCTCGTCCTCGCCGACCGTGTCGGGCATCCGCTTGGCCGCCAGCGTGTTCGGCCGCTCGGAATACTTGAACGAGAACATGCTGTGGTACTGCGCGAGCTCGGTCAGCGACAACGTCTCCTCGAAGTCTTCCGCGGTCTCTCCCGGGAAGCCAACAATCATATCGGTCGATAGGGTCACGTCCGGAATAGCCTCGCGGATGCGCGCGATCAAATCGAGGTATGCCTCGCGGCTGTAGCGTCGCCGCATCGCTGCGAGCACCCGGGTCGAGCCTGACTGTACCGGCAGGTGCATGTGCCTGCACACCCTGGGCAGGTTCCGCACGGCGTCGATCAGGCGCGCGCCGGTGTGACGGGGATGTGGGCTTGCAAAGCGGATCCGTTCGACGCCTGGAATCTCGTGGACGGCCTCCAGGAGGTCGGCGAAGTCGAAAGCTGGCGCGTCGGGCGCCTGGTAGTGGTTCACGATCTGGCCGAGGAGCTGGATTTCGATCCGCCCAGACGCGACGGCCTCGCGCACGTCGGCGAGGATGTCGGCCTTCGGGCGCATCCGCTCGTGGCCGCGGGTGTGGGGGACGACGCAGAAGGCGCAGTGGTCGTTACAGCCTTCGATAATCGTCACATACGCCTTGACAGGATCGCTGCGCCGCGTGATCCCCAGCGGGAAGGTCACGTCGTCCCAGGGGTTGATCTCCACCTCGGCGATCGCCGACTGCTCCGCCTTCTCGACCAGCGCCGGCAGCATCTTTAGTCGCTGGGTTCCCATCACGATGTCGATGACGCCGCCGTTGGTCCGCTTGATCAGCGCGGCGCCTTCCTGCTGCGCGACGCACCCGGCGACCGCGACCACGGGCGACCGGCCGCTCTGTTCCTGGAGGAGGCGAAGTTGACCGAGCCGCGTGTACAACTTGGCCTCGGCGTGTTCGCGAACGCTGCACGTGTTGATGACGATGACGTCGGCGTCCGCGTCGTCCTGCGTCGGTTCGTACCCGGCCTGATCGAGAAGGCCCGCCATGCGCTCCGAGTCATGGACGTTCATCTGGCAGCCGAACGTTTCGATCAGGTATTTCTTTGCCATATCAGTTAGACGCCGGGGACTTTCGCTTTCGCCTTTCGGTTTCGCCCCGCTCCCGAAGGGCCGACCCGCCAGCGAGAAGCTCGCGGGCGCCGGCGCGCACCGGCTCGGTCACCGCCGCGCCGCCCATCATACGGGCGATCTCGTCGACCCGGCCCTCGCCTTCGAGGCGCACGACCGTCGTCACCGTGCGCTGGCCCCGGACGGTCTTTTCGATCTGAAACTGCGTCGAGCCCTGGGCCGCGATCTGGGCGAGGTGTGTGATGCACAGCACCTGGAACCGGCCGCCGAGCGCTCGCAGCCGTGCACCGACGACGTCCGCGACGCGCCCGCCGATGCCGGCATCGACTTCGTCGAAGATCAGGGTCTTCCCCGCCTCGTCCGCCACCGCGAGCGTCTTCAGCGCCAGCATGATCCGGGAGAGCTCGCCGCCCGACACAATCCGCGTCAGGGGCCGGAGGTCTTCGCCGGGGTTCGGCGACACGTAGAACTCCGCCTCGTCGATCCCGCGTTCGCTCCAGGCCTCGGCTGGGAGCTCCGCCGTGTTGAACCGGACGGCGAAGCGCGTCCGCGCCATCGCCAGGTCGGCGAGCAGCGCCTCGAGCTCCTCGGTAAAGCGGACGGCGGCCTTGCGCCGGGCCTTCGACAGCTCGCGCGCGACCGCGAGATAGCGCTCCGTCGCGGACGCCAGCTCCTTCTGCAGATCCTCGGTGCGCTCCCCTCCCCCCGTCAGGAAGTCCCGTTCGCGGGTCAGGGCCGCGCCCTTGTCAATCGCGTCCTGAAGGGTTGGCCCGTATTTGTGCCTGATCCGCTCCAGCAGCGCGAGCCGATCTTCGACCTGCTGCAGCCGCGCGGGCGACGCGTCAACCCCGTCGGAGTAGTTTCGCAGGAAGAAGGCCAGGTCCTCGAGCTGCGACTTGATGCCGTCGCGGGCATCCATGTACGGCGCAAACTGGGAATCGATCGAGGCGAGCTCCCCGACGCGCTTCCAGACGCCGCTCAGTCCGGCCAGCACGGCATCGTCGCTCTCGTACAGGGTGGCGTAGCTCTCCTTGCAGAGCCGCTGGACTCGCTCGGCGTTGGCGAGGACCTGCCGCAAGGCGAGCAGTTCGTCGTCTTCCCCGGGCTTCGGCGAGGCCTTCTCTATCTCTCCGAGCTGGAACGCAATCAGATCGAGACGCGCGGCCTTTTCGCGTCCGTCCATCCTCGACCGTTCGAGCTGCTCGCGAAGGGTCTTAACCGAGGTCCACGCGTGGCTCACGCGCTCCGCCGGCGAGGCAAGGCCTGCGTATTCGTCGACCAGCGGAAGATGGGTGAGTGGATCGAGCAGGGCTTGATGCTCGTGCTGTCCGTGCAGCTCCACGAGCCGTGCGGAGAGATCGCGCAGCGCGGCGGCCGTGGCGAGGGCGCCGTTGATGAACGAGCGGCTGCGTCCCTGGCTGGTGAGCTCGCGCCGGACGATCAGCTCGCCGCCCCCTGTGTGTCCCGACGCTGGTCCCGGCGCCTGTTCGAAGATGGCCTCGATGGTCGCCTGCGTTTCACCGGTGCGAACGAGATCGGCGGAGGCGCGCGCGCCCAGGAGCAGGCCGACGGCTTCAACCAGGATCGACTTGCCCGCGCCGGTCTCTCCCGTGAGTACGTTGAAGCCAGGTTCGAACTCGACCTCCACGGACTCGATTACCGCGAGGTTGCGGATGCGGAGGAAACGCAGCATGTCGGCGGAACTTCCATCGTATCATACGTTTGACAGCACTCAGGTCGCATGCTACGCTCGCTTAACTTGCGCTGTCCCAGCGGCGCGCTACCGATGCTTCGGAGGCTTCGTTGTACACGCTTGGCTCCCTTGTCCTCGCACTGCAGGTGCAGGAGGACGGCAGTGCCCCTCTGGCTGGGAGTGGCGACGTCATCCAGCTGATCCAAGACACCGGCCCGCTCAATCAAGCCATTCTCGCCATCCTCTTCATCTTCTCCGTCGCCTCGTGGGCGATCATCATTCACAAGGCGTGGTCGTTCCGGCGAGCGGCGCAACACACGGACAAGTTCCTCGAGGTCTTCCGGAAGAGCAGCAAATTCTCGGAGGTGCAGGCCATGTGTCCGACCCTCCCTGAATCGCCGCTGGTTGGCGTGTTTCAGGCAGGGTATGCCGAGATGAACGCGCAGTTCCGTCTCAGCGGTGCGACCACGGCCCAGCCGGGCAATCCGCCGGCGCCTGCCGGACGTCCAACGTTGAAGAGTCTCGACGCGGTGGACCGGGCGCTCATCCGCGCGGGCTCGACGGAGGTCAACAAGCTGGAGAAACGCCTGACGTTTCTGGCGACGACCGCGAGCGTGACGCCATTCATCGGACTGCTTGGGACGGTGATCGGCATCATGATCGCGTTCGGCCGCATCGGCGCCACCGGCTCGACCAACCTGGCGATCGTCGCGCCAGGCATCAGCGAGGCGTTGGTCGCGACGGCGACCGGACTCTTCGCGGCGATACCCGCGACCTACTTCTATAACCACTTCACGAACCGCGTGAAGGTGTTCTCCTCGACCATGGACGACTTCGCGCTCGAGTTTCTCAACATCGTCGAGCGCAATTTCACGTAATGGGGTCGGGAGTCATTTTTCGAGGACACGGCGGGGGCGACAGGCGTCGTCGGAATCGCCGTGTCCTCGAAAAATGACTCCCGACCCCTTATTCCAATGCCGAAAGTCATCGCTTCAGCGCCCAGTGCCGGCGGCCGCCATCGACGGGGACGCCGCGTCGCGCCCACGCTCTCCGAGATCAACGTCGTCCCGATGGTCGACGTGATGCTGGTGCTGCTGATCATCTTCATGGTGGCCGCGCCGATGCTGCAGCGCGGTGTCGAAATCAACCTGCCGGTCGCGAGCCGGGCGACGGAAATCTCCAGCGAGCGCGTGTTCGTCGACGTGCCTGCCTCCTACAAGGTCGACCAGCGTGTCTTCCTCGAGGAGGAAGGGATTCGGATCGACGTGCTGTCCGAGCGGATCCGGCAGCTCATGGTGACCAGCAGCGACAAGCAGGTCTATCTCCGCGGCGACGGCCAGGTGAACTTGCAGGAGCTCATGGACGTGCTCGATCGGCTCAAGGAGGGCGGCGTCCAGAACGTCGGCATCGTGTCGAAGCTGCCCGGCGAGCAATGACCGACGTCACCGACGTCATCGTCGCGCGCAGCCATCAACCCGACCGATTCAACTCGATGGTCGCCGGATCGGTGATCGTGCATGTCGGTGTCGCGGCGTTCCTCATCCTCGGTCCTGCCGGCTGGCGCGCGGACGATACCGAGCCGCCGAGGACGGTGATGACGATCAGCCTAGGCGGCGCCCCGGGTCCTCGCGCCGGAGGCATGACGCCGATCGCCGGCCGGGCGGTGCCCGAGACGCCGAAGCCGGTGGAGCCGGTGAAGCCGATCGCGGCTCCCCCGCCGGTCAGGCCGCAAATGACGCTGCCGTCACGCGAGGTACGCCGCCCCCAGCCGCCCAGGCCGCAGGAAGAGGCGCGGCCGGGCAGCACGCGCACCGAGACCGGCGCACGTGGGACGGGTTTCGGGTTGACGACAGGCGGCGGCGGGGGCACCGCGGTGCAGCTCGACGTCGCCAACTTCTGTTGCCCTGAATACATCGAGCAGATGGTGACGCTCGTGCAACAGAACTGGGAGAAGAGCCAGGGCGTGGCCGGCTCGACCGGAATGAAGTTCACCATCACCAGGAAGGGATCGATCGAGGGGGTCGCGGTGGAACGGCCCAGTGGATTCGTGGCGCTCGACTACGCGGCGCAGCGCGCGCTGCTGCTCACGCGCCTGCCGGAGCTGCCGCCGCAGTTTTCCAATCCGTCGCTGACGGTTCACGTGACATTTCAATATCAACGGTGACCATGAAGAAGAAACTGTGTGCCTGGCTCGGAATCGGCGGGTGCGTCCTGGGCGCCGTCGCGGCCGCCGGGCTCGCCCAGACTCCGCAGCAGCCCGCCCCGCCGGTGTCACAGCAGCCGTCGGAGATCGCGGTCGTCATCAGCGGCGATCCGGGTACGCCGCCGCGGTATGCGGTGCCTGATTTCATCGCGCTGACGCCCGATGCGGCCGAGCAGGCCAGGACGATCGGTCAGGTGCTGTTCGACGACCTGAGCTTCGAGCGCGAGTTCTACATGATCCCGCGCGACACCTACGCTTCCGTGGCGCAGGCGCGTTCGGCGGATCAGATTCCGTTTGCCGCCTGGCGCGAGCTCGGCGCGGACGCCGTGGTCTTCGGCACGGTGCAGCGCACCGGCAACATGGTTCGAGTGCAGGTACGCCTCTATAACGTCCGCACGCGGGAATCGGTGTTCGCGAAGGAATACAGCGGCACCGACAGCAACCTGCGGCTCTACGCACATACGATGTCGGACGAAATTCATCAGCAGCAGCGGGCGCTGCGCGGCGTGGCGCGGACGAAGCTGACCTTCTCGTCCAACCGCAACCGGGAGAAGCTGGTCGGTTCGGTGGAAAACCGCGACGTCAAGGAGGTGTACATCACCGACTATGACGGCGCGGGCCCGCGCCGCATCACGACCAACCGGCAGTTGAACATCACGCCGGTGTGGGCGCCCGACGCGCGCGCCATCGCGTATACGTCGTACCGCCGCGGCTACCCCGACATCTTCGTGGCGCTGATCTACCAGGGACTGCAGGAAGAACCCACCAAGGGCATCGGTCAGAACTGGCTGCCGATGTATTCGCCCGACGGCACGCGTATCTGCTTTACCTCGAATCGCGACGGCAACCCCGAGCTGTACGTCATGAACCGCGACGGGTCTGGTGTGCGTCGCCTGACCAATCATCCGGCGATCGATACGACACCGACCTGGTCGCCGACGGGTACGCAGATCGCCTTCACCTCGGACCGCGCCGGCACGCCGCAGATCTATGTCGTCGGCGTGGACGGGCTCAACCTGCGACGGCTGACGACATCGGAGTCGTACGCCGATCGCCCCACGTGGTCGCCTCCGCCCTTCAACGAGATTGCGTATACGGGGCGCTCGGGCCCCGGCTACGACGTCAAGGTCTACGACCTGGCGAGCGGCCAGGTGCGGCAGGTGACCTTTGGCGAAGGCTCGAACGAGAGTCCTGCGTATTCCCCGAACGGCCGCCACCTCGCGTTCACGTCGACGCGGGCTGGCCGGGTGCATATTTTCACCATCGGCCGCGACGGCCGCGGAGTGAAGCAGATCACGCGAGAGGGCGATAACTACACGCCAGCGTGGTCGAATTGACTGCAAACATGGCAACGGGTGTGTTCGAGAGGCGTGACATGCGTAGTGTAAGAACGAGTGCAGTCGTGGTCTTCGTGTTGCTGAGCCTGGTCGCCGCCGCATGCGCAAAGAAGCAGGTGGCGACGCAGCCCGCACCTCCGCCGGTCTCGGCGACGCCGCCCGGCGTGACTCCGCCACGGCCGCCGGCGCCGCCTCAGCGCGTGGAAGACGCGCTGCCGGTGCCGCAGGAGCCGATTTCGGAAGACTCGATCGCCAATCGTTCGCTCGACGACCTCAATCGCGACTCCCCTTTCAGGGCCGTCTACTTTCCGCTCGACAGCTCGGATCTCGATGACGAGGGTCGTATGGTGGCGTCGGCGAACGCGGCGATCCTGAAAAAGTATCCGACCTGGGTGCTGACGATTGAAGGGCACTGCGACGAGCGCGGCACCGGGGAGTACAACCTTGCCCTCGGCGAGCGGCGCGCGGTGTCAGTCAAGACCTACCTCGTCTCGCTCGGCATCCCGCAGGATCGGCTGAGGACGGTGAGCTACGGCAAGGAGTTTCCGTTCGATCCGGGTCATGATGAGGCTGCGTGGTCCAAGAACCGCCGCGCGCATTTCGTGATCACCGCAAAGTAGGGCGCAGGAAGTAGATGGTGAGTCGATGATGAAGCAGGCATTGGTATTTGGGGTGATCGCCCTCCTGGCGCAGGTGGTCTCCCCCTCGCGGGCGATGGCGCAGAATCGCGAGCATCAGCAGATGACGGCCGACCTCCGCATGATGCAGGAGCAGGCGCAGCAGTTGGCCATCACGATTACCGCGCTCAACCAGGCGCTGGCCGAATCGCTCAAGGCGCTCAACGCGCGCCTCGACCAGGCCGGCGACGCCACGCGCAAGGGATTTGCGGATCAGAAGCTGCTCATCGACAACATGGGCAACGACGTGCGCGTCATCCGCGAGCGCAGCGACGACACCAACGTGCGCATCGCCGCGCTGCGCGAGGAACTCGAGGCGCTGCGCGCCACTGTCCAGGCGCTGCAGCTCGCGCCGCCGCCGCCGGTCGTCGATCCCCTGGATCCAAACGCGCCGCCGCCGGTGCCGACGACGCAGGCACCGCCTCTGACGCCGGCGCCGTCCACCGCGGGCCTCTCGCCCACGCGGATGTTCGAGACCTCCAAGGCCGACTACGCCGCCGGACAATGGACGCTTGCCGTCACCGGCTTCGAGCAGTTCCTCCGCGCGTTTCCAAAATCGGAGAACTCCGACGACGCGCAGTTCTATATCGGCGAGACCTACTTCGCGCAAGGCAAGTTTGCCGAAGCGATACCCGCATACAATCTGGTGATCCAGAATTACCCCGGCGCCAACGCCGTGCCCGACGCGTACTACAAGCGCGGGCTTGCGGAGGAGCGCCTCGGCCAGGTCGAGGCGGCGCGCAACTCGTGGGAGACCGTGAGCAAGAGCTATCCCGAGAGTGACGCCGGCCGCCTGGCCAAGCAGAATCTCGATCGGCTCGGTCGAACGCAGCCGCGTTGACCTGGGCTGTCACGGCGTGCCCGTACACTAGTGGAGCGTTCGGACTGATTGAGTACTAGTGACAACAAGCCTCCGAGCGCGGTCTTCCGGCCGCGACAACGCCGGGGTCCCCGCCGCGCCCCGCGCGGTGGGGTGGAGCGGCCGGTAGTATTTCGGAGGAGACACGCCACGAAGCTGGTGTCGAAAGGACTCAACTGATGGGCAGCGTAAACAAGGTCATTCTGGTCGGCAACCTCGGGCGCGATGCGGAGTTGCGCTATACGCCCGGCGGCGCCGCCGTGGCCACTCTGAACCTTGCCACGACCGAAGTGTGGAACGACAAGAGCGGACAGAAGCAGGAAAAAACCGAGTGGCACCGCATCGTCCTCTGGGGCAAGCAGGCGGAGAGCCTGCAGGAGTACCTCACCAAAGGTAAGCAGATCTATGTGGAGGGGCGGCTCCAGACGCGCCAGTGGGACGACAAGGACGGCAACAAGAAGTACACCACCGAGATAAAGGCCGACCGCATTACCCTGCTTGGCGGCGGGGGCGGAGGCGGCGGCGCCCGTAGCGGCGGCATGGATCGCGGGGCCGATCGCGGTGGATCTCATCCGGGCGGTGGCGACGAGCCGCCGATGGAGCCGATCACCGACGACGATATCCCGTTCTAGCAGTTGACAACCGGCAACTACGTGCCCTTCCTCCCGTAGCGATCCTCGAGCCTGACGACATCGTCGAGCTCGGGGGTCGAGACCTCCAGCACGTCGCAGTCCTCGAGGGCCGTCATGCGGTGCACCGTCTTCGGCGTGACGTGGTAGACGTCCCCTGGCTTCATCTCCCACTTCGTCAGCGTGCCGTTCTCCTCGAACTCGAACAGCATCCGCCCCGAGTGGAGGAAGATCGTCTCGTCCTTCATGTTGTGGTACTGAAGGCTGAGGGCGTGGCCTGCCGTGATGTGCAGGATCTTGCCGACATATCGATCGGTCTTCGCCCAATGAAGCTCGTAGCCCCAGGGCTTTTCGATACGGGCGATTCCAGCGGTATTCATCGAGTATGTACCTCTCTCCGTGCCCCGGTGGGGCCAAACGACTTCAACAGGAATTCCTCGATTTCGTCCACCGTGCCCAGCGTCAGCACGCGGGCCGCAATGCGCGCCATCTCGCCGGCGCTGGTGTCCTGAATCACGCGGCGGGCCATCGGCAGCGCGCCGGGCGTCATGCTGAACTCCGTCAGGCCGCAGCCGATCAGCAGCCGCAGCAGGAGCGGATCGGACGCCATCTCGCCGCACACCGCCACCGGGATGCCTTCGCGGACCGCGCCGCGCCGCACCTGGCGCAGCAGCCGGAGGACGGCGGGATGGAGCGGCTCGTACCGATCCGACACACGTTCGTCCGTGCGGTCGACCGCCAGGGTGTATTGGATCAGATCGTTGGTGCCAATTGTGAAGAAGTCGACCTCGCGCGCCAGCAGCGACGCGGTAAAGGCGGCCGACGGCACCTCGATCATGATGCCGACGGCGGGCGTGCCCGCCGCGACGCCGCGCGCCTCGAGATCGGCCCGCACCTCGGCGATGAGCGCGCGGGCGGCGCGAACCTCGTGCACCGACGACACGAACGGAAAGAGGATGCGCAGCGATCCGTGCGCGGCCGCGCGCATCAGGGCGCGCAGTTGCGTCTTGAAGATGGCCGGTTGCGCGAGGCCGAAACGAATGCCCCGCAGCCCCGCGTGGCCGACGCGCTCGTGCTCCGGAAACCAGCGGGCATCGAGCGCCGCGTCCACCAGCGGACGCGCCAACTGCCGCTCGTCGATATCGAAGGTCCGAATGGTCACCGTGCGCGGCGCCATCCCTTCGACGACCTGCGTGTACACCTCGTACTGCTCGTCTTCGCCAGCCATGTCGGGTGGTCCGCCGACCAGCAGGAACTCCGATCGGTACAACCCGATGCCCTCGGCGCCCGAGGCCAGCGCGGCTGCGACGTCCTCCAAGCGCTCGATGTTGGCCTGAAGGTGGATACGGACGCCGTCCCGGGTCTCGGTGGGGCCTTCCTTGGCGCGGGGTGGCGGCGGCTCGAGCCTCGACCGCCTGGCGCGATGTTCCGCTTCCTGGCGGACGTCAGATGGCGGGTCGATCGTGACCTCGCCGGTATCGCCGTCGATGATGAGGGAGGCGCCGGAGGGAATCCGCTGGGTAATGTCGTGCAGCCCCACGACGGCAGGTAACCCGAGCGACCGCGCCAGGATGGCGGTGTGATAGGTGCGGCTGCCGGCATCGGTGGCGAAGCCCCGGATGCGGGTCCAGTCGAGCTGTGCCACCACCGATGGCGTCAGCTCGTCGGCGACGAGCACGCAGGGCTCTTCCAGATCATGGAGAAGGTCGCGAACCCCGCCCATTTCTCCACGCATGTTCATCCGAAGGCGTCCCGCCACGTCGTGCAGGTCGCCCTTCCGCTCGCGCAGATACGGGTCCTCGACGTCGTTGAAGACCACGGCGAGCTCGTCGACGGCGCGCTGCACCGCCCACTCCGCGTTGACCCGCTCATCCATCACGATCCGGGCGGCGCGTCCCACCACCATCGGGTCGTCGAGCAGCAGCAGTTGCGCATCGAAGATGGCGGCGAGGTCGGCGCCCTTCAGCTCGGCGATGCGTCGGCGGATCTGGGAGATCTGCTCGTGCGAGCGCACACGGGCGCGCTCGAGCGCCGACAGCTCCCGTGCCACGCGGTCGGGCGCAATCGGAAAACGGATGACCTGGGTGCGCTGGATGGCGACGAGCGCGGGGCCGACCGCCAGCCCGGACGACACGCCGATTCCCTTCAGGCGTTCCACGATTCCTCACCGAATCCCGATTCGACCAGTTGCACGAGGGCGTCCACCGCAGCCGTCTCATCCGTCCCGTCGGCCGAGATCCTGAGCGCCGTGCCGCGCGACGCGGCCAGCAGCAGGATGCCCATGATGCTCTTTCCGTCCATCACCTTCGCGTCGCGGCCCACGCGGATCTGCGACTCGAACCGGCTGGCGAGGTGGACGAACCTCGCCGCCGCCCGCGCATGCAGGCCGAGGGTATTGCTGACCGTCACGGTGCGCGCCGTCATACGCTGTCGCGACTCACGCCTTCTTCTCCCGCAGCAAGTCCGAGGCGACCCATATGGCATTCCTGCCGTGCTCGCGCATCTCGCGGGCGGTGTCGAGCAGGCTCGACTGATCGTTGAGCCCCGCCAGCTTGATCAGCATCGGCAGGTTCACCCCGGTAATCACCTCGACGTTGTCCTGCCCCAGAAAGGTCATGGCGAGGTTCGACGGCGTTCCCCCGAACATGTCGGTGAGGATCAGGACGCCCTGGCCCTGCTGCACCCGTCCCAGCGCCTGTGCGATCTCCTCGCGCGCATCCCCGGTGTCCTCGTGCCAGCCGATCGACACCGCCGCAAACCGCGGCAGCTCGCCGACGATCGTTTCGGCCGCATTCAGCAGCTCCGTCGCCAGTTGCCCGTGCGTCACGACCACGACCCCGATCATGAGTCGCGATGCTTGACGCGCAAGCGGACGCCCTTGACCTCTGAGAGCGACTTCTTCAAGGCTTCCGCAATCATCACCGACCGGTGCCGCCCGCCCGTGCATCCAATCGCCACGGTCAGGTAGCTCTTCCCCTCCTGCACGTAATGCGGCAGCGAGAACTTCAGGAACGACGTCAGCTTGTCGATGAAATCCAGCGTCGCCTGATGCTTGCGCATGTAGTTCACGACCGGCGTGTCACGCCCCGTCAGCGGCCGCAGGTTATCGACGAAATGCGGGTTCGGCAAGCACCGGACGTCAAACACGAGATCGGCGTCCACCGGCACGCCGTTCTTGAACCCGAAACTGACGACGTTGACGATCATCTCCGCTTTGGGGCGGCCGTCGCGCGACATGCGCATGAAGATCTCGCGCAGCTCGTGCACCGTGAGGTTCGAGGTGTCGAGTACGAGGTCGGCCATCGAGCGGATGGCATTCAGCTTCTCCCGCTCCTCGGTGATCCCCTCGGCGACCGACCGATCGGGCGCCAGCGGATGGGGGCGGCGCGTCTCGCTGAACCGCCGCACCAGAGCCGAATGGCTCGCTTCGAGAAAGATCAGCGTCGGGTTCACATTCGGCTGGGTCTTGAGCCGCCGGTAGACGCGCGCGAACTGCGAGAGGAAGCCTCCTTCGCGGATATCGACGACGATCGCCACCTTGTCGAGCCCGGCCGCGTCGCGGATCGCCAGCTCCGCCATCGTCGGAATCAACTGGGTGGGCAGGTTGTCGATGCAGAAGTACCCGAGATCCTCGAGCGCGCGGATCGCCTGCGTCTTGCCGGACCCCGAGAGGCCGGTGAGGATGACGAAGCGGCGCGTCCCGCGGGCGCCCGGCTTTGGCCCGGCCGTTCGCGCTTTCGCGCGCGCTGGCACCGCCCGTGTCGCCGCCTTCTTCACGTCTGTCCCCCGCGCTCGACGTCCTCGTCGGCTTCGACGTCGGCGCCGGCCTCGAGGTCCTTGAGATGCTGGTCGAGCCGCGCCGCCAGGGCGCGCGCGGCGTGGCGGCCGCGCATCCGAAGCAGCTGGTTGCGCGCCGCCACCTCCACCAGGATCGCCAGGCTCCGGCCGGGCGCCACCGGCATCTGGATCAGCGGCACCTTCGCCCCCGCCAGCTCGAAATGATTGTCGTCGAGTCCCAGCCGATCGTGCTCCCGCGCGGGATCCCAGCGCTCGAGCCGGACGACCAGCTCTACCCGCTTCGAGATGCGGGTTGCCGCGACGCCGAACAGGTCCCGGATGTTGATGATGCCGAGGCCCCGCACCTCCATGTGAAAGCGCGTCAGGTCGGGACAGGTGCCGATAATCGTACTCTCGCCCCTGCGCCGCACCTCCACCGCGTCGTCGGCCACCAGCCGGTGGCCGCGGACCACCAGGTCGAGCGCGCATTCGCTTTTGCCGATGCCGCTCTCGCCGACGATCAGCACGCCGAGACCGAGGATGTCGATCAGGACACCGTGGACCAGCTCGCGGACCGCCAGCCGATCGTCGAGCACGGCGGTGACCTTGGCGATCGCCAGCGGGGTCGCAACGGCGGTGCGCAGCACCGGCAGACGATAACGCTCCGAGGCCGCCAGCAACTCCAGAGGAGGATCCCACCCGCCGGTGATCAGTACGCAGGGAAAGTCATGGCCGAAGGCCGCGCACAGCGACGTGGTCCTCGCGGCCGTGTCGAGACTCTCGAGGTAGCGCACCTCGCTTTCGCCAAGCACGAGGATGCGTTCGGGCTGCAGGTATTCGTGGAACCCCGCGAGCGCGAGGCCGGTCTTCTGGATGTGAGGGCTGGTGATGACGCGGTCGAGACCCGCCCTCCCACTCAGGAGTTCGAGCGGCAGGCCGAGCGCCTCCGGCCGGCTTTCCAGCAGCCCGCCGACGGTGACCGAGGGCGCCATATCGGCTACGCCTCGGGTTCGATCAACCCGAGATTGCCGTCAGGCCGGCGGAAGAGGACATTGACGGTGTCGGTGTCGGCGTTCCTGAACACGATGAAGGCGGACTGGTCGCTGCCGACCTCGAGCGCCGCCTCGTCCACCGACATGGGCTTCACCTCGTAGCGTCGCGCACGGACGATCCGGATCTGGCGCTCCGCGCCGTCGCCATCGCCGCCAGTCGAGCGTCCTGCCATCTCGGGGCGGGGGCCCGCCGACGCGGCCTTCGCGATCGAGATACCCCGGCGCTTGCTCTCGGTCCACTTGCTCTTGAGCTTCTGCGCCTGCCGATCGATCTTGTCGAAGGCCGCGGCGATTGCCGTGGCGCCGTCCCGTCCAGTGGCCTCGCCGTGCATGAAATGCCCGCCGCGAGCGTGCAGGGTTGCTTCAGCGCTGCATCGTGACTTCTCGGCGGTGAGAACCACCTGCGCGGACACGACGCCGTCGTGCAGCATCTTGGCGGCGTGCGCGAGCCGCTGCTCGACAGCCTTCTTCAGGGCAGGCGTGATCGTGATGTGTCGTCCGGTAAGTTCGAGGCGCATGTTTTTGGGCTCTAGGCTCTTGGCTTCAGGCTCGCGGCTGTGGGTCGGGCTCTTCCAGAGCCTAGAGCCCAAAGCCTAATACAGCACCTTCCGCTGGTTGGATGTCGGGATCTTCAGCTCTTCGCGGTATTTTGCGATCGTGCGCCGCGCGAGCTCGAGACCCTCGCGTTGCAGGATGCTCACGATCTTCGAGTCGCTCAACGGCTTTCTCGGGTCTTCCTGCTCGATGATCTTGCGGATCCGCTGCTTGATGGTGACCGACGACACCGCCTCGCCGTACGAGCTGGCGATGCCGCTGTGGAAGAAGTACTTCATCTCGAACACGCCCTGCGGCGTGTGCATGTACTTATTCGTCACCACCCGGCTGACGGTCGATTCGTGCATGCCGATGTCGTTGGCGACGTCGCGCAGCACCAGCGGCCGCAGGTACTCGATCCCGTGATCGAGGAAGTCGCGCTGGAAGTTGACGATGCTCGACGCGACCTTGTGGATCGTCTTCTGCCGCTGCTCCACCGACTTGATCAGCCACAGAGCCGACCGGAACTTGTCTTTGACGTAGGCGCGCGTCTCGTCGGTGTTCTCGACGGCCGTCTTGTCGAGCAGACGCCGGTACACGGGGCTGATGCGCAGTTGCGGGAGCCCTTCCTCGTTGAGCACCGCGACGTACTGATCCTCGATCTTCACGATGTAGACATCGGGGATCACGTACTGCGACTGCGAGGGATTGAAGCGGCTGCCCGGCTTGGGATCGAGGTGCCGAATCTGCTCGATGTACTGCTTCAGATCGTCGATCGACATCCCCATCTTGCGGGCCAGCTCCGGCACCTGGTGGTTCTGCAGGAGCCGCATGTGCTCGGTGACGATCTTCTCCGCGATCGCGTTCTCGTTCGGCGTATCGTTCGACGCGGTTCGCCGCAACTGCAGCAGCAGGCACTCCTGCAGGTCGCGCGCGGCGACGCCAATCGGATCGAAGCTCTGCACCAGGCGCAGCGCCCGCTCGACCTCTTCGGTCGGCCACGGCCCCATCGTCGCCAGTTCCTCGACCGTCGCGACCAGCTGGCCGTCATCGTCGAGGTTGCCGATGATCGCCTCGCCGATCTCCCGCATCATCGGGTCGTCGGTCTGCATCGAGAGCTGCCAGAGCAGGTGGTCGGAAAGGGAGGCTGAGGTGGAAAGCGTGTTCTCGATCGGGGGAAGCTCTTTGACCTCGGTCGGCGTCCTCGCCTTGTATCCATCGTCGAGGTAGTCGCCGAAGAAGTACTCGTAGTCCTGATCGTCCCAGGTGTCGGTCTTCTCGGCAGCCGGTTTCTCCTCCTGCTTTTCCTGGGAGGCCTCGACCGGTTGAAGCTCTTCGGTGGGCACCTCCTCGAGCATGGGGTTCTCAACCATCTCCTGGTTGAGCAGCTCGGACAGCTCCAGCGTGGACATCGGGAGGAGCTTGATGGCCTGCTGAAGCGAGGGCGTCAGAATCAGCTTCTGGACGAGCTTTGTATGGAGTTTCTGCGAGATCGCCATGACGTCAGCAGCGCGGCTTGGGTCCCATCCGTATCAAAATCATCTTAGTCCAAGCGGAACGCGTCCCCCAGATAAATCCGGCGCACCTCTTCGTCCGCCGCGAGCGAGGCCGGAGTACCACTCTTGAAGATTACGCCATCGTGCACGATGTATGCCCGGTCCGTGATGCGCAGGGTCTCACGTACGTTGTGGTCGGTCACCAGCACGCCGATGCCGCGCTCCTTCAAGTGAAAGATGATGTTCTGAATATCAGTCACCGCGATCGGGTCGATGCCCGCGAACGGTTCGTCGAGCAGGATAAAGCGCGGCGAGATGACCAGCGCGCGGGTAATTTCGGCGCGCCGGCGCTCGCCGCCGGAGAGCGTGTAGGCGGGCGCCTTGGCCAGCGGCGTCAGGTTCAACTCCGCGAGCAGCTCCGTGAGACGCTCCTGCCGCGCCGCGTGATTCAGATCGAGCGTCTCGAGGATGGCGAGGATGTTCTGCTCGACGGTGAGCCCGCGGAAGATCGACGGCTCCTGCGGCAGGTAGCCAATCCCCTTCCGCGCCCTGACGTACATCGGGTCGTCGGTGACATCCTCGCCGTCGAGAATCACGCGCCCTGAATCGGCCACCGTGAGGCCGACCGTCATGTAGAAGGTGGTGGTCTTGCCGGCGCCGTTCGGGCCCAGCAGTCCGACGACTTCACCGGATCCCACTTCGAGACTGACGCCGCGCACCACCGTGCGGCCGCCGTAGGACTTGGTGAGCTCGTGGGTTTTAAGTGTGGACATTACCGAGCGGGCGACTCGGGACATGGTCCGCCGCGCTTGGTCTGCGTGCGAAGCTCCTCGTTGCCGTCGACGATGATCCTATCGGTCGACTTGAAGAAGGTCAACGTCTTGCCGGTCGTTTCACGGCACCCTTCGACGACCGCGACGCCGACGTTCGGCGCGCCAGACAGCAGGTACCGCTCGTCCTCCGAAAAGTACGTGAGGCGCGCGCCAGTGGCCACTCGCGTGTCGACGCGCACCGTCACGTTCGTGTACGCCTCGAGCTTGTCGGCGCGGCCATTCTCGGTGCCAAGCCTGATCTGGATGCGATCGGCGCGAATATCGCCCTGTGTCCCGATGAGGTGCGGCTGTGCCGCGGGCGGCACGGCGACGACCGGAGGTGCGGCGACCGGGCGTGCCGCCGCCGGCGGCGGTGGCGGCGCCAGGTAGCTAATCAACCGGGTAGCATCGTCGTACCGAATCTCGTCGGCCGTTCCGATGGAGGCGCCGGTGTCGAGCATCAGCGTCGACCGCGCCGAACCGGCGGCGATCAGGTCGCCCTTCTCCTGATCGAGCGTGATGACGTCTCCGCGGATCGCCGTCTCGCCCTGCCAGAGCGCGGCGCCACCGGAATAGATGGCCTTGCCGCCGGCGCCCTGGTACTCGAACGCGTTCGCGTTGACGTTGGCGCCCTGGCCTTCCTCGAGCAGTCCCGGCAGCTTGCTGTCTTTACGCGGGCGCAGCGTCGTCTTCACGTTGTCGGTGGCCGCCATCGTACCGCCCTGCAGGGCGACGTCGATCCCTCCAGCCTCGATGACGATCTCCGCATTCGCGACGCGCGGGCCGCCGCCGGTATCCGCGCCTGACAGTTGCAGTGCGCCCTTCGCCGGGTCGTATCGGGCCTGCGCAGCCGACGCCTGCAGCCCACCCTGCTCTTCGAACTTCACTGCCCCGCTGAACTGCGCGTTGGTGACCGCGTCCTCCGCCAGGCCGATGATCAGCAGGCTGGAGGTGGCGCTTCGTGAAGCGCTCTTCCCCTGGCCCTCCTCGCGGTACTCGACGCGCTCGGAAAAGCGGGCCAGCGTCAATCCCTTGCCTGGCTCACCCGTCGCATCGAAGGACTGCGCCTTCACGCTGCGCGCCGCCGCGGTGGCCGTGCCTGGAAGATCGACGCGGACGTCGCCGCGCCCGGATGCCTTGGTCAGCGAGTTGTCCGGGGCAAAGGCGAGGTCGAGGGTGTCGCCGATGAACTGCCGCCCGTTCATGCCGTTCTTACCCGCCATCGCGAGCGCGCCCTCGCCAGTGAGGACGACCCGCTCGATCGCTTCGCCGTCGTCGGCGTAGTCCAGGTCGATGTCGCGCGCCGACATCGAGTCGAACGCGCCGCCCCCAGACACGCGGGAGCTGCCCCGCAGCTCGATGAAGGTGATGTGCTCCTCGTCCTCGGACAGCCGCGCGAGACCATGGTCGGCTTCGAGCACCTGCTCCCCGCGCCGCGCGTCCATCGTGCCGATCAGTTCCAGATGATCCCGGCGCACCAGCGTCGCGGACCCTGACGTGAACTCCATGGTGACGCCGTCGTTGTCGTCCCTCATCATGACGTGGGCCATCTCGGCGAGCGACAGGATCTCGTTGTTGTTGTCGTAACTCATGCCGACCCCGTCACCGCTCAACCCGCCCTTATGGAACGAGACCGCTCCGGGCGCCATGAGCATGCCCGTGTCCTGGTCGAACGACGCGCTCTCGGTGGTGACTTCAAAGCCGTCACTCGACGTCAGCTTCACCTCGCCGACGAGCTGAATCTCCTTCTGCTCTCGGGCGGTCTGCGCTTCGCGGCCAGAGATCGTGACGTCGCGCCCTTCGCGGTTGGGAATCCTGATGCGGACGCCGATGAGCTTGGTGGTGCCGTCCTCGTACGTCAGTTGGCGATCCGCCTCGACGACGTAGTCCTGCTCAGCCAGGCGAACCTGCTGCACCTTGCTGCCGATGCTCTCGAGCACCGCCCGGGGATCGAAGCGCGAGAGGGGCGCTGGCGGCGTCGTAGACTGCCGCTCGCCAATCGCGGCATACACCACGATCGCAAAGACGATCCCGAAGATCGCCACGCCGAACCGCGCCTTCTTCTGCCACCGCATGAATCGGTTACAGGATAGCACCCGGGTCCGGCCGGATACGATTCGCGCTAACATTGTCCGTGGCGCCGATTCGCAAGAACGGCGACCACTGACAACTGGCAACCGGCAACTGCTTACTGCCTACTGCGAACTAGTTCCCGTCCCCTAGGAGGACCTGATCCATGCGACAGGTACCCGGCCCGCCCGCGCAGAATCCTTCGGCATCGTCTGGAATCAACGACGTCCTCGACTTCGCCCGCTTCAAGGCGGAGGGGCGCAAGATCTCGATCGTCACCGCCTATGACGCCTGGTCGGCCCGCCTGGTGGCGCGGTCGAAGGTTGACGCCATCCTCGTTGGCGATTCGGCCGCCATGGTGATGCACGGCCACGACACGACGCTTGCCGCCACCGTCGAGCTCATGGCGATGCACACGCGCGCGGTCGCCGCCTCCTCAGGCGACAAGTTCCTGATTGCCGACATGCCCTTCCTGTCGTTCCGGAAAGGGATACCCGACGCGATGACCGCGGTGGGGGCACTCGCCGCCAGCGGCGCGCAGGCGGTCAAGCTCGAGGGTATTGACGGCCACGAGGACGTCATCGGGCACATCGTCGGCTCTGGCGTGCCCGTCATGGGACACATCGGCCTGACTCCCCAGTCCGTCAACCGCTTCGGAGGCTTCCGCGTACAGGGAAGGCAGGGCGCCGACGCTGAGCGGCTGCTGCGTGAGGCGCACGCGCTCGAGGCGCTGGGGTGCTTCTCGATTGTGCTCGAGTGCGTCCCAGCCGAGCTGGCGGCCTCGATCACGTCGGAGTTGACGATCCCCACGATCGGCATTGGCGCGGGTTCGGGGACGGATGGCCAGGTGCTCGTCCTGCAGGATCTGTGGGGCGTCGACACCAGCCACACGCCACGGTTCGTGCGCCGGTATATCGACGGCGAATGCCTCCTCACGGATGCCCTCGACCGGTACGCCGCCGACGTGAAGGAGACGCGGTTTCCGTCGCCGGAGGAGAGCTACTCGTGACGGATGTCTTCGAGATCGTCTCGGCATGGCGCGCTGAACGCTCTGCCCAGGTCCGCGCCGGCGTCTCCCTCGGCCTGGTCCCGACCATGGGCGCGCTCCACGAAGGCCATCTCTCCCTCGTGCGCCGCAGCAAGAGGGAAAATGACCGGACCCTCGTCAGTATCTTCGTCAACCCGGCCCAGTTCGACGACCAGGGCGATCTGGCGGCGTACCCACGAACGACGGAGGACGACCTCGCGCTACTTCGCGTGGAAGGCACCGACTTCGTTCTGCTCCCGCGCGCCACCGATCTCTACCCCGACGGCTATCGCTACCGGGTCACGGAAACCGAGCGATCGCGAGTGCTGGAAGGGGCGAGTCGTGCCGGGCACTTCGACGGCGTGCTGACGGTGGTCCTGAAGCTCCTGCAGATCGCCTCGGCTGAGCGCGCGTACTTCGGCGAAAAGGACTGGCAACAGCTCATGCTCGTTCGCGGGATGGTTGACGCGTTGTTCCTTCCGACCGCGATTGTCGCCTGCCCCACCGTGCGAGAGGCGGACGGCCTCGCACTCAGCTCGCGGAATCGACGTCTCTCGCCGTCAGACCGC
This sequence comes from Acidobacteriota bacterium, assembly GCA_947465645.1. The sequence continues at coordinate 21,347 of CANIBQ010000041.1, read as the reverse complement.
GAGAAGGCGCCGCGCTTCTACCAGGTGTTGTCGTCGGCACCGACCGCCGGCGCCGCGTGTCGTGACCTTTGTGCCGCCGGCTTCGCCGTTGACTACATCGAAGATCGGGCCGGCCGCCGGCTGGGAGCGGTGCGCCTCGGTGATGTTCGGTTGATCGACAACGTCCCGCTCGGAGTGCTGTCGTGATTCTTGCGCTCGACGTCGGCAACAGCCAGATCTTCGGCGGCGTGTTCCACGACCGCGAGTTGGCCATCCGTTTCCGGAAGCAGTCGCGGCCTCCCACATCCTCCGACGAGCTGGGGTTGTTCCTGCGGAGCGTCCTTCGCGAGAACGGCGGGGATCCGTCGAGCGTCGAGCAGATCGCCGTCTGTTCCGTGGTGCCGGAGCTCATCTACTCGCTTCGGAGCTGCTGCCGGAAGTACTTCGGCCTCGATCCGTTCATCCTGCAGGCGGGAGCGAAGACCGGCCTCAGGATTCGGTATCGCAATCCGCTCGAGGTCGGTCCCGACCGCATCGCGAATGCCATCGCGGCGACGCATCTCTATCCCGACCGCAACGTGATCATCGTTGACTTCGGCACGGCCACGACCTTCGACGCGGTCAGTGCCAGCCGGGATTTCCTCGGTGGCATCATCGTGCCAGGCATCAGGATTTCGATGGAAGCGCTGGAGAAGAACACGGCGCGCCTGCCGAACGTGGAAATCGTCCCCCCCGCGGAGCTCATCGGCCGCTCGACCGTCGAGTGCATCCAGTCGGGCCTCTACTTCGGGAACCGAGCCGTGGTGCAGGAGCTCACGCGGCAGATGCGATCGGAGACCTTCCGCGGAGAACCGGCGCTCGTGATCGGCACGGGCGGTTTCTCCCGACTCTTCGAGCGCGAGAAGCTCTTTGACGCCGTGCACCCAGACCTGATCTTGGTCGGCCTCGAGCGCGCGCTGTCCATGAATGAAGGCGTCAGCCGATCCTGGCAGGCGCCGCCCACAGAAGTGGCACCTTAGCGCAGCTCTCGGTTCCGCGTTCGCAGTGCCCGTTCGCGTTCAGCTCGACCCGGTTCGAATCCCGGCGGCGACGCCACATTATTTTCGGTAGGTTCAACCGGTGGTAAGTGCCTGAACGCGTGGGTGCATCGTCGGTTACCAGCGCGCCCCTCGCCTGTAAAAGCACTGCACGCGCGTGACGCCTACCGCCGCGGCACCGCGGCGGTGATCGCCCCCGGCACGAGCCGGTACCCCATGTCTTCCATGATGGCGAGCGTGAGGATATCGATCTTGTCCGTGCCCGAGCCGAAGTCCTGCGGCGTCATGAGGCCCACCTTGAAGTCGGAGTAGGTGTCCTGATCGACGTGCGAGATGCTCGAACCGTGTTCGTACTCAGCAGGCGCGTAGAGCTTCACCATCGGCAGCGGCCGTATCGAGCGGAGGCTGGCCTCGATCGACTTCGGCCCCGCGAAGAACAGGTCGCCGCTCGTCAGGGCCTCGAGAACCTGGGTGACGGACTGCCGCGTCAACGGATTCCTGCCGCTCGAACCGCGGTTCACGAACACGTCGTAGGGATACGGGACCCGGTTCTCCAGTTCTCCCGTCTCGGCCGAGAAGCTGTCGAGGAAACCGAGGCCGTGCGCCACCTCGTGGATCGCCACGTAGACGAAGCTGGCCTTGCCGGCCGCCGCGACACCGTTCACGGCGTAGTCCCAGTCGACCGTCGGGTTGAAGACCACCTCGACGTCGCCGTCCATGCTCTGGCGGGCGTTCGTCAGTTGCGCCGCGAGCGCGCTCGGCACCAGCCGGCCGTCGATCGCGAAGAATTCGATCGGCGCGGCGGAGGCCAGCAGCGCGCTTTCGTCGTCCCCTTCCTCCATCCGCGCATGGACGACGATGGGGACCGTGCCCTGCAGGACTGCCGACCACGCTGCCATCGACGCTTCCATCGCGCGTTTCCGGACGGCACCCTCCTGCGCATCGAGAAACCCCGTGCCGGGCGCGTCGGTGTAGACGATCTCGAACGTTACGCCCGACGCGGCGCGTACCGACGACCGCGGATACGAGTCGACGAAGGCGCGGGCCACCGACCGCCCGAGCCGGGTACTTTCAATCTGCGGTGCCGTCAGGCGCGCGCACGTCGTCCCCGGGCGGCCCTGCGTATTGCGAACGAAGGACATCCCGTACACGGGCACTCGGTACCCGCTCGGCGTAACGTGAACGCCTGGCCCGCCCGCACCGGCGGTCTGGCCGTTGACCGAAACCGTCCAGAAGGCGAGCACGCTCGCGGCCGCGAACGCAGAAATCAACCGTCGCAACATGCTCATGTTTAGACAGTACGTCCTACGGCTGAGCTGGTCAACCACGCCGCCTACCTCATATCAGGAGGACGAGAATAACCGCGGGCGCGGTATCGGCGCCGCCGGGAGACCACGTCTACCAACCACGAACCGAACCTGAGCACGAACCAAGAAGAGGGAACTTGGAACGGCGAACAGCAGCTCAGTTCTCGGGTGCTTTGAAGTCGGCGACGGACAGCTGTAAGTATTTTTCGCCATTCCAGGTGTCCTGCTCCAGGGAGAACGCCAGGTCGATGGCGGCGCGGTGTTCCGTGACGAAGCTCTCGCGCTCGGAGGCGCGCCAGGCGATGCCGCGGATGACGCGGCCGTCCTGCTTGAACGACATCTTGAGATGCCGCTCCTTGAGCACCCGCGGGCCGTCGATCACTTCGACGCCGGACGCGCGGAAGACCGGGCACGGGTTGCCGGCGCCGAACGGCGCGAGCGACGACAACTCGGACACCACCTGGGCGCTCATCGACCGAAACGCGAGCGTCCCGTCGATCCACAGCCGCGGACGCAGGTCGTCGGGCTGCAGGATGCCGTCGGCGTGGTCGTTCACGCGCGCCCGCAACTCACGGATCCGCGCTGATTCGAGGGTCAGGCCCGCCGCCTGCTTGTGCCCGCCGAATTTCGTCATCACCTCCGCGCACGATTCGAGCGCGGCCAGCATGTTGAAACCGGGAATACTTCGGCAGGAACCGTGCGCGATCCCGCCGTCGATCGAGAGCACGATCGCCGGCCGGTGAAACGCGTCCACCAGCTTCGAGGCGACGATGCCGATGACGCCCCGGTGCCAGCCGTCGCCGGCCACGACGATGATGGTGCGCGAGCCGATCTCGAGGTCGGTTTCGACGATCTTTTTCGCCTGCGCGACGATGTCGGCTTCTTCCTTCTGCCGTCGAAGGTTCTCGGAGTTGAGCTGCTCCGCCAGGAGTCTCGCTTCGTCGGCCATCGTGTCGTCGGAGGCGAGCAGCAGCCGCGCGGCAAGATCGGGCGTGCTCATGCGGCCGGCCGCGTTGATCCGCGGCGCCACCATGAAGCCGATGTTGTAGCTGTCGATCTCTTTCCCCGTGAGGCCGCACACGTCGAGCAGCGACCTCAGGCCGACCTTGTGCGGACCCGTCGACAGCATCCCGAGCCCCAGCTTGGCGATGATGCGGTTCTCCCCGATCAGCGGCACCACGTCGGCGAGAGTGCCGATCGCGGCGATCTTGACGAACGCCGGCAACCAGCTCGACCGGCCCGAGCGGGCGCAGATCGCCTGCACCAGCTTCAGCGCCACGCCGACGCCGGCGAGGTTCTTGTCGGGATACGTGCAGTCGTGCCGCTTGGGATTGATCACCGCCAGCGCCCGCGGCAGCGAGCTGTCGGGCTCGTGGTGGTCGGTGATGATCAGGTCGAGGCCGAGCGCGGTCGCGCGCTCGGCCGCTTCGGACGCGCGGATCCCGCAGTCGACGGAGATGACAAGGCGGACGCCGTCCGCATGCAGGCGGTCGAGCGCCGCCGGCTGCAACCCGTAGCCGTCGCGGATGCGCTCGGGAATGAAGTGGATGACGTCGGCGCCGAGCAGCTCGAGCGCCCGGCGAAGGATGACCGTCGAGGTGACCCCGTCCACGTCGTAGTCGCCGTGAATCGCGATGCGTTCCTTGCGCGCGATCGCGCCGAGGACCCGCTCGACGGCGGGCCCCATGTCTCTCAGCGCGAACGGGTCGTGCAGGTCAGCCAGCGACGGCGACAGGAATTGCCGCGCCCGTTCCGTCTCGTCGAACCCGCGGATGCAGAGCAGCCTGGCCATCACCGGCGAGACATGGAGATCGGTGCCGAGGCGCGTCGCCGCCTCGTCGTCGCACGGCTTCTGCTCCCAGATCCGGGCAGCTTTCACGCTTCGATCACCCCGACGCTCCCCATCGCGCGGAACTTCTGGTAGCGCGCTTCGAGGCGCACCGCGGGATCCATCGCCGAGACCGACGCGAGCGCCCGCTCGAGCGCGGTATCGAGCAGCGCCGCCGCAAGCGCATGGTTGGTGTGCGAACCCCCGGTCGGCTCGGGAACGATCTCGTCGATGATCCCGAATCCCAGCAGGTCTGGCGCCGTCAGCTTCAGCGCCTCGGCGGCCTCGACCTTGCGCTTCGAGTCGCGCCAGAGAATGGCCGCGCACCCCTCGGGCGGGATCACGCTGTAGATCGAGAACTCGTGCATCAGGATCCGGTCGCCTATGGCAATGCCCAGTGCGCCGCCGCTGCCGCCCTCGCCGTGCACCACGACGACGATCGGCGTGTCGAGCGCGGCCATCTCGCGCAGGTTGAAGGCGATCGCCTCGGAAATCCCGCGCTCCTCGGACTCGACCCCGGGGTACGCCGCCGGCGTATCGATGAACGCGATCACCGGCCGGCTGAACTTCTCGGCCAGCTTCATCGCGCGGAGCGCCTTCCGGTAGCCCTCGGGCTTGGCGTACCCGAAATTCCTGTAGACCTTCTGCTTCGTGTCGCCGCCGCTCCCCTTGTGGTGACCGACGATCAGTACCGGTTCGTCCTTGTAGCGGGCGAACCCCGCCACGATGGCATGGTCGTCGGCAAAGCGGCGATCGCCGGCGATCTCGGTGAACTCGGTGAACAACCGGTTGACGTAGTCGAGCACCGACGGCCGGCTGCCGTGCCGCGCCACGAGCACCCGCTGCCATGGCGTCAGGTGCTTGTAGATCTCGCCACGGATCGACTCGATCCGCCGGTGCAATCCTTCGATCGACTGCTGGCGACTGGCGGTCTCCGGCATCATCGAGAGCGCCTCGATCTCCTTCAGCAGGACGGCAATCGGCTCTTCGAATTCGAGCGTATCAGGCGGCATAAATTCCAACGGGCCACAGAGTCACAGAGACACGGAGAAGATGTGGCTCTGCGTCTCCGTGTCTCTGTGGCTTGTCTCGATAGTAGGTGGTTAGCATGACAGCGCAGGTCATTATCTGAGGCTGACCGAGCCAGCTCCACATATCTTCTCAACCTCGGCCACGAGGCGCTCCGAGGGGCGAACCTTGATCTGGGCGTTGATATCCAGCTTGATCCGCAGCTTCAGGTCTGGTTCCTGGAGCTCGATGGCCACCCGGCGGTCGCCCTTGTGCTGGATCAAGACGTCCCAGAGCTTGACGAACGTGTCACGGTCGTGGGGCGGCGCCGACATCCGGATCGCCACCGACGTCGCGAGCCGCTCGCGGACGATTTCGATAGGCAGGATCTCCGACGCCAGGATGCGCGCCGTCTCGTCGTCCCGCTCGAACTTGCCCTTGACGAGCACCATCTGTCCGTTTTCGCCGAGGTGTCCGTACTGCTTGAATGCCTCCGGAAAGACCACGACCTCCACACTCCCGGTCGCATCGTCCAGCATGAACACGCACATGCGGTCGCCCTTGCGCGTCTTCAGCGGACGCAGGCCTGAGACGATCCCCCCGATCGACATCTCTTCTCCGCCGCGCTTGTCGCGCCAGTTCGCGCCGCCGTTATCCTTCGGAGGCGGAGGGGTGATCTCGATCTCTTCGACGACGTCTTTCTTGAGGGCGATATCGGCCGTCGACTTCGCGCCGTACAGCCGGAGGTCGTCGGCATATCCATCCATCGGATGGCCGGTCCAGTAGAGCCCGAGCGTTTCCTTCTCGTACTGCAACTGCTCGAGGTCGGTCCAGGGCGGCACCGTCGGAAGCGGCACGTCCGCGGGATTGTGTTCCGGGCCGCCGCCGAAAAGGTCTGACTGCCCAAGATCCTTGTCGCGCTGGGTCCGGCTGCCGTGCTCGCACGCGCTGTCGATGGCGGCAAAGAGCCGCGCCCGAGCTGCGAGTGCAGTGGCGGCGTCTGCCCCGCTGACCAGTGAATCGCACGCGCCTGATTTGACCAGCGCCTCGAACACGCGCTTGTTGGCGATTCGCATGTCGAGGATCTCGCACAGCGCGTGCAGCGACGGAATGCGTCCGCCAAGCGCGGTGCGCGCCTGCAGGACGGCGTTGATGGCCCCCTCACCAAGACCCTTGATCGCGGTGAGGCCGAACCGCACGCCCTTGCCGGGCTCGACCGAGAAGTTCAACTGGCTCTGGTTGATGTCTGGCGGCAGCAGCGGGATGCTGCGGTCACGCGCCTCGGCCAGGTACATCGCCAGCTTGTCGGTGTTCTGCGCCTCAATCGTGAAGAGCGCCGCCGCGAAGTGCCACGGGAAATTCGCCTTGAGGTACCCGGTCTGATAGGCGAGCAGCGCGTAGGCCGTCGAGTGCGACTTGTTGAAGCCGTACCCGGCGAAGAACTCGATCAGCTCGAACAGCTTGACGGCCTTCTTCTCGTTGACGCCCTTCGATTTCGCGCCGTCGAGGAAGGCCTCCTTCTGCTTCGCCATGACCTTGGGGTCTTTCTTGCCCATGGCCTTGCGGAGCACGTCTGCCTGTCCCAGGCTGAAGCCGGCCACCGCCTGCGCGATGCGCATCACCTGTTCCTGGTAGGCGATCACGCCGTAGGTGTCTGACAGGATCGGCTCGAGCTGCGGCAGTTCGTACTTGAATTCCCTCCTGCCCTGCTTGCGCTCGACCCAGTCGTCCACCATGCCGCTCTTGAGCGGGCCGGGACGATAGAGCGCGTTGAGCGCAATCAGGTCGTCGAGACGCGTCGGCTTGGCCTTGCGGAGCAGCTCGCGCATCCCCGAGCTCTCGAACTGGAAGATGCCGTAGGCGGCGCCTTCGCCGAACACCTTGTAGGTCTTCGGGTCGTCCAGCGGGATGTTGTCGATGTCGAGATCGATCCCCTCGGTCCGCTTGATCTCCTTGATCGCGTCGTCGATCAGGGTGAGCGTGCTCAGCCCGAGGAAGTCCATCTTCAGGAGGCCGACACGCTCGACCTCCTTCATGTTCCACTGGGTCGTGATTTCGTCGCGCGCCCCCTTGTAGAGGGGCGCGTAGTCGGTGACCGGCCCCGGCGCGATGACAACGCCGGCGGCGTGCACCGAGGCATGACGCGACATCCCTTCGAGGCGGCGGCCGATGTCGAGCACCTCTTTGACCTTCGGGTCCTTCGCCGCCATGTCCTTGAGGATCGGGTTCTCCGCGAGCGCCTTGTCGAGCGTCATGTCGAGCGCCGGCGGGATCTGCTTGGCGATGCGGTCGACGTCGGCGTACGGCATCTCGAGCACGCGCCCGACGTCTCTCACCACGGCCTTCGCCTTCATCGTCCCGAACGTGATGATCTGCGCGACGTTCTCCCGCCCGTACTTGCGCGTGACGTAGTCGATGACCTCGCCGCGGCGCCGCTCGCAGAAGTCGACGTCGATGTCGGGCATCGAGATGCGCTCGGGGTTGAGGAAGCGCTCGAACAGCAGGTCGAAGTCGATCGGGTCGACGTCGGTGATGCGCATCGACCAGGCGACCAGCGACCCGGCCGCCGACCCTCGGCCTGGGCCGACGGGGATGTGCTCTTCGCGGGCGTAGCGGATGAAGTCCCAGACGATCAGGAGGTACCCCGGGAACCCCATCTGCTTGATCATCTGGATTTCGTACTCGAGCCGCCGGTGGTACTCGTCGAGGGTGTGGCGGAGACGTCCGGCGGCGGCGAGCTGCTGCAGGCGCGGCAACCGCTGCGCGAATCCTTCGCGTGCCACGTGCTCGAAGTACGAGTCGAGGGTAAAGCCCTCGGGCACGCCGAACGACGGCAGGTGGTTCTGGCCCTTCGGGATCGTCACGTCGCACCGCTCGGCGATGAGCATCGTGTTCTTCAGCGCCTGCAGGTGGTCTTTGAAGACCACCGACATCTGCTCGGCGGTCTTCAGGAAGAACTGGTCCCCCGTGTACCGCATCCGCTGCGCGTCGTTGACCGTCTTGCCGGTGCCGATGCAGAGCAGGATGTCGTGCGGCTGCGAGTCACCCTGCCGCAGGTAGTGGACGTCGTTGGTCGCGACCAGCGGCAGGTTCAGCTCTTTGGCCAGCGGGACGATGCCGCGGTTCACGATCAACTGTTCGTCGATCCCCTGGTACTGCATCTCGAGGAAGAAGTTGTCCGGACCAAGGATGTCGCGGAGGCGCGCGGCCGCTTCGAGCGCCGGCCTCGCCTGCTCGATCCTGAGCGCGCTCGCCACCTCGCCCTTGAGGCAACTGCTCAACCCGATCAGGCCGGCCGAGTGCTGCGCCAGCAGCTCCTTGTCGATCCGCGGACGGTAATAGAACCCTTCGGTGTAGCCGGCCGAGACGAGCTTGATGAGGTTCTTGTAGCCTTCGTTGGTTTCGGCGAGCAGCACGAGGTGGTTGGTTTCGCTCTGCGGTCCGGTCTTGTCGAACCGGCTGCCCGACGCCACGTACACCTCGCAGCCGAGAATCGGCTTCAGCCCGCGATCGCGCGCGTGGTCGTGGAAGATCACCGACGAAAACAGGTTGCCGTGCTCGGTGACCGCGAGCGACGGCATCTTCAGCTTCACCGCCTCGTCCAGCAGCTCGTCGATGCGGCACGCGCCGTCGAGCAGCGAGAACTCGGTGTGGAGATGAAGATGGACGAACTCAGCAGCCATGGCTAGCGACTCCGACCGGCCACTGATAACCGGCAACCGGCAACGGCTATTCCCACTCGATCGTGGATGGCGGTTTCGACGAAATGTCGTACACCACTCTATTGATCCCGCGGACCTCGTTGACGATGCGGGTGGAGATGGCGGCCAGGAGGTCGTGCGGCAGGCGCGCCCAGTCAGCGGTCATGCCGTCGAGGCTCTCGACCGCCCGTATCGCGATCGTGAATTCGTAGGTGCGCGCATCGCCCATCACGCCGACGCTCTGCACCGGCAACAGCACGGCGAAGCTTTGCCAGAGCCGCTCGTACCAGCCGGCCTTGCGCACTTCTTCCGCGACGATCTTGTCGGAGAGCTTCAGCAGGTCGAGGCGATCCTTCGTGATCTCGCCGATGACGCGCACCGCGAGTCCAGGACCCGGAAACGGCTGGCGGACGACGAACTCCTTGTCGAGGCCGAGGTCGCGGCCGACGCGGCGCACTTCGTCCTTGAAGAGATCGCGGAGCGGCTCCACCAGCTTGAACTTCATGAACTCGGGCAGGCCGCCGACGTTGTGATGGCTCTTGATCACCACCGAGGGGCCGCCGACGCCCGCCGACTCGATCACGTCCGGATAGAGCGTCCCCTGGCCGAGAAAGTCGAAGCCGCCCAGCTCGGTGGCGCGTGTCTGGAACACGTCGATGAAGGTGGCGCCAATCACCTTGCGCTTCTGTTCCGGATCCGTCACGCCGCGCAGGCGATCGAGAAACAGGTCCGACGCATCGACGAAGTCGAGCGGCAGCTTCATCCGCTCGGTGAAGCGCGTGTTGATCTGGTTCGCCTCGTCGTAGCGCAGCAGCCCGTTGTCGACAAAGATGCACGTCAGGCGATCGCCGATGGCGCGATGGATGAGCATCGCGGCGACCGTCGAATCGACGCCGCCCGACAATCCGCAGACCACCTTGCCCGAGCCCACCTGCTGGCGGATGCGCTCGGTGGCTTCCTCGATGAACGATTCGATCGTCCAGTCACCGGTGCAGCCGCAGACGCTGAACGCGAAGTTGCGCAGAATGGCGAGGCCATGATCGGTGTGCGCGACTTCCGGATGAAAGAGCAGCGCGTACAGCCCGCGATCGGGCGCTTCCATCGCCACGATCGGGGCGCTGGTGCTCGTCGCCGCGATCGCAAACCCTGGCGGTGCCGCCGCCACATCGTCGCCATGGCTGGCCCAGACGCGCAGCTCGGCGGGTATCCCCGAGAACAGACGAGGTGGCGCGCCGTTGCTCGTCACGGTGACCTGCGCGTGCCCGAATTCGCGGTGGCCCGAACGGCGTACTTCCCCGCCGAGCACGTCGGTCATGAGCTGCATTCCGTAGCAGATGCCCAGCACCGGGACGCCACAGTCGAAGACCTGCGTCTCGCATTTCGGTGCGCCCGCCTCCGAGACGCTCCTGGGTCCGCCGGAGAGGATGATGCCGACGGGGTGCCTGGCGCGCAGCTTCTCCACCGGCATGTTGAAGGGGACGATCTCCGAGTACACCGAGAGCTCGCGCAGGCGACGAGCGATCAGTTGCGTGTACTGCGAGCCGAAATCCAGGACGAGGATGGTTTGATGCGACACGTTCACCAGGTGGGACACGCTATTATATCGTGTGGTGTGGGTTCGTCGTACTACGACATGTTGGGTTTTTCGCGTCGCGCTCATTTCGACGATCGTCGGTTGGGGCGCATGCCCTGATCTCGCCGCCGCGGCCCAGACTCAGGCTCCGGCTCCGACCGCAGCGCCAGGCCCGCCTCCGCCCAAGCCGTACACGCCGAAGAAACCGAAAGATCCGTTCGCTGAACTCAAGAAGCTTCCACCCGACCCCGCGCCGCTCCTTCCCGTCGAACAGGCGTGGCTGGTGTCGTTGCCCATTCCGCCGAGCGCGGGCGGCGCCGTCGATGACCACCGGGTCTACATTCCGCTTGGCGACGAGTGGCTGATGGCGCTCGATCGCGAAACCGGTGCGCTGGCGTGGACGCGTGAGCTCGAGGCGAATTCCGTGCCGCTCGCGCACGGCGGCACGCTCTTTGTCGCCAGCCGCGGCGCGATTCGAGCGCTCGACGCCGCGACCGGTGAAGACCGGTGGACGACAGGGACCGGCAGCGCCGTGAGCGCGCCGCTGGTCTGGGATTCCGGCTGGCTGATCGCGGTCGGCCAGGGAGGCGTGGTCATCGCCCTTCGTGCCAGTGACGGCCGTGAGATCTGGCGGCAGCCCCTCGGCGCGCCGACTGCGCATCCGCCCGTGCCCGGAGGCACCGACGCGCTGTTCCTCTCGCTCACAGACGGTCGGTTCATCGCGCTGCGCGTCACCGACGGCACCGTGCTGTGGGAACAGAAGCTGCCCGGGATCCTGAGTGAACCCGCGGTGGCCCCGAAACGGGTCTACGTCGGCTCGACCGACAATTTCTTCTACGCGTTCGATGACGAGAGCGGCAAGCTGGAGTGGAAGTGGCGCGGCGGTGGCGATGTCATCGGCGCCGCCTACGACGGCGACCTGCTCTATTTCGCGTCGCTCGACAACATCATCCGCGCGGTCAGGCCGGGCAACGGTAATCAGCTCTGGAAGAAGGAAACCGGCACGAGGCCCGTGCTGCCGCCCCGCGCATTTGGCGGGGTCATCGTGCTGCCCGGAGTGGCCCCAGCCATCACCGTGTTCGTCGCCAAGACCGGCGTCATAATGGCCACCCACAACGCTCAGTCTCCCGACGGTCGTACCCAGCCGCTCGTCGGCGCGCCGCTGTTTGACTCCGTCGTCACGCCGTACCGCGTGGCCATCGTCACCATCACGCCCGACGGCCTCGTCGAAGGCCTGCGCCCCACGGCCCTGCAGTTCCGCGAGCCCACAGGGGTCGCCCTTGCCGCGCTGCCCGGACGTCCGCTGGTGCGGGAGCCGCTGGTAGTAGGCAGTAAGCAGTAGGCAGTAAGCAGCTGCTTTACTGCCTACCGCCTACCGCCTACTGCCTACCGCGTCATCGCCGCTGCAAGACGCCGGACGCCTTCCTCGATGCGCTCCGCCGACGGTGCGGAGAATGACAGGCGGATGCGGTCGTGACCGGTGCCGTCTACGTAGAAGGCGCTGCCGATGACGAAGACGAGGCGCTGTTCCAGCGCCCGCTCGAGCAGTGACATGTCGTCGTAACCTGCCGCAAGCGTCGCCCAGAGAAAGAAGCCGCCCTTGGGGACGAGCCACGTCAGGCGATCGCCGAGCTCAACGCGCAGCGCCTGCTCCATCACCTCGCGCTTGCGGCGATAGAGGTCGCGCAGCGCGGGTGCGGCGCGATCGATGACGCCGCGGAGGATCGCCTGGTGCACGATGCGCTGGTCGAGGACGCCGGACGTCAGGTCGATCGCCTGCTTGGCAGTGTCGAACCGTTCGATGAGCGCGGCAGGCGCCACCATCCACCCGACCCGGAACCCGGGCGCGAGCGTTTTCGAGAACGTGCTCAGGTAGATCACCCGGCCGTGCTCGTCGTCGGCGCGGATCGGACGCGTCTCCGGAGCCGTCGCCACGTCGTCGAAATACAGCGCGCCGTACGGGTCGTCCTCGATGATCAGCACGTCGCGACGCTCGGCCCATTCCACCAGCCGCTTCCGCTTCTCGAGCGTCAGCAGCAGCCCGGTGGGATTCTGAAAGTTCGGGACGAGGTACAGCAGGTTGACGCGCCGTCCGGCCTTCCGCTCGCGCAGGCAGACGGCATCGAGATCCTCGAGGTCGATCCCGTCGGCGTCCTGCTTCACGCCGACGAGCTCCGCCTGCATGTTCTTGAACGCCGAGATCGCGCCGGTGTAGGCGGGCAACTCGACGAGCACGACGTCCCCAGGACTGATGAGGACGCGGGCGACGAGATCCAGGCCCTGCTGCGAGCCGCTCGTGATCATCAGCTCTTCGAGCGGCGCGGTGATCCCCCGCTCGTCCAGCACGTCGACGATCGCCTCGAGCAGCGGCTTGTAGCCGCGCGTCGGTCCGTACTGCAGCGTCGTGCCGTCGGAACCGTTCAACAGCTCGCCGGTGATCTCACGCAGCTCCACCCACGGAAACGTCGAAGGATCCGGATAGCCCGCGGCAAACGACACGAGGTCCGCGGTGCGCGCGACGACGGTGCCCATTCGCCTGATGGCGGATTCATGAAGCTGGCGGCCCGTCGGTGAGAGGAACGTGTTGTAGTCAGTCATGATTCGAAACGGGCCGGCTTCAGCCGGCCCTTGAGCGAGAACTCGCGATAGAGCACCAGATAGGCGCCAATCGACGCGAGCCCGATGTACTGGAACACCAGCGCGCGCAACAGCCAGGCCGCCAGTTGCAGCGGCAGCGCCGCCAGCCCGAAGAACGGGACGAACGCCACCAGGCCCAGCGCGGCGGCGGCGACAAACGAGGCGCCGGTCGCCAGCACGATCAGGCCGAGCACCAGCAGGAAGACGGCGCCCACGTCGTGCCGTTCCTGGCGGATGAACATGGCCACCCGGCGGCACGCAGACGCGACGCCTGCATCGTCGGCCGCAATCACGATCTGCACGAGCAGGTAGCCGAAGTTGACGAGGGTGATCCAGGAGACGAACGACGCCGTGACGAGCGCGGTCAGTCCCCACCCGCCCGCGCCGCTCCGGTTCGCGAGCAGGTACCCGAAATACGCCGACCCGGAGACGAGATACACGGCCATCAGGCCAAGGCCGAGGCGCGCGTACCGCGGATAGAGCGAGCGGCACGACTCGATGTAGAAGTCGATGGAGAAGCGGCCGGCGCGCGCCACGGCGTCCACGTGCAGCGGCGGCTCCTCGATCGGCCCCGCCTCGCGGTCGCTGCGCACGAGCACCGCGACCGTGCCGGCTTTGATCAGGAAGACAAAGAGCGAGCCCCCGACCGCCACCACGCCAACCGCCAGCAGGAACGGCGTCAGGACCAGCGGCTGCGACAGGAGCGACGTGACGATCGTGGCGGCGAGTTCTCGCCACTCGAGCACGAAGAGCGTCCGCGGATCGGCGCCGACGGCGAGCGCGACGAGAAAGATGCCGCCGATGATCGGCGCCGCGATGAGCAGCTTGAAGAGGGAGTCCGCCGTGGCCTGCACGAACGCCACCTGCCAGTTGGCGGCGGCAATCAGCGCGCCGCGCTTCAAAGCAGGCTTCAGGGTGTGGCGGAGCACAGCATAATCATATCGTGCGGCTTCCCGACCGCTTCGCTCCAGCGCCGGCGCCTCCACGGCGCCGCGTGGCCCGCATTGCCGTCGCGGGCCTCGGCTGTGCGCTTGTCGTGTTCCTGGGCGGCCGCCTTGCGGAGCGCGCCTCGCTCGGCGGCAACGACATCGAGGCGCGTGCCCGTGTCGAAGCGGACGTTCGCGCCTCGTTCGACACGATGTCGCGCGCGCTGAGCCTCATGGCCCGCGGCATGGCCGACCCCGACTCCGTGGTCCAGGCCACCGGCGGCAACGCGACCGCCGCACGGCGTCTCTTTGCCGCGGCCGACGCGGCGCTGACGCAGCGCGATGAGGATGCGGAGTTCGCCGTCACCGCCTATTCGGCTGAGGGCCGGCCCCTGGCCTGGAGCGGACGTCCGTCGGAGCTTCCAGACGATCGCCTCCAGGGGGACGAAGCCTGGTTCTTCGCCCGCGGCGCGCTGGGCCTGCGGCTGGTGTACGTCGCGCCGGTGATGGCGGACGGCCGGCGCGCAGGCACGATTGCCGCCGAGCGCTCGCTGACGCCGCCGCCGGTGACGCGCCCCCCGGACGTCGATGCCTTCACGTTCGAAAGCGGGATCGCGCCGGTCTCGATCGAGCTCAGCTTCGAGGGCGCCCGCACGCGTCCCGACGCATCGATCTTCGCGGTGATCGCGCCTGACGGCAGGCCGCTCCTGACCGCCACGATCGATCCCGCCGATCTCACCAGGAGCCGCGATCGGTGGCGCCGCGCCACCTGGTCGCTCGCGCTCATCACGCTGGCGCTGGCGCTGGTGCTGCTGTGCGGGCCGCTGCTCGACTGGCGCAACCGGGGCACGCGTCCGGCGGCCTACATCGGCGCGTTCCTGCTCACCGCGGGCGCGATTGTCGCGGCGCGCCTGCTGCTCCGCCTCGCATCGCCTGCGGACTGGTCGGACGCCGCGATCTTCTCCGGCACGGCATACGCCTCGCCGTTCCTCCGGCCGCTGCTGACCTCGCCGTTCGACTTCCTGCTGACCGCCGTGGCCGCGGCGGGTCTCGCGGCGCTCGCCATCCACGCCCTCGACGCCTGGCGCGTGCACGAGTGGCATCGCCGGCGAATCGTGTCCGGCGCCGCCTCCGCCGCGCTGTTTGGCCTCTCCCAGCTCGTCGCGGGCACCCTCCTCGCCACGCTCCTGGTGGGCTACTACGCGATGCTGCGCGACACGGTCGCGAACACCACGCTCGACCTGCTCCACTTTTCAATCCACCCGTGGAACACGGATGCCGACTGGGCGCGCCTGGCCATCCAGTTCGGGCTCATCATCTGGCACGCCATCGCCCTGGCGGCCGGCGTGGCCATCGTGCGCTCCGCGCTCGTGTGGTGGTGCGTGCCGCGCGGCGATTGGCGCTACCGGCTGGCGCTCGTCGCCCTCTGGGCCGCTCCCCTCCTCGTCTGGCGAGCCGCTGAGGCCGGCGCGCGTCCGTTGCCTCTCATCGTCGCGCTCGCCGCCGCCATCGTCCTCGCGACGTACGCGTCGCGGCTGAAGGCGCGGTACCGGCACGGGTCGCAGGCGTTCAGGTTGACGATGGCCACTGTCGGGCTCGTCGTGCCCGCGCTGGCGTTCTACCCGTCCATCTTCGAGCTCGGGTGGCAGGCGAAGAAGCAGCTCGTCGAGTCGCGGTACGCGCCGCAGGCCCTCAATCAACGCCAGACCATCCAGCGCCTGCTGCAGGAGAGCCTCACGGAGATCGATCGCTTCCCTGGGCTTGCGGAATTGATCAACGCCGAGGTCGCGCCGGCGGCGTCCACGGCCGATGCCGATCGCGCGTTCCAGGTCTGGCGCGTCACCGGCCTCGCGCAGTATCCGGTGACCTCCTCCGTGGAGCTGTACGGTCCCGATGGGCGTCTCGTGAGCCGTTTTGCGTTCAACCTGCCCGAGGATCTCACCTCGGTGCCGACCTCCGAGGAAGAGTCGTGCACGTGGGAGATCTACGAGGGGGTCTCGCCGTTCTTCGCCGAAGAGCGGCGCGTACTGCATGCCGGCCGGGCGATCTGCGGTGCCAGCGGACGCCGCCTCGGCTCGATCGACGTCCACACGATCCTCGACTACGACAACCTGCCGTTCATCTCGTCGCAGAGTCCGTACATCGAGCTGATGCGTCCAACCGACCCGCTGCGGGGCGAAGGCGTGTCCGGGCGTGACATCGAGTTTGTCGTCTACGGGTGGAGCCGCCGGCCGCTCTACACGTCCGGCGCCACGGCCTGGTCGCTCGAAGACGACGTGTTCGCGCGCATCGAGCAGACCCGCAGGCCCACGTGGGTCGAGCTGCGGCGCGGCGACGTTCGATCCGACGTCTACGTGCTGAACGATCGCGCCGGCATCTACGCGCTCGGCTTCCCCATCATCTCGCCGCTCGAGCACCTGGTGAATCTCGCCGAGGTGACGGTGCTCGCCTGGGCCACGTACCTGCTGCTGCTGGCGGCCACCGCGATCTTCGGCGCCTTCAGCCGCCGAGGCACGACGGCGCGTGCGCTGCTGCGCGAGATTCGCGCGAGCTTCTACCGCAAGCTCCTGCTCGCCTTCATCGCCGCGACGGTCATCCCCGTTGCGGCGCTCGCCGTGGCGACCAGCAACTACGTCGGCGACGAGATGCGCGCCAACGTGGAACAAGAGGCGGTGCGCACCGCGTCGGCTGCCCGGCGCGTCGTCGAGGATCTCGTGGCGCCGCGCGCGGCCCAGCAGGGCGTCGGCGTTGACGACAACCTGATGGTCTGGGTCAGCCGGCTGATCGACCAGGACGTCAACATCTTCAGCGGTCCGCGGCTGCTGGCCACGAGCGAGCGCAACCTCTTTGCCTCGGGGTTGCTGCCCACCCGGACGCCGGCCGACGTCTACCACGCCCTCGAGCTTCGGAATGAAGCCACGGCGGTGATCCGCGAGCAGGTCGGGACCCTGGAATATCTGGTGGCGGCGACCTCGACGACCACGCGTCAGCTCGACACGATGCTCACCGTGCCGCTCACGTCGAGGCAACAGGAGATCGAGGAGCAGATCGACACGCTCGATCGGCGCGTCCTCCTGGGAGCGCTGTTGTTCGTGTTTGGCGGCGCCGGCATCGGCTACTGGCTGGCGGAACGCATCGCCGATCCCGTGAACCGCCTCACGCGCGCCACGGCGCGCCTCGCCCGCGGCGACTTCGACGCCCGCATCGCCACCACGTCCTCGGACGAGTTGCGGCGCCTCGTCGAGGCGTTCAACGGGATGGCGGCAGACCTCCAACGACAGCGCGGCGAGCTCGAACGCACCCATCGCCTCGAGGCGTGGGCCGAGATGGCGCGGCAGGTCGCCCACGAGATCAAGAACCCGCTGACGCCGATTCAGCTCAACGCCGAGCACCTGCGGCGCGTACACGCCGATCGCGGCCTGCCGCTCAGCCCGGTGCTCGAGGAGTGCGTCGCGACGATCCTCGAGCAGGTCACGCTGCTCAGGCAGATCGCGTCCGAGTTCTCGAGCTTCGCGTCGTCACCGACGGCCAGACCCTCGGCCGTGGACGTTCCCGAGCTCGTGCGCGAGATCATCGCTCCCTATCGCCACGTCCTGGGCGATCGCATTCGCTTCGATGTCGATGTCCCCGCCGACCTTCCTCCGGTATTCGTCGATCGCACGCTCATCTCCCGGTCGCTGACGAACCTCGTCGAAAACGCCCTGCACGCGATGCCGGGCGCCGGATCGTTGAGCGTGGCCGCGCGCGTGGACGCTGGGTCGGTGCGCATTCGCGTGGCGGACACCGGCGTCGGCATGGACGCCGAAGCGCTGGCGCGCGCGTTCGAGCCGTACTTCTCCACCAAGAGCACCGGAACCGGGCTGGGCCTGCCGATTGCGAAGAGGAATGTGGAGCTGACGGGCGGGACGATCGGTATCGAGAGCGAGCGAAGGCGGGGGACGACGGTGGAGCTGACGCTCCCGGTAGTAGGCAGTAGGCAGTAGGCAGTCGGCTGTTATTCGGCCAGACGTTGTTGTTCGGGTTCGGTGCTGGTTACTGCCTGCTGCTTACTGCCTACGGCCCTCTTGTGGAATCGGTGCCAACCCATTTCGATAAATGCCGACGCGAGATACCCGTACGCGAGCACGACCAGCACGAGCTCGGTGTGGGCCACCAGCAGGGCCAGGCCGATCGCAAACAGCACGAGCACGGCGTAGCTGTGTCTCGCCTGCAGGTTGATCGTCTTGAACCCGCGGAAGCGAATGGTGCTCACCATCAGCACGGCCGGAATCACCACCATCGCCAGCACCGGCAGCGCTTCGGTGTAGGTCTGGAAGCCGGCCGGATACATGTAGACCGTCGCTGCCGGGATACCAGCGGCGGCGGGGCTCGGCATGCCGACGAAGTAGCGTTTGTCCTGCGACGGCGAGGCTGACTGGATGTTGAACCGCGCCAGCCGGATCGCGGCGGCGGCGACGAACACGAATCCGATGGCCCACCCGAGGCGGCCGAGCGGCGCCAGTCCCCACGCGAATGACAGGATCGCCGGCGCGATGCCGAACGAGATGATGTCGGCCATCGAATCGAACTCGACGCCGAACTCGCTTTCCGTGCCCGTCATCCGCGCAATCCGGCCGTCGAACATGTCGGCCACGATCGCCCAGCCGATAAACGGCGCTGCCGTCGCGAACTCGCCGCGCATCGCGTAGACGATGCACGCGTAGCCGCAGAACATGCTCGCCATCGTGAACATGCTGGGCAGCAGGTAGACGCCGCGGCGGAAGCGCCGCCGGCGGATGGCATCGGTGCTGCGCCGCAGGGGCCGCAGCATCCGGATTCGAGATCGCCTCGCGGCCGTCGACTGATTCGTATCGTGGCTCATCACGTCAGTTTCGCGATTACCGTCACTCCAGCGATGACCTTCTCGTCCACCCTGACCGTCACGGTCGCGGTGGTCGGCAGAAACAGGTCCATCCGCGATCCGAACTTCATCACGCCGTACCGGTCGCCCGCCTTCACCACGTCGCCAACCTTCGTCCGGCACACGATGCGCCGCGCCAGGATGCCGACGATCTGGCGGACGACGATCGTCTGCCCGCCGTGATCGAGCCAGACCTCCGTGTATTCGTTGAGGTCTCCCGCCTCTGCCCGGTAGGCGGGAAGGAAGCGGCCGGGATGATACTCCACTTTCGTGACCCGGCCGCCGATCGGCATCCGGTTGACGTGCACGTCGGTTGGCGAGAGAAAAATGCTGATCTGCTTCCACTGCCCGGCCGGAAACGCCTGGCCGGTGGGCGCACCCGCCACCATCACGCGGCCGTCGGCCGGCGACAGCACGGCGGCCGCGTCCTGGGTGATGACGCGATCGGGATCCCGGAAGAAGAAGAGGAAAAAGCCGCACAGGATGAGCAGCGCGACGCCGAGCAGCGCGTTGACGAAGAAGGCGGCGATGATGGCGAGGACGAGCGCGCCGCCGATGAACGGCCAACCCGCCGGATCTATCCGCATTGGCCAAGACGTCCGGGATTTCGCATCCGCGTATCGTACCCGGAAAGACAGAGGGCCGGCAGCGGCCGGCGCTTGGGTAGTGGGTCAGTTTGAACTTGGCTCAGCCGTTTCTAGCCCCGTAACGCAAGTCACTTTTTGGGTGCTTTTGAGGCGACCGTCGCCTTTCCTGAATCCTTCTTTTCAAGTGATTTCACCTTCAAGAGAGGCACAGTGAGGGGCGGAATTGACATCCGACTAGAGATGTTCTGTACAAGTTCTCGGAGATATGGCCATGCGTTGTAGACGGCATTCACGTTAGCAAAAGCGATGCGGCTGTCCTCCGCGATCTCTTTCACATTCTCGCCCTCATAGGTCAACTGGAATGTCGCCGTGAGTGTGAGAAAGTCCTTTGTATCGTCGCCCTCGTTCTTAGCGTTCAAGATGAACCGAATCTGAATGCCAAGCACATCGTCTTCAACGGGATCGGCTTTGGCCTCATTGTTCAACTCGTGGGCTTGATCCGATTCGGTGGACGGTTTAGTTAAGTCGATCTACGTTCATCTGTGTCGTCCAACGGTTGCAGAAAGCCGACAGGTGCTCGGCGGCCATCCCGTCGACACCCGCCATTGCCTTCTGGCTGCCGCCGAGCGCCCCACCGTGCCTCCTACGCGGCGGTGGCGCGTCGTTCGAAGGCGGCCGGACTGATCTGGCCGAGCGTCGAATGGCGGCGCCGCTGGTTATAGAACACTTCGATGTAGTCGAACAACTCCATCTTCGCCTCGCCGTTGCTGTCGAAGTGCTCCCCGAGCTCGCTCTTGACCGTCGAGAAGAAGCTCTCCGCCACGGCGTTATCGTGACAATTGCCGCGCCGGCTCATGCTGCAAATGAGGCCGTGCGTGTCGAGCACGTCTTGGTAGTCCTCACTGGCGTACGTGCTGCCCTGGTCGGAGTGGTGCAAGAGGCCGGCATCGGGGCACCGGCGCTTCAGCGCCATCTCGAGCGCCTTGATCGTCAGGTGCCGGTCATTGACCGCGCTGATGGCCCAGCCCACGATGAACCGTGAGAACAGATCCAGGATCGCGGCCAGGTACAACTTGCCGCTGCCGCCAATGACGAACTCCGTCGTGTCGCCGACCCACCGCTGATTCGGGGCGTCTGCCTCGAATTGCCGGTCGAGGAGATTGGCCGCCACCGGTTGGTCGTGGTCACTCATCGTCGTCAGCTTGTAGCGCTTGCGCTGTCGAGCCACCAGCCCGTCTTCCTGCATCAAGCGCACGACCCGCTTCCGACTGACGCGCTCGTCCTGCTCGAGCAGGTCCTCGTGGACACGAGGACTCCCGTAGCGCTGCTTGCTCTCGTCGAATGACGCTTGCACCAGGACCTTCAGGCGGCGGTCGTCACGTGTGTGTGTCGATTCCGGCCGCCCGCGCGAGGCGTAGAAGCCACTGGGCGAGACCTGCAGGACATGACAGAGCGTCGCGATCGGGAACTCGGCCTTCTCCGCGGCAATCCAGGCGAACACTACGCCTGGTGCGTGGCGAAGAAGGCCGCGGCTTTTTTTAGGATGTCGCGCTCCATCCGCAACTGGCGATTCTCTTTGCGCAGCGTGGCCAACTCGGCGCGCTCCTCAGTCGTCAGGCCGGTCTTGCCCTGCGTCCGATCGGCGCGCGCCTGCCGGACCCACCCGGACAAGGCGGACGGCGTCAGATCCAGCTCGCGGGCGACGGCGCCGACCGTCTTGCCTTCATCCAAGACCAGACGGACCGCGCCGCTTCGAAACTCGTCAGAGAACTGCCGCCGGGGCCGCCGGGTCGTGCTGCGTTTGGGCATTCGGGACATCGTATCCACCTTTCGGAAGATGTCCACCGAATCGGATCAAGCCCAT
>CANIBQ010000040.1 GCA_947465645.1 Acidobacteriota bacterium | reverse complement strand
TACTCGTAGTCCTCGCGATCCTTGATCACGAACTTCACTTCATCATGCGGCCGGAGGCGATCGAGGTTCGACCACTCGTTTCTGTGCGCTTCCCCGCTCCCGGGACACTTCACGTCGAGAATGGTCACGACCTTGTCTGGTACGCGGCCCGTGCTGCGGTGACCGCCGGTTTCGAGCAGCACCGTGCGGCCACGCTCGACGAGCGACTGCATCAGGTCGTACACGCCTTCCTGCAGGAGCGGCTCCCCTCCCGTCACCTCGACGAGCGGGCACCCGTACCGATCGACCTCCGCCAGCACATCGTCCAGCGACCGCTTCGTTCCCTCGTGGAACGCGTACGGCGTGTCGCACCACGAGCACCGCAGATCGCACGCGGTCAGGCGGACGAAGACGCACGGCCGGCCCGCGTAGGTCGATTCCCCCTGGATCGAGTAGAAGATCTCGTTGATCGTCAGCAATCTCTTTTATTATCGACCACAACCATGTCGGCCCTACGCATTGGCACGTCCGGCTGGAGCTATCCCACCGGCAAGGGCACCTGGAACGGGCTCTTCTACCCGGCGACGCGCTCGAAGAAGGCGGGCACCGCCGGCTTCGACGAGCTGCGGTTCTACGCGGAGCACTTCAATACCGTCGAAGTGAACTCCACGTTCTATGGGCAGCCGCGCGCCGAGGTCACGGCCGGGTGGGCCGCCCGGACGCCGCCGGGCTTCGAATTCTCTCTGAAGCTCTATCAGAAATTCACGCACCCCAAGATGTTCCGTGAGGCGGCATTGAAGTCGGCGCCGGGCTCGGAAGGCGCCCTGCTCGACCTGCTCGCGCAGGTCACCCGCAGCGACCTGGACGACTTTCGCGCCGGGATCGATCCTCTCGCCTCCGCCGGCAAGCTCGGCGCGCTCCTCGCGCAGTTTCCACCGAGTTTCAAGGACAGCCCCGCCTCGCGCGACTACCTGTCGCAGTTGCTGCGCGTGTTCCGGGAATATGGCGTGGCGGTGGAACTGCGGCATCGAAGCTGGAGCGACGCGTTCGGCGACACGCTCGCCCTGCTGAACGGCTTCAACGCCGCGTGGGTGCAGATCGACGAGCCGAAGTTCCAGTTCTCGATCCGCCAGAATTACCTGCCGAACATCAAGGGCTTCTACTATATGCGCCTGCACGGCCGGAACGTGGCGCAGTGGTGGCGCCACGACAAGAGCGAGGATCGCTACAACTATCTCTATTCCGGGGAAGAGCTGAAGGAGTTCGCGGAGACGGCCGGTGCGGCCAGGGAGCTCGTGAAGAAAGCGTATCTCTACACGAACAATCACTTCTCCGCGAAGTCGGTGGTCAATGCCGTGATGCTGAAAGCGCAGCTCGGCGAACCGATCGAGGGCGCGTATCCGCCGCAGCTCGTCGATCGCTACCCGGAGATCCGCGACCTGGTGACGACGAGTCCTGCGGTTGCGACGCCGCTCGTTACGCTCCGCCCTTCACGCTGATGCGCTTGATGACGTCGGGAATGGCCAACCGGCGTACGACGTCCATCCCTGAAATCACCTGCCCGAACACCGTGTAGCCCCCATCGAGGCGCGCTGCGGGGCCGAGCATGATGTACATCTGGCTGTCGGCCAGCTTCGGATCGCCGGGATGCGCCATCGCGACGGCGCCGATGACGTGCTTGTGCCTGGCGCTCGGCTCGCCAACCCCAATCGGCTTGCCGCTGCCGCCATTGCCCCACCGATCGCGCTTCGTCATGTCCCTGGTCTGGGGGTCGCCAAACTGGACGACGAACCCGGGCTCCACGCGATGCACCCGCAGGCCGTTGTAGAAGTTGCGCTTCGCAAGCGCGGTGATGTGGGCCACCGTCTTCGGCGCTTCGGCCGGGAACATCTGGATCTCGATCGGTCCCTTCACCGTATCGATCACCAGGATCGGCCCGGCGGCGGCCGGCTTCGCTGCGGCCGCCGGAGTGGCGCCTCTCGCCTGGCCGCGCGCGCCAGCGGCCTGGTTTGCCGCCTCGCTGCCGATCGATACCGCGAACAGCGCTGCCGCTGCCAGTGTCACGCTCATTCGACTCATCGTGCTGACCTCCTCGGTGGAACCCCAATTCTTGGGCAATCGGCGGCAATGACGCAATCCCCGCACCGCGGGTAGACCGGACGGCAGACGTTCTGCCCCCAGGTCACCAGGTACAGGTTGAGGTAGGGCCACCATCGGCGGTCCGTTGCCTTGTACAGCGCCTGCTCCGTCTCGTCCGGCAGACCTGTCTTCACCCAGCCGAGACGATTCGAGATGCGGTGCACGTGGGTGTCGACGCAGATGTTCTGCACGCTCTTGAATCCGAGAATCAGCACGAGGTTCGCCGTTTTCCGGCCGACCCCCGGCAGCAGCAGGAGCTCCTCCATCGTATTCGGCACCCGGCCGCCAAACCGCGTGACGAGCATCTCGCAGCACGCCTTCACGTACCCGGCCTTGTACCGGTAAAAGCTGACGGGATAGATCAGCTTCTCGATTTCCTTCTCCTGCAGCTTCCCCATCGTCCGCGGCGTGCGGGCCACCTTGAACAAGCGCGTGGATGCGGCGTGCGTGGTGGCGTCCTGCGTGCGGGCGGAGAGAATCGTGGCGATGAGGATCTGAAACGGATCCTCGGCCTGCTCGTTGGAAATCTTCTCCACGGCGGGCAGCTCGAGGCCCGTGATGGCCCGGGCAAGGCTGCGCATGACCTTTTCGACGAGGCGCGGAGCCGGTCTCCTAGGCATCGCGGTGGGCCAGCAGGGACGAGAGGATCACGAAGTCACGATGTTAGCATCGGCGAATCGTGACTTGGGTGACGGGGATGGTGGCCGAATCTTGCGCCAGAAAGAAAAACGGTTCCAGAACGCGCGGCCGATCGATTACGCTCTCCGTCCGTGAGTGACTCGTTCCTGTCGGCGCTGAAGACAGGGCTCGCCGCACGCGTGACCGCGCGCGCCGGCGCCGCTGGCGCGCCCCCCTCGCTTGCCGCGACGCTGACCGTTGCCGTCAGCGGCACAGGTCTTCCCGCCGTGGCGCCACACCAGGTGACGCTCGCGGGTCCAGGCACGGTGACCGGTCTCGACGCGTCGTTGGTGACGCGCACGGAACCAGTCGCCGGATCGACGGGCTCTGAAGCGAACCTGTTTCCGTTCATCGAGCTCGCCGTGCCCGATCTGCCATGGCGGTTCACGCCGGCGCTGCCCGATCGCCAGGGACGCCTGATGCCGTGGCTGGTGCTCGTCGTCGTGAAGGACGATGAGGGCGTGTCGCTCGCGGGGACGTCCGGCACCTCGGTGCTGACGATCTCCGCCGCCGCGGGTCAGCGCCTCCCACGGCTGGCCGAGGCGCACCTGTGGGCGCACGTTCAGGTCACCGACGCCTCGCCGCAGGTACGTCTTGCGCGCCTGATCTGTCCCATCCGGCTCGACGCCGCGACCGCGTACATCGCGTGCCTCGTCCCGGCGTTCGAAGCGGGCCGGCGCGCCGGCCTTGGGTTGCCGGTGGACGATCCATCAACCGCCGCGCTCGCGTGGAACGCACAAACGGAAGCGCTCGACCTGCCTGTCTACTACTCCTGGCGGTTCCGAACCGGACGCGATGACTTCGAGACACTGGCGCGCCGGCTGTTTCCAGCGCCGGCCGACGAGCGCCTCGGCCTCGTGACGCTCGACCTGTCCAACCCTGGCAGCCTGCTCGACGCGGCCTCGCTCGGCGTCAGCAGCACGCCGCCGCCGGCGGTCGACTTTGCCGGGGCGCTGATGTCGCCGGCCGCGGCGCGGCAGAAGTGGCCCGACGCGCATCGCACGGCCTTCGAACGCGCCGTGACCGCACTGCTCGACGCGCCCATCGCGCCGCCGTCGTCTTCCACCGCCTACGTCCCGCTCCGGGACGACCCGGTCGTTGGCCCTCCGAGGTACGGCGCATGGCAGTCGGACGCCGACGTCGCGATTCAGGGCTGGGCGCGGGAAATCAATACCGATCCGGCGTGGCGCGCCGCGGCCGGGCTCGGGGCGCGCGCCGTGCGGCGCGAGCAGGAGGCGTTGATGGCCGAGGCGTGGCGGCAGGCCGGCGAGAGCCGCGACACCGAAGCCGTGCTGCGCCGGGCGCGTGTGGCGATCGCGGTCGGGGGTGCCGTCCACCGCCGCCTCTCCGCGCTCCCGGCCGACGCCCGCTTGAGGATCACGAGCCGCGCGCATCGAGCGATCGTCCTGCCGTCAACCGGCCGTACGATTGCGCACGTCCTGAACACCGGGAGCGATACGCCGAAGGGTGCGTTCGACCCGGCGCTCGGCCGCATCGCCATACGCGCCGGGCGCGTCGCGTCGCTGCGCGTGGGCACACGCGCCTCGATGTTGACTCGCTGCAGTACCGCGATCCTCGAGGAGCGCGTGGCGTCGTCGGCGCTGGTGGCGATCGCCCCGTCGCCGGCCAGGTCGTACGACAGCACGGTGACGCTCGCCTCGAGAGGTGCGGCGGCCCCGTCACGCGAGGTGAGCCGCGACGGGATCGCGGGCGTTGCGGCGTCGAGCCTCGCGGGTCAGCGGTTTTCGAAACGCGTCATGCGGCCGGTCGCGCCGCGCGCGGCCGCCGCGCCCGCCGGCACGCTTGCGTCGATCGCCGACGCACTCTCCGGGGCCACGCGTCCGATCGACCTCGTGAGCGCGCGCACGTTCGCGCGCGTGCGCGGCGTGACGGCGCGGGCGTTCAAGGGCATGCCGGTGCCGGCGCGCCCGGAGACGGCCGTCTCGTTTGCGCGGGCGGGCGCCGATCTGCTGGCCCGGCGCGCGCCGGGCGTGCTGGTGCCCGGGATCGGCGGAGTGCCGCTCAACGGCGTGACGCTGTTGCGTTCGAACAGCGAGTTCATCGCCGCGTACCTCGTCGGGATGAATCACGAGATGAGCCGCGAGTTCGCGTGGCGCGGCTTCCCCGCCCGTCTCGATGGCACGTGGTTCCGCCGCTTCTGGGACTACACCGATGAGCGCGCCGACATCCCGCCGATCGGTGCCTGGACGCGCACGGCCTCGCTGGCGTCCATGGCCACCGGCGCGCGCGACGACCACGCGGTCGTCGTGCTCCGGGCGGAGCTGCTGCATCGGCATCCGGACGTGATGGTGTATGCCGTGCCGGCCCGCTGGCGTCCCGACAAATCCAGCCGGACCGTCGATCCTCAGGACTTCCTCAATGCAAGGCCGCCGATCTTCACCGGCCGGCTGGGCACCGGAGCGGCGTTCTTCGGCTTCGATCTGGATCCGGACACGATGGTGGGTTCGCGCAACGCGGCGCTCGGGAAGGCCGGCTGGTTCGTGGTGTTCGAAGAACACGCCTCGGCGCCGCGATTCGGACTCGATGCGGCCGCGGCGTTCACGCCGAAGACGGCGCCCGCGACCGCAAACGCGTTGTCGTGGGGACACTTCGCCGGCACCGCTGCCGCGCTCGCCGCGTTGGCTCACGCCCCGTCGAACCCGTCGTGGTCGGCCGTTCCCGTCGAGGGCGCGGTCTGGGGCCGCACGTCGGCCGACATGGCCCGTCTGACCTGGCAGCGTCCGGTGCGGGTGCTCCTCCACGCCGACGGGCTGGTTCGCTGATGGCGAAGACGCCTGCCCCCGTCACGCGTACACCCGCCGCTCCCGTTGCGCCGGCGCGTCCTGTGACGCCGCTGCCGATGCTGATGCTACCGGTGCGCATCGAAACGCGCTTCTACGATCGACCGTCGAAGCAGATCCGAATCCGGATCTTTCCCGATCCCTGCGCCATCGACGCCCACGATCCCACCCTGGCCGCCGAGGAGGCGTCGGCCGGCGCCGCGTTCTGGACGGCGATCGCGGCGTCGAAGGACGAGGCGTCACGACTGGCCGCATGGCGGGCGCTCTGCGCGGCCACCGGTGCGCGACGGGCGGGATGGGTTGCGCGGAAGACTCGGAACGGCGCGACACCGGCGGTTCGCAAGGCGGGCACGATGACGAAGGCGCGCGCGGGCGTGCTTCCCGGGAGCTGGATCGCGTCGGGCTTTGTCAGCGGGGTAAAGGTGTTTCAGTCGGAGAGCACGGCGGTGAATGCCACGCTCGCCTTTTCCGTCGACCCGGCCGATCTCGACCCCGCGGCAGCCGGGACGAAGACCTCGTCCGATGCGGCATGGCTCTTCGACTTCGATCGCGCGCTGCGCGCGGGAATGGCGATACAGGCGCCGCTGCCGGTGGCCGCCGCGAACGGGTTCGACGAGCTCTACGTGATTGGGACCCCGTCGGCGGCCAATGCCGCTGCCGCCGTCGAGTCGCTGCTCGAGGCGCATCTGTACGCGCGGGGCGCGGCGTTTGCGCCGCAGGGACTCCCGACCAACAACACGGCAAGCGTCAGCAGCGGGTGGATTCCGCCCGATGACGACGTGGATGCGCTGTTCGCCCGCGAGTTCCCCGACCTCGTCACGGCGGCGCCGCCCGGTGAACGCGCCGTCGCCGGCGCGCTGACCGCCGCCGCGAAGCCAGGCGTCCCGACGACGAATGCCGCACGGGCGGCCGCGGCGCTCGGCATCGGCACCGGCGTGCTCCAGCGGTTCGAGTTCGCGCGCAGCGCCGAAGACGCCGCGATGGGTGCGATGAACACGCTGCTCTGGCCCGTGACGTGGGGACGGTACTTCGACGAGCTCCTGGCCGGACCGTCGAAGCGCTTCTTCAGCGCCGCCGACGTCGCGTGGATCCGCGCGTTCTTCATCACGCATGTGCGCGGCGGAGGCACACTCCCCGCGCTGCGGCTCGGCGCGAGTCCGTTTGGCGTGGCCCCGGTGGCGCTGCTCGACGGCGTTGGCGACGGCGATGCGCGGGCGGCGGCGCTCGCGGCGCTCATCGCCAGGCTGCGGCCGTCGTGGCAGCGCGCCGCCGCGGGCCTCACGCGCCTGTCCGACGCCGAGGCGGCCGACGGCACCGATCCCGGCGAGACGCTGCTCGACCTTCTCAGCCGCACGGCGCACCCGGCGACCTTCGAGGCGCGCGTCATGACCGACAAGACCCCGGGCCTCGGGTTCGTCTTCGACGTCTACCGCGCCGGCGTGTTCGATCCGGCGCTCAACCCGAATGCGCGCCGGGTCAACGACGTCCTCGGGTACATCGCGGGCGGTTCGCTCGGGCGGCAGGAGCACACGCCGTCGCTGCGCCACCAGCGCTCTGACTTCGAGCACGTGCGCGCGGTGCTGATGCGGTTCCGCAGCGGTCATGGCAGCGAGACGACGGTGCGGAGTCCCAGCACCCAGAAGATGCTGTCCGCCGCCGATACCACGGCGTTCTTCGCGAGCCTCGACCTGCTGATCGGGCTCTGCGAAGACGCGATGGAGCATCTGGACGAGCACGCGGCGCGCATCGCGCCGTTCGCAACGGCAGGCGCACCGGCCGCGCTCATGAAGGGCCCCATGGGCGCGGGCCACAACGATCCGCCGCTCGCCTACACCGTCTTCGCAGCCGACGCCGCGTCCGTCGACAGCGCCACCCTCGTCACGCTCGACGGCGATGCCGCGGTGACGCCGTCCACGTATCTCGCCTGGCTGGCGCGCGACGCGCGGCAGCGGCTTGGCCCGGGTCCCTCCGCCGGCGCGCCGCCCTTCGCCGTCAACAGCCGGCAGCCGCTGCTGTATCGCCTGGCCCGCGAGGCATCGCTCCTGGCGGCAGGACCGCAGCTTCGCGAGCTGGCCTCGGCGCTCGAGAGCCTGTCCGCGCTCGGCGCCGACGAGGTGGCGCTGCTGCTGCGGCAGTCGCTCGGCCTCGCGGCGTGGCGGCTGGATGCGTGGGCATCCGCGCTGGCCGCCCGCCGCCTCCAGGAGGTGCGCATCGATCGTGCGACGGGTGTGCAAGCGGCGGCATTTGGATTCGTCGAACGCGTGCGGCCGTCGTGGAGCGCCGCCAGCGTCCGCCGCGAGGGTTTCGTGCACACCCCGTCGCTGGCGCACGCCACGACCGCCGCGGTACTGCGATCCGGCTGGCATGCGCGCGGCGAGGGCGGGGCCAACGACCCGCTCGCCGTCGATCTCAGCTCAGCGCGCATGCGCGACGCCGCATGGTGTCTCGACGCCGTGCGGCAGGGCGCGGATCTCGGCGACGTGCTCGGCGCCCGCTTCGAGCGTGCGCTCTCGTCGGCCGGTCTCTCCGTGTGGATCGATCCAGTCAGGCGCGCGGTGATCACGCTCACCGGCGGGACGCCCGATCCCGTGGCGCCTGTGGTGGATGGACTCGACCTGGCGGCCGTGTGGAACCACGGCGCCGGTTCGGCGGCGCTCGCCGCGGCGATGAAGTTCGCCGATGGGACGCCCGCGACGGGCATCACGGAGATCCGCGATGCGCTGCGCGCGCTGGACGGGTCGGTGGACGCAATGGCCGACGCGGTGCTGGCCGACGCGACGCACGCGTTGGTGCAGGGCAACCCTGTCCGGGCGGGCGCCTCGCTGTCGGCCATCGCCGACGGGAGCGGCGCGGTGCCGGAGCTCGACATCGTGAAGACGCCGGAGGCGGGCGCGTTGGTCCGCACGACGGTGGCGATGGCCGCCAATCCCGGCGGCGCCACCGCCTGGCCGCCAACCCGATCGCCGAGGGCGCTGGCCGATCCCGACGCCGAGTCGATCGCCCAGACGCTGATTGGTGATCCCAAGACGCTGCGCGTACGGATTGTCGTGGCCGCGCCAGACCAGGCGCCGCGCGAAATCCCAGCCTCGCTCGCCGATGTCATCGTCACGCCGGGTTTTGCGCTCGGGGCGCTCGACGTGTTGGCCATGACCGGCGGACCGGGGGACATCGGGTCGCCGCTGCACAGATGGATCACCGCGTGGGCGCTGCAGACGCTGGGGCCTTCATCGGCCGCGATGGCCACGATGCTGGGAGCCGACGACGACGATACCGCGGCGGATCGGCTTGCCGCGTGGCGCGACGTGCTGCTTCGCGCGCGGCCGATCGAGACGCGCGACCTGCCCGAGGGGGCCGTCGCCTCGCCGGATGCCGTTGTCGAACGGGCGCGTGCGGCGCTGGCGAGCTATCGACAGGCGATTGAGAGTGTTGAGGCGCTGCTGCCGCCCGCCACCGAGGCCGACGCGTCGCCGCTGCACGATCCAGAACCGGCGGGACTGTCCGGGGTGCTGCGCGCGTTGGCGCGCTTCGGGCACGTGGACGTGCTGGCGCACGGCCTGGACGGGTCGGCCCGCCAGCGGCTGGCGTGGACCACGGTGCGCGGCGGGCGCGGGCGCCTCGCCACGGCGTCCGCGGCGCTTGAGGCGGCCGCACCCGATCGCGCGGGGGACGAGCGGCTTCGCGCCGCGCGTCGTGTTCTCACCACGTTGTTCGGTCCTGCCGTCCCAGGCTGCGCCGCGGTGACACCGGCGGCCCCGCTCATCGGGATGTTCGTCCGCTCGAAGGAGCGCCAGGCCGCGTCGCCGCTGTCGCCCCGCGACTGGCTCGACGCGATCGGCCGCGCCCGCCCGCCGCTCGGCCGACTGGCGGAGGCGTTGATGGTCGACCAGATGACCGGCGTGCCCGCTCCGGCGACTCATCTCGCGCAGTGGCCGGATCATGCCGGGGAACCGTGGTGCGCCGCGGGGGTCCCGCGCGACGATCGCCAGCGGACCTCGCTCCTGCTGCTCGCGCCACACGCCGACTGGCGGCTCGATGCGACCCGCCGCAGCCTCTCGGGGCTGGTCGTCGACGAGGTCGTTGACCGTATCCCGGCGCGGCGGCGCGACACCGGGCTGGCGCTCGAGATCGAGTCGCCGAACGCGGAGGCGCCGCAGGCGATGCTCCTCGCGACGTGTCCGCCCGGCCGCACGTGGAATGCTGATCTGCTGCTCGAGACCGTGCGCGACACCATCGACTGGGCGAAATCGCGCGGCGTGGATGGCGCCGTGCTCAGCGAGTTCGATCAGCATCTGCCCGCCGTGTTCGCCGACGCCAGCCTCGGTCAGGTCAAGGCGGGGACGCGATGAGCGCCACCACCGCGTGGGCGCAGCTCTCGGGCCTGGCTCGCACCTCCGACCTGCGCGAAGGGCTCGAGGCACGAATTGCCGATCCGCTGTGGATGCTGGGGCGTCAGTGGCAGTTCGGCGCGTTCAAGGGCGAGGACGCGGCGAGTCCCGTCCGCGTCCAGGTGCGGCACGGCTCGGTGCCGGTCGATCGCATCGCCGGCGCCGACGGCACGGTGCGGCCGCTGACCGACCAGTCGGCTCCGCTCGAGGCGGCCATCGAAGCCGAGGCGATCGCGACGGGCCCCTCGGCGCCTAGGCGCAGCGCCGAGGCGGCGCTCGCGTTTCTGCGCCGCGTGCCCGATCGCGTTCGCGCGCCGCTCGCCGCCTCGGTGCGCAAGGTGTGTCCGCTCGCCGCCGACGCCACGGCGTCGCGCCTGCTCCGCCTGTGCGCCGCGCGGGTCTTCGACGCGGCGGCGTTTCGACGCCTGCCGCCCGCGCACGTCGAGAAGCTCGCCGTCGCCGCGGGCGCGACCGCCGCGGAGCGCGTCCTGATTGCCGCGGCGTTCAAGGCCTGGACCGCCGATTACGACCGCCGCTTCGTCGAACCGCAGCGAACGGGTGGTTACTGGGACGAAACGCGCCTCGAATATGCGTGTTCGCTGCACGCCTCGACGATTGGCGCCGAGCTGCGTGCCGACGGCTATGCGGGCGGCCGCTTCGACTGGCACGAGGTGAACCTCTCGTCGGCGAACGGACGGGCGTTTGCCGCCAGGCCCGCGCAGATCGAAGACGCGTGGATCGTGCCGGCACGCGTGCGGTACGCCGGGATGCCCGCCCGCCGTTTCTGGGACTTCGAGAACGGTGTCGTCTTCTTCGGCGAGCTCGAGGCCGAGGCGACCGACCTGCCGCAGCTCGTGCTCACCGAGTTCGCCACGGTGTACTCCGACGATTGGTACGTCGTGCCCGTGCCGATGCCCACCGGATCGCTGGGGCGCGTGGTGGAGGTGAAGGTCTTCGACTGCTTCGGAGAGAGCCGCGTCGTGACATCCTCGGCCGTACAGGATGGCGCCAACCGGGCGTGGCGCTTCTTCGAGCTCACCGGCGATCGCTCGGTCGAGTCGAATCTCTCACCGTGGCTGTACGTGCCGCGCGTCGCCGACGGACTGCACCAGGGACCTCCGATCGAGCGCACGGAGCTCATGCGCGACGAGGCGGCGAATCTCGCGTGGGCGATCGAGGAGCAGGTCGAGCAGCCCGACGGCTCCGTCCGCGATCGCCGCCAGCAGTGGCTGGCGCTGCGCGAGACGGCTGGCGCGGGCGTGGCCGACGGCGCGTGGCGCTACGTGCTCGAGCAGCAGACGCCGCCGTTCTGGCTGCCCCTGCTGCCGGAGGTGGAGCGCCAACGCGTCACCGGGTACCTGCGCCGGGGGCGGATGCGGAGCTGGGACGAGCTTGGCACGCTGGCGACGGCGCTCGCCGGTCCGCAGGGCCGCATGATGGCGCCGGCCGCTCCGCTACGCATCCACGACGAGACCGTGCCGCGCGGCGGGGTCGAGCTGACCCGCGCGTTCCAGGCGGCGCGCGGCGCGGACGGGCGGCTCGTGGTGTGGGTCGGCCGCCGCAAGCGACCCGCGGGCGTCATGCGCACCAGCGGCCGCGACACCGACGTCGCGCTCGCCGCCAACGGCCGTCCCGTGGACGGGGGCGGCCGGTGATGCCGCGTCTGTTCCGCTATTGGACTCCCTCGTTGGGCAGCGCGTACATGGAGTCGCCGCCTCCCTACCCGGAGACTGGCGAGCTGCGGATCACCCAGGACGATCTCGACGACCTGGTGACCATGAGCAAAGACATGGTCGTCGCGTTCGCCATGGCCGGTTACGAGATCCCCGCGATCGAGCTCGTGGTCCCGGATTACCCGAAACTCGGGTCGAATCAGAACTTCAGCAGAAATACGATCCGAATCGGATTTGCGCAGAACCCCTTCAGCGTCGAGATCAATCCCCGCCCCTCCAGTGCGTACAGCCTCGACGGGCCGTCCGGTCTCAACGCGATGTTGCGCGTGTACCTCGAGCCGCTCGAGGTCGACGGCGTCTCGAAGGCGATCCCGATCGAAACCGCGGCCATCGATGCCTACCTCGCGCAACTCGGCGACCACGTGACCGAGCCGATGACGGCATTCCTGACCCGGCGCGGGATCACGAAGACGGGAGTTGGCAGCAAGACGACCGTCGGCCAGATCTTCGAGGAGAACATCTCGAGGCTGAGTCAGGCCTCGACCGGCCAGGTCACCTTCGGGACGTTTCTCGACACGTCGAGAGTGTTTGCCGATGGCGAGGTTCTCAAGAACGAGCTGTTCGTCGCGCTCTTCCGCCTGATCGTCGTGCCCGTGACAATGTTCCTGTCTCGGCTCGTCGGCGACGCGGCGGCGGCCTGGTGGTCGGAACCGCGCGACGGCGGGCTCGAGCTGGCGCCAGGCGGGCTGTGGATCCTCGATCCGGCCACGTGGGCTGACGGGCCATTGCTCCTCGACGCGCCGGCGCCGCCGTTCCCGCAGAAGTCGGCGTCGCGGATCGCGGACTACCTCCGCGACACAATCGCGCGCGTGCACGAATCGCTGTGGCAGCCCGCGACGGTGGATTTGTCGACGCCGGGCGTCTATGCGCTCGGCCTCTCGTACATCGACTATCAGGAGAGTGACGCACTTGCGGCGCTTCCAGCGCCAGCGCCGCCGCTCGCGTGGCCCTCGGTGCTGATACAGCGGCTGATCTACAACTGCCGCGGCGAGGTCATCGTCCGCCAAAGCAAGGACGGTACGCCGATCGAGGAACCCGAGCTGGAGCGGGACGGTGGCGGCGATCTGGCGACGACGCTCGAGATGCTCCGGCACGTCGTGCGCGGCACCTCGTTCCCGGCTCCGAAGCTGCGCGCGCGCCGGTTCCGCAAGCGCCTGGAAGCCGTCTATCGTGCGTGCGGCCTGTCGGCGGAGGACGCCGAACGGGAGGCTGCCGGCACCGACTTCCATTCGCCGCTGCTCCTGACCATCTTCGAGCTGTTCGCCAACGGCGTCTTTGCCAACGGCGTGTCGACGTCCGCCAGCGAGGACGAGGACGTCGAGTACGACGTGCTCGCGTACGCAGAGGGTGGGATGATCCGTCTGACGCTGCCCGGCTACACACACTACGGCATCGAGCTGCGGCTGCTGAACGCCACGCTCGGATACGACCTCGTGCGGGGCGTGTGCTGGGAGTACGTGCCGCGCATGCCGCTTCCATCGGATCGCTCGATGGCCGAGGCACGCCGCGGACTCGACCCGAACTGGGACAAACCCCGTCTTCTCATCGCGGCCGCTCCTGGCGTGCAGATCACGAAGAAGGAGTGGCCCGAGGGCTCTGTCCCCGTCGAGATCTACCGCGTGCAGGACGTCGAGCTCGTGCCGCTGCACGGCGAGCGGATCTCGCCGGAAGTGTTGACCGCGCCAAGGGCTCTTACGCTCGATGACATCGCAGACGATGCCGCGATTGAGGCGATCGACGGGCTCGGGTCCGTCGCTGTGGCCGCACGCGCGAACGCGGCGCAGCCGGTCGTTGCGATCAAGCACGTGCGGGAAGAGACCGTGCAGGGAGTAGAGCTCTCCTACCAGGGCAACGACGCGGGCCGCTGGCCCGGCTGGGGCGGCGCTCAGACGGTGAAGATCCTGGTCGACGAGACCAGCGGCGAGCATCGGTTTGCGTACGAGGTCACGCCAACGGTCCGCCAGGCGACCCGAGTGGTCGACTGGGAGGCTGCAGAGACCCGCGGGACTCGGGCGCAGCCCAAGTACGCAAACGTCGACGTACTCCAGTACCGGCTCGTCGTGTACTCCACTCCGGGCGTCAAGGTCCACGTCGAGGCCAACGTGCTCTCCGAGAGCGCCTTCAAGGACTACTACTACATCGGCTCCGACCTTGCGAACATTCCGCCCCAGGGCGCTCCGCTGCTGTTCATGCCCGGGGACAACCAGGGGCCCGTTCGTCCCACGTGGATGGAGAGCGACGGCACCGGCGAATTCCGTCAGGTGTCCGCCCGCGCGGACCTCACGTGGAATTCGCAGCCGCTCGACGATCTCACGGCGCGCTTCGCCGGCGACGTAGCGACGACCATTGTCGATATCGCGATCGGCCTGATTCCGGTGGTCGGCGACGCCACCGACGCGGCGGAGCTGCTGCTGTCGTTCTACACCGGCACCGACAAGTGGGGCCGGCCCATCACCAATTTCGATCGGGCGCTGCTGGCGGGCGGCATCATGATCCCGTTCGTCTCGGGTGCGACCTTGAAGGGGCTCAA
Source organism: Acidobacteriota bacterium (assembly GCA_947465645.1). The sequence goes on along the minus strand of CANIBQ010000040.1, from coordinate 28,369 downwards.
GGCGGCAGCGATCGCGAGCGAGACGGGAACGCGCATGGACTGGCTGGCGGTGATCGATGCCACTGACTGAGCTGGCAGTCGGCATCGTCCGCCGCGTGCCGACCGACCCGGCGAAACCGTCGCTCGAGCTCACGGAGTTTCTGGGCACCGTCACCGGCGAGACGGTCCCCGAAGCCAAGGTGGCGCGGTTCGTCGAGGACGCGGCAAAGTCGTCGGGGAATCCCGGAGAGCGGGACACGCTGTTGCAGTCGCTGAAGAGCGGGCTTGCCGATCCGTTCCAGCATGCCGTGGTCAACACCATGAAGTCGGGCGGCAGAGCGGGATCCTTCAACTGGATCCCACTCAGCCGGATCGCGCCGCCGGGCCGTGCCGGCTTCATCATCCCCGAGCTGCAGGAGTCGTATCGCGCGTGGGTCGGACGGCGACGGGCCGTCTGGGATACCCTTCCGGCGCCGAAGCCCGACCTTGACAAGTACCTGTCGCGCGAGGCCTTCGTCGAGAACGTCTCGAAGGGACGCGCGCGCGTGATTCTCGATGCGCTGCTCGGCCCCAACCCCGGCACGCGCGTGAACTACAACGATCGGCAGGTCCGCGCGATGAAGCGGTGGCGCAGCGTCAACCACGCGCGCATTCCCGCCGCGCCGGGACCGAAGTTCCGCGCAGAGATCGTCACGCTCGTCCGCGATCGGAAGGCGCTCGCCGCCAAGATCAAGGAGGCGCTGATCAAGGAGCACGGCACAGCCACCGACGCCGATGTCGATAAGCACCTGGAGTTCGCGCAGAACTATCTGCTCCGCCACGCCTCGCCCGGCGGCGACTGGGTGCCGCTCTCGTCGATGGGCTCGCGCCTCGACGAATTTTCGGAGAACCACGTCAAACGCATTCTCGGCCAGGACGGCAAGCTCCATCCCGACGAGCTCGTGCATCGCCTCATCGAAGCGCACGACGCGGTCGAGGTGTCGGTGGAAATTCTCGGCACGCCTGGCGTGCGATCGCTCTGGGGCCTGCGCGGCGTGGAGGGGGCTATCGACGGCGCGATTCGACGGTCCGGCTACGAGAAGGGGTTCGTCTTCGAGCTCGAGATCGCCGTGCACCTGCAGGAGAAGGGTGAGGACGTGATCCTGCAAGTGCTCATCGACGGCAAGTCCGGCCCCGACTTCGTCGTGTTGCGGGGAGGAAAGGCGGGGATCGGGCAGGCCAAGTCGTTCGAGACGCACGCGGCACTCGTGGGCTTCGGCGGCGAGTTCTTCGGACAGTTCAGCTCCGATCTGCGCCGGATGTGGCGCGAGCATCTGAAGCACACCGCCGCGACAGGAACGGACCTCTGGGCCAAAGGCGACGGACCGAAGCTCGCGGTGGACGGCGCCCAGGACTTTCGTCCGGTGGACGACATCTACACCTTCTATGTGGACGAGGCGCGGCTCCACAGCCGCATCGTAGCCGCCGCCGGTGACGATCTCGACGGCGCGATCGCGAAGATTGCGCAATCCGACGCGGAGATGCGGGCGTGGCTCACGGAGATGAACGACTTCATGAGCGGGAAGGTGACGGACACCGCCGCAGCGCGCAAGTCGGTCCTCGATCGATCGCGGCAGACGATCGGCGAGTCGGACCGCACGATCGCTGACGTGCTCGAGCAGGCGATCGACGGGGCCGGCCGCACCGTAGACGTCCGTCGCCTCTTCGCGATGCGGGTCGCCATCGATCCGAAGACCGGGGTGATCGACGGCGACCTCGTTGAACAGATCCTGGCCATGCGCACGCCGTTCCACCTCGACGTGGAGCTGCGTCAGCCCGAGATCCTGGTGCTCTGACCATGGCCTGGACCATCGAGGAGTTCGCCGGGACGTTCTTCGAGCCGCTGGTGGCAGCCGCGACCGATCGCACCGATCTCGTGGCGCTCATCGAGGAGCTCGGCTGGCGGATCGAGCTCGAAGAGGAGCAGGCCGAGGCCGTGCGCGGCGTCATGGCGATTGCCGAGCATGTGTCAGCGCTCACCGCGGCGCTGCCGGCGCGCGGTGCGCCGCTGGACGGCCAGGACGTCGAGACGCTGTACCGCAGCATCACCGGCATCCTCGACGCGCTGAAGAATCTCGGCGACATCGACGCTGCCTCACTCGCCACCCTCCCCGCGCCGCTCGATGACAAGGCCGCGTGGAAGCAGATGGCGCTCGACATCCCCGAGTACCTCACCGTCACGTGGCTGGCTGTGCACGCACCCGCCGTCTACGAAGGATTGCACTTCGCCGGGGTCATCGTCGAGACCGAGATCGCACCGGACATGCCGCCGCGGCGCGCCCTCAAGTGGGACCAGTTGACCGCGGTCCTCACGGATCCGAACGCCGCCATCGCCGGCACCTACGACTGGGGTGGAACGTTCGCGCACGCGCGGTTCCTGGTGAATCTGTCGCGGTGGCTGGGGGCGCTCGGGGTGCCCCACGAGATCGAGGCGATGCCGCCCGAGCTCGGTGAGGTGGCCACCGCCGGGACCGTCCCGTCCGGGGCCTTGGCGCTGCACCTGGCGCTCGCGCGGCTCCTCGGCTCGACAGCCGCGCGTCCGCCGGGACTGGCGCTGGTGCCCGCGAGCCGGACGGCGCAGACCGATCCGGCGGGCATCGCGGTCGTACTCACGACGGCTGTGCCGTCGAGCGCGACGGTGCCGCTCGGGTCGTGGACGCTGAGCCTCTCGTCGGACAACACGCTCGCGGCGCCTGCAGGCATCGCGATCGATCCCGCCGGCGTGCGTGCCATCGGACCCGACCGGGTGACCGCGGCCGCAACGCTCGCCTTCGGCGGCCAGCCGGTTGCGCTGTTCGGCACCGCAGACGGATGCCGCCTCGAGATCGTCTCGGCCGCCGCCGGCGTCGAGCTGTCGTTCGGCGGCGGCGCCCCGGACGCGCGTGTCACCCTCGCGCTCGGCACACCTGCCGAAGGCGGCCTCCGGCTCGTCATCGCACCGGGCGCCGGTGACAGCTTCGTCGCCGAGGTCCTCGGCGCCGATGAGCTTGCAATCGACGCGGGGCTCAGCGTCGCGTGGAGTGGACGCGACGGCGTGACCATCGAAGGCGGCCTCGGCTTCGAGGTGATCAAGCCGCTCGACATCGTCGTGGGTCCTCTCCACGTCGACCGCATCCGGATTGCCCTGTTCGCCGGCACCGACGGCATCGTCGGCGAGGCTGCCGTGAGCGGCGGGATCGATCTTGGCGTCCTCGCGCTCGCCGCCGAGGACATCGGCATTCGCGTCACGGTCGAACCGGCGGGCCCCGGCTCGTCCGCCGGTTCGTTCGGATCGGCGCGCGTCACGGCCGCGCTCAAGCCACCCGACGGCTTCGGCATCGCGATCGACCTCGGCGGCCTGGTGACGGGCGGCGGGTATCTGGCAATCGACCACGACGCAGGCCGCTACGCCGGCGTCGCGCAGGTGGGCTTCGCCGAGCTTGGACTGACGGCGATCGGCATCATCGAGACCAAGGTGCCTGGCATCGACGGCTGGTCGATGTTCTTCTCCGTGTTCAGCGAGTTTCCGCCGATTCAACTGTCGTTCGGCTTCACGTTGAATGGCGTCGGCGGCCTCCTGGGCGTGAACCGCACGCTGGACTTCGCGGCGCTCGAGCAGCGCCTCCTGGGCGGCGCCCTCGATTCGGTGATGTTCCCGGAGGATCCGGTCGCGAACGCGCCGGCCATCATCGAGGATCTCTCCGCCGTCTTTCCGCCCGCACCGGGTCAGTTCCTGTTCGGTGTGATGTGCAAGATCGGGTGGGGCCCGCGCACGATCGTCGAGGCCAATCTCGGAGTGATCGTCGAGCTGCCCGATCCCATCCGCATCGCGCTGCTCGGGCAGGTGTCCGCCCTGCTGCCCGACGCCGCCGCGCCGGCCGTCGAGCTGCACATGGACGTGGCGGGGCTGGCCGATCTCACCGCCGGCACGCTGGCCCTCAACGCGGTCCTGCGCGACTCCCACATCGCGGGACTGATCACGCTCTCGGGCGCGATGGCGCTGCGGGCGGAGCTGCTCGACCGCCCGAACATGCTGCTCTCGGTCGGCGGATTCCACCCCGCGTTCAACCCGCCTGCAGGATTCCCAACGCTCGATCGCGTGCGCGCGCAGCTCCCGGTCGGCGACCTGGCGATGGTGAGTCTGGCCGGGTACGTGGCCGTGACGTCGAACACGTTCCAGACCGGCGGACGGCTCGACGTCTGGGTGGAGCTCAGCGGGTTCACGGCCGAGGGGTTCATCGCGATCGACGCGCTGATCGTGATCGACCCGTTCGGCTTCGCCGTGCAGACCGCGTTCGGTGTCACCGTCCGCGCCGGCTCGGTCACGCTGATGGGCGTCGAGGTCTCGGCGCGGCTGCAGGGGCCGTCGCCGTTCGAGATTCATGGCGAGGCGGCGTTCGAGATCCTGGGGTTTGAGAAGACGCTGGATGTCCACATCACCACCGGGCGCCGTCGCTCGACGCCGCGCGCACATGCGAACGTCGCCGCCCTCGTCGCGGCGGCGCTCGCGGGATCCGACGCGCTCGTGGCCGAGTCCGACGAAGCCGGTCGCGCGGCGGTCAGGCGGCTGGCCGATGCGCCTGGGGTCGATCCCGCGGCGCGCCTCAGCCTGACGCAGAAGGTGGCGCCGCTCGGGCGCACGCTGGATCACGTCGGCGGGGCGGTGATCGACGGCGCGCGGCGCGTGGCGATCGACGCGGTGACGATCAACGGTGCCGCGGCGGCCCTGCAGCCCGCCCGCGAGTGGTTCGCCCCCGCGCAGTACTTCACGATGCGTGACGCCGAGAAGCTCAAGGCACCGTCGTTCGAGGAGATGGACGCCGGGGTGTCGGTGTCGGCGGCCGCAGAGGTCGCAGGCGCCTCGGCGTCCCTCATCGGCGGCTACGACGAGATCGTCATCGATCGCGGGATGAAAGCGGAACCCGCGCGCCGGCTCCGGGCTGGGGCCGTACGCCCGCAGGTGTCGAGCGTCTACGCGAGCCGCTTCACGGCCGCCCGCCGACAGGCCGGTCAGCGTCGAGTTGCGGGTTCCGGATCAATCTAAATTAGCCGGACTCACGCGGTCCGCCTGAAGGCGGACACTACGTACACATGCAAAGCGTTCTAATTTGGAGCGCTTCGCGATCAGGCTACGGGAGTCAGCGGCGGCTTCCCTGCCAGGACGGCCAGCACATTGCTGGCCGCCAGGTCAGCCATCGCGGTACGGGTTTCGGTCGTGGCGCTGCCGAGATGCGGCGCGAGCAGGACGTTCTCGAGGGTCAGCAGGTCTGGGTGCACCTTTGGCTCTTCTTCATACACGTCGAGGGCGGCGCCTGCGATCAGCCGGTTCTTGAGCGCCCACACCAGCGCGGCTTCGTCCACCACCGGGCCCCTGGACACGTTAATCAGATACGCACTCCGCTTCATGCGCGCGAGCGCCGGTTGATCGATCAGATGACGCGTCTCAGGCGTGAGCGGGACATGAATCGACACGACATCCGACGTGGACAGGAGTCGATCGACCGGCATCGCCTCTGCAGCCGGACCTGAAGGTCCGCCTCTACCATCGATGGACGCTCGGGTGGCATAGGCGATGCGCATGCCGAAGGGTGCCGCGCGCGCGGCGACGGCCCGGCCGATCCGCCCGTAGCCGATGATTCCGAGCTGCCTGCCGCGCAGCTCCATGCCGAGCAACTGATCGAACGCCCACCCCGGCCAGGCGTTGCGGCGCACCATGCGTTCGCCCTCGCCGAGGCGCCGGGTGACGGCCAGGATGAGCGCCCACGTCAAATCCGCGGTCGCACCCGTCAGGACGTCCGGCGTGTTGGTGACGATGACGCCGCGCTCGCGCGCCGCGGCCGCGTCGACGTTGTTGTACCCGACCGCGACGTTCGCGATGATGCGCAGGTCGGTACCGGCCTCGACCACGGCGCGATCGACCGTGTCGGTGATCAGCGAGACCAGCGCCTGCTTGCCTGCCACGCGCCGCACCAGTTCGTCGTGCGGAAGCTCGCCTGGGCCGTCGTAGCGCTCGACTTCACACTCCGCATCGAGTCGGGCCATGACCGACGAGGGAAGCTTCCGGGTGACCAGGACTCGACGTGTGCGGTGCGGTGGTTCGACGCTGTGACGGTCGTCAGTGTCCGTAGGATTTGCAGTAACCACAGTGATCGCACATGGCGGAGGGCTCGATGACGCAGGGGCCCTCGCTGTCGGCGCCGGACGGCACGAGGAAAAGCGTGTGACTGAAATGGTGCAACGGTGCACCGTGCACAGGTGCACTGTGCGCGGTGGTTCCCATCTGGCGGGCGATGGCGTCGCGGACGAGCAGGCGCAGTTCCTGTTCGTTCATTCGTGCACGTCCACCGTATCGACGATCCCGATCACTGCCGCATCGACCGGCGCGCCCTTCTGGCCGAGCGCTTCGCCGGCGGCGCGGCCTTCCATGACGATCAGGACCTTCTCGTGCACCCCGGCGCCCAGCGAGTCAACGGCCAGCAGCGTCGTCCCGCGCGGCTTGTCGTCGAGGGTCAGCGGCTGTACCAGCAAGAGCTTTGCTCCCGCGAACTTGGCGTGCTTCTGCGTCGCCACGACGGTGCCGACGACGCGCGCGAGAATCATCCGAGATCCCAGTGATCCACGATGCCGACGACGCCGGCGTCAGTGGGGACTTCGGTTGGATAGAACGGGAAGCTCGCTTCCCTGCCGCGCACGAAGAACACGGTCTCTCCGACGCCGGCGCCCATCGAATCCACCGCCACGATCGTGCGGCCCGCGTTGGTGCCGTCAGCCGCAATCGGCTGCAGCACGAGAAGCGTGATTCCCGCGAGGTTGTCGTCTTTTCGTGTGGCGACGACGTCGCCGATGACTCGTGCCAACTGCATCAGTCGCCGGCTGCAACCTCGACGTGATCGATGATGCCGACGATGGCGGCGTCGACGGGACAATCCTTGAGGCCCGACGCCATCCTCGCGGAGCTGCCGCTGACGATGAGCACCGTCTCGCCGACGCCGGCGTCGACGGTGTCGACGGCGACGAGGTAATTGCCTTCAGCCTTGCCGTGGGGATCCATGGGGCGGGCGACGAGCAGCTTGCTGCTGACGAGCCGCGCGTCTTTACGCGTGGCGACGACGGTCCCGACGATGCGTGCAAGAATCACTTAGAAATGGTGGCCTTGCCGATCGGGAGGGCGTCCTCGAGGTTCGCATGCGGGCGCGGGATCACGTGTACCGACACGAGCTCACCCACGCGGCGTGCGGCGGCCGCCCCGGCGTCGGTGGCGGCCTTCACCGCCGCGACGTCGCCGCGCACGATCGCGGTGACATATCCGGCGCCGATCTTCTCCCAGCCAACCAGGGTGACCTTCGCGGCCTTGACCATGGCATCGGCCGCCTCGATCATGGCGACCAGGCCCTTGGTCTCGACCATTCCTAACGCCTCGCCCATCTTGTCCTCTAATCTCTTAGATTCTTGACCGCGTCTGCGATCAATGCCGTCAGTTCGCCGTATGTTAGCCGAATTTCCCCGTCCCTGCTCGCCTGCCGCAGCACGTCTGACACGCCGGGAACGAGCCGATCTGGCGAATCTGGCGCCTCGAGCACCTGGCAGAGCACCTGATCGCCGCCCACTTCCGCGGGATCCGCGCAGAGCGGCGCCGGCGAGGGGATGCCGTAGAACCCGCGGAGCCCCTGCAGCCGCTCTACTTCGTCCTTCGAAATCAGGTTTTCACCTCCGAGCAGCCGCGCCACGAGGCTGATCTTGGCGAAGTGCTCGATCGTCTCCATCTTGTAATACGCGCCCATCACGTCTGTGCCGCACGTCACCGCTCCATGGTTCGCCAGCAGCATCCCGTCGTGAGCCTTGATGTACTTGCGCACCGCGGACGGCAACTCGTCGGTGGACGGCGTGCCGTACGCGGCGATGGGAATGCTGCCGAGCGTCGTGATCACCTCGGCGAGCACGGCACGCGTGAGCGGGATGCCGGCCACGGCAAAGCCGGTGGCAAGCGGGGGATGCGCGTGCACGACCGCGTTGATCTCCGGCCGGTTGCGATAAATCTCCAGGTGCATCGGCAACTCGGTCGACGGATCGCGCTCGCCCGCGAGCTTTCGCCCCTCGTAGTCGACGATCACCATCATGTCGGGCGTCATGAAGCCCTTGGACACGCTCTTCGGCGTGGTGATCAGTCGGCCTTCGTCGAGCCGTGCGCTGATGTTGCCGTCGTTCGACGCGATATACGCGCGCGCGTACAGGCGCCGGCCGGCCTCGACGATGTCGGCTCGAACCTGTTCTTCGGCGCGGGTGGTCATAGGACTCGTGCACGGTGCACGGTGCACGGTGCAAGGGGCGGGTGCACGGTGCACGGTGCAAGGGGCGGGTGCACGGTGCACAGTGAACTATGCATGTGCACGTCTTGAAAACTCCACGCGGCACTCTTCAGAGCAGAAGTAGTGGGTGCGTCCGTCCGAGGCCAGCGACAGCGCGGCGCCGGGCGCGACAAACGTTCCGCAGACGGGATCGCGGACCAGCTTCGTCGCCTGGGACTGCGGCGTGCTGCGCCGCGTCTGTCCTCCCGCCCCGGCGATCACGCCATCGATGATGCGCCAGAACGCTCGGGCGATCAGCATCAGCAGCAGGCCCAGCAGCAGGATGCGGAGCATGACCCTGCCTAGTTACCGGGCGGTACTGGTGTCTCTGCCGTGTGGCCGGAGGCGGATGCAATCCCCTCGAGGCCGCGGCGCGCGGCCTGGCCCTCGGGGCCCTCGGGTGCGAGGTCGACGACCTTCTTCCATGCCTCGGCGGCGGCCGACAGATCGCGCTTGCCGAACGCGAGCACGATCCCCTGGTTGAGCAGCGTCTTGGTGTGCTTCGGATCGAGCTTGAGCGATTTGTCGAACTGCTCCAGCGCGCGATCCGTCTGGCCGGTGTAGTAGTAACTGACGCCAAGATCGGTGCTGGCGTTAGGGTCGCTCGGCTTCACGGCGAGCGCCTGCTCGTACCACTTGATCGCGTCGGTGTACCGCTCGGCGTCGAAATACGTGTTGGCGAGCTGCACGGCGGCGCCGGCATTCTTGGGGTCGCTCTGGAGGATCGTGGAAAGTCCCTGCACCTTGGCTTCGTCGAGGGGCGGCGGCTGGGCCGGCGTGCCGGCGCCCGGGGCGGCGCCAGGCGCCGCGGCCTGCGCGGCGGCGGCAGGAACAGGACGGCCGCCGACCTGCTGCGTGGCGATCACCCATCCGAGGATGACGCCGAAACACATGCCGGCGACGGCGAAAACGATGGATTCAGCTTTCATGAAATTTGGCTCTGGGCTTTCAGCCGATTGTATTTCACCCCAAGGTTCCCTGGAACCACTCGATCAGCGAGCGGACCAGGTCGGGGTCGCGCGAGAGCAGCAGGCTGCCGTGCGCGGCAACCTCCGACCAGCGGATGTCCCGCGGGCCCTGGGCGGCGTCCTGGGAGAGCTCGCGCGTCGAGCGCGCCGCGTATGAGTCGTGCGCGCTGGCCACGAGCAGCGCCGGCCTTGCACCGTAGGCGCGGAGCGGCCCTTCGATTCGCACGCCGCGATAATCCAGCGACGGCGAGATGAGGGCAATCGCACGGACGCCGGCATCGCCCGCAGCCTCGATGACGGCCAGGCTGCCGCCGAGTGAGGCGCCCGCGACCCCGATCGAACCGACCCGGACATCGGCCGGGCGGGAGACGAGATACGCCACGGCGGCGCGGATGTCCTCGCTCCAGCGCGCCAGCTCCTTCGGGTCCTCGGGTACGGTGGTGCCTGGAAGGTCGATGGCCAGCGCCGTGATGTTCGCGTCGGCGAACCTTTGCGCAACCGCCTGCCAGTCGTCTTTCGGGCGGCCAAGCATCGGCACCAGCACGACGGCTGGCGCGGGACGCTGGTCGGCCTCCATCAACAGACCCGACAGCATGCGGCCGTCATCAGCGCGGAAGGTGACGACGCGACCGGCGGCCTCCGCGGACGATCCGGCAATCAGGAGAGCCGCCAGCAGGTACAGGGTTCGTCTCATCGCTCGATCTTCAGGACGTCCAGGTATTCGCGGACGCTTTGCTCCAGCCCTGCAAACAGCGCGTGGCTGACGAGCGCGTGGCCGATCGAGACCTCGGCGAGATGCGGCAGGCGGCGGAACATGACGAGGTTGTCGAGGTCGAGGTCGTGTCCGGCATTGACCCCGAGGCCCAGCGCATGCGCCAGCTCCGCGGCGCGCGTGTACTCGGCAAAGGAGCGGCGCGCGTCCTCGTCACCGCGCTCGAACGCCCGAGCGAACGGCTCGGTGTAAAGCTCCACGCGGTCGGCGCCGGCATCAGCGGCCCAGCGGACCGGCGCTTCGTCTGGATCGACGAACAGGCTCACGCGGATGCCGGCGCCGCGCAGCGCGCCGATCATCGAACCGATCTGCTCTCTGGGCGTGTCGATCGACCAGCCTGCCTGGCTCGTGATCTCACCCGGGCGCACGGGCACGAGGGTGCACTGGGCAGGCTTCACCTCGTGCACGAGATCCAGGAGGTCCTGGCGCGGATCGCCTTCGATGTTGAACTCTACGCGGTCGTCGAGCGTGTGCAGATACCTGGATATCTCGCGCACGTCCGCGGCCGTGATGTGGCGCGCGTCGGCCCTGGGATGGACGGTGATTCCTGGCGCGCCCGCATCGACGCACGCGCGAACCGCTTCGAGCACCGACGGCACATTGCCGCCGCGGGAATTGCGAATGGTCGCGACCTTGTTGACGTTGACTGACAGCGTGACCATCAGACGGCGGCGCCGACGTGCTGCTTCACGGCGTCGATAATCTCCTGTCCCCACCGCTTGATGTCGGCCTCGTTCTGCCCTTCGAGCATCACCCGCAACAGCGGCTCGGTGCCCGAGTAGCGGACGAGCAGCCGGCCCTGGCCCTCGAGCCGGGATTCGATCGACGCCATCAGCTCGGACACCGCTGGAACGGTCTTGAGATCGACTCGGCGCTCGACGCGCACGTTCATCAGCACCTGGGGATACGCCGTCATCTCCGACGCCAGGTCCGACAGCTCCCTGCCCGTCGCGGCCATCGTCCGCAGCACGTTCAGCGCCGTCGCGAGTCCGTCGCCGGTGAACAGGTACTCGGAAAAGATGACGTGGCCCGACTGCTCGCCGCCAAGCGAGAGATTGCGGCGCATCATCTCCTCCATCACGTACTTGTCGCCCACCGGGCATCTGACGATGTCGATGGCGGCGGCGCGAAGCGCAATCTCGAGGCCGATGTTGCTCATCACCGTGGCGACGATCGCATTGCCCGTGAGGCGGCCCTCGGCCTTCATCTGCTTCGCGCACAGCAGCATGACGGCATCGCCGTCGACGACCTTTCCCCGGTCATCGACGAAGATTGCGCGATCGCCGTCGCCGTCGAATGCGATCCCGAGGCGGTAGTCGCCTTCGACCACGAGGTTCGCGAGCTGCTCGGGTGACGTCGACCCGCAGCGAAGGTTGATGTTGCGTCCGTTGGGATCGCAGCCGATGCATCGCGCGTCGAAGCCGAGCTCCTGGAACAGCCGCGGCGCCACCGTCGTCGTCGCGCCGTTGGCGCAGTCGATCGCCACGCGCATGCCCTTCACGCGCGAGGCGTCGGGGAGAATCCGGCGGAGGTGCGACAGGTAGTCGGGTCTGTGGTCCAATTGCTCGACGGCGGTGGCGTCGCCCGGCGGCACCTGCCACGACGCATCCGCGATGAACGACTCGACGTGCTCCTCGAGCGCCTCGGTGAATTTCTCACCGGCGCCAGAGAACACCTTGATGCCGTTGTCCTCGAACGGGTTGTGAGACGCGGAGATCACGACACCGGCGGTGTATCCCTTCTTGGGCGTCAGGTAGGCGACCGCCGGCGTCGGGATGACCCCGGCGCTGGTCAGCGTGGCGCCCTGGCTGCGAATCCCGAATGCGAGCTCGCGCTCGATCCACAATCCCGACTCGCGCGTGTCGCGCCCCGCCAGGAACCGGATTGGCTCGTCGCCTTTGCGCATCGCCCGCACGAGTGCGGCGCCCACGCGCCGAACCGTCGGGACGTCCAGCGGATAGGTGCCTGCCTTGCCGCGTACGCCATCGGTGCCGAAAAGTCTCCCCACGGATTACTTGATCCTCACTCGTACCTCTGAAGGCTCGACGCTGACGAGACCAATCCGCGCCGGCGGAATCACTCGCACGGGAACCTGGAACTGACCCGGCCGCAGACCATCGACGTCGACCGTCGCTTCGAAGGTGTCGGCGCCGGAACGACGGGCCTCGCGCGGCCCACGAACGTGCACGGTGACCTGCGACGGCGCGATCGACACCTCCGCCCCGACTCCAGCATTCTTGATCTGCACCTGGATCGCCGCAATCGCCCATTCGACCGGCGACTCGGTGACGTTGACGGTCACCTTCGCGCTCTGGGGGTTGCGCAAGCGAACGGTGGAGTCGGGTACGCCTATCGTCACCGACTCGGTGACCGCTTCCGTGGCGTTGGTCACGGACACCGCCTCCGTGATGGCCTCGGTGAGGGCGGCCACGGCCGTCGCAGGTCCTACAATCTCGACCGTCGGGGGATCTGCCCGCACGGTGCCGACGACGAACCCGTCGGCCGGGTCTCCCTCGACATTCGGCACGACCGGCACCACCTTGGTCGCCGACTCTTCGAACGCGACCGCGACGTTGGAGGGCGCGACCTGGACCACTTCAATGCCGAACGGCACGCGGACATCCGAGGCGCCCAGGTGAAACAACCGGCGGCCGCGACGGGCGGACCTCAGGTCGAGCACGGCGACGAGCTCCCCCGGCGACACGCGGCTCAACGCGCCCGACGATCCGCGAATGCGCAGATCGGCCACGCTCGGCGGCTCCCCGACCATCTCGAGCTGCTGCGGCAGATTCGTGAACTCCAGGGGCACGCGCAGCGCTCGCTCGACAATCTGTTCGCCGGACACGACGAGCCACAGCAGCGCCGCGAGCGCGACCGAGATGCATTTCAACCCGGGATGGCGGAAGCCGGGATAGGCCATCAGGCGAGCGATCTCCGCCTCTCGCCTTCGATGACGCGCTTGCGGCGGCGGCCGGCGAGCGCCCGCAGCCGTGTTTTCAACGCATCGGGGGAGATGCCGCGTTCGAGGGCGCCGCCGATCACCAGGGAGATGCTGCCGCTTTCCTCCGACACGACGATCGCCACGGCATCATTCTCTTCGGTCAATCCCAGGGCCGCCCGATGGCGGGTGCCAAGCTCGCGGCTCACCCTGGGATTCACGGACAGCGGAAGAAAACAGGCGGCGGCCGCCACGCGGTCACCCTGGATGATGGCCGCGCCGTCGTGCAGCGGAGACCCGTGCTGAAAGATGCTGGCGAGCAGGTCGTAGGTCACCATCGCGTCGAGCGGGATGCCGCCTTCGATGTAGTTGCGGAGCCCGATCTGCCGCTCGAGCACGATGATCGCGCCGATCTTGCGCGACGCGAGGCTTCCGGCCGCCACCACCAGCTCCTCGATCGTTTCGTCGGTGCTCTGCGCGCGCTCGAAGTACCTGAAGAACCGCGCGCGGCCGAAGTGCGCCAGCGCCCGCCTGATGTCGGCCTGAAACAGCACGATGATCGCGAAGACGACGTATCCGGCGAGGTTGCGAATCACCCAGTTGACGGTCTCGAGCTGCAGCCACCGCGAGACAAAGAACAGTCCGATCAGAAACCCGCCGCTGAGCGCCATCTGGACGGCTCGCGTGCCCTTGATGAAGACCAGTAGCTCGTAGACGAGCACCGCGACGATCGCGATGTCCAGAATGTCCCACCAGGCGATCGCGGGCCGCTGGAGAATGTTTGTGAGCCAGTCCCAGTCCATCAGTCGAGGCGATGATACCGCCGAATCTCGTCGGCCACGCGCACAACGTGCAGCATCTCGGCCACCGCGTGCACGCGCACGATGTGCGCGCCGGCGAGGACAGCGGCGGTGACGGCAGCGGCCGTCGCCCAGTCGCGGTCCGCGGGCGCCACGCGGCCTCCCAGCGGCCTGGCCAGAAACGACTTGCGCGACGGTCCCGCCAGCAGCGGCCGTCCGAGCCCGCTGAACTCGTCCAGCCGCGCGAGTGCCTCGTAGCTGTGCGGCGCCTCCTTGGCGAAGCCGAGGCCGGGGTCGAGGATGATCCGGTCGGCGGCGACCCCCGCGCCGGTCGCGAACGCCATGCTCTCGCGCAGCTCGTCGAGCACTTCGTCGACGACGTCGAGATAGGACGCCTGCTCGTACATCTCCCGCGACCGTCCCCGCGTGTGCATCAGGATCATGGCCGCGCCGCGGCGCGCCACCACCTCGCCCAGATCAGGTTCGTAACGCAGTCCGCTCACGTCGTTGACCACGACGGCGCCGGCAGCGAGCGCGGCATCGGCGGTGGCGGCTTTGTACGTGTCGATCGAGATGGGAACGGCCACGCGCGACGCCAGCGCCTCGATCACCGGCAGCACCCGCCGTTGCTCGTCTCCGGCGCTGAGCGCCTGCGCGCCAGGCCGGGTCGACTCCCCTCCGACGTCAATCAGGTCGGCGCCCTGCTCCACCATCCTGATGGCCGCCTCGATCGCGCTCGAGGCATCCACCAGCGCGCCGCCGTCAGAAAACGAGTCCGGTGTCACGTTGACGATGCCCATTACGAGCGTCCGCTCCCCGAGCGCGAGGCTGCGCCCGCCTGGAAGGGGTACGGTGAATCGGCGCCTGGGCGGCATGTGAAGATTATCGTTCGAGGCCACGACGCCGGAGGCCCTTTGGCAATCGGAAGCCTAAAGCCGGAGACCTTCAGGCCTCCGGTGGCGTGAGCGTTCTATTCCTGGGTAACAGGCCGGGGCGGAATCGGCGACACGATCGCCGACCGCTCCTTGGTCACCTTGGACTCACGCGGCGCAACCGGCGAGGCGCCGGCGGCGGGCGGCACGTACTCGTCGAGCGCGATGCCGGCCGCAATACGCTGGACCTGGTCGGCATCGAGCGTCTCGCGCACCAGCAGCGCCTCGGCCATGTCGAGGATCTTCTGCTTGTGCTCCAGCATGACGTTCTGCGCACGGTTGTAGTTGTCGATCACGAAGCGCTTGACCTCCTGGTCGATGCGGAGCGCCGTGTCCTCGCTGTAGTCCTGGTGCTGGGAGATCTCGCGGCCGAGGAAGATCTGCTCTTCCTTCTTGCCGAAGGTGAGCGGCCCCATGGCCTGGCTCATGCCCCACTCGCAGACCATGCGGCGGGCCAGATCGGTCGCCCGCTCCAGGTCGTTGCCCGCGCCGGTCGTGATGCTGCCGATGGTGATCTCTTCAGCGATGCGCCCGCCGAGCAGGATGGCGATCTGATCCTCGAGGTACTCGCGCGAGTAGTTGTGCTTCTCGTCGAGCGGCAACTGCTGTGTCAGTCCGAGCGCCATGCCGCGCGGGATGATCGTCACCTTGTGGATCGGATCGGCGTTGGGCAGCAGCACCGCCAGAAGGGCGTGACCGGCCTCGTGAATCGCGGTGACGCGCTTCTCGCCCTCGCTGATGATCATCGAGCGCCGCTCGGCACCCATCAGCACCTTGTCCTTCGCGAACTCGAAGTCGAGCATGCGAACGACCTTCTGGTTGTAGCGCGCGGCGTTGAGCGCCGCTTCGTTGACCAGGTTCGCGAGATCCGCGCCGGAGAATCCCGAACTGCCCCGCGCCAGCACGGCCACATCCACGTCGTCGGACATCGGAATCTTCTTGGTGTGAACGCCGAGGATGCCTTCGCGGCCCTTCACGTCCGGACGGTTGACGACGATGCGGCGGTCGAAGCGTCCCGGGCGCAGCAGCGCCGGGTCGAGCACGTCGGGACGGTTGGTGGCTGCGACGAGGATGACGCCCTCGTTCGACTCGAAGCCGTCCATCTCGACCAGCAACTGGTTGAGTGTCTGTTCACGCTCGTCGTGACCGCCGCCGAGACCCGCGCCGCGGTGGCGGCCGACGGCGTCGATCTCGTCGATGAAGACGATGCAGGGAGCGTTCTTCTTGCCCTGCTCGAAGAGATCGCGGACGCGCGACGCGCCGACGCCGACGAACATCTCGACGAAGTCGGAACCGCTGATCGAGAAAAACGGGACGTTCGCTTCGCCGGCGACCGCGCGCGCGAGAAGCGTCTTGCCGGTTCCGGGAGAGCCCATCAGCAGGACGCCCTTCGGAATGCGTCCACCAAGCTTCTGGAACTTCTGCGGCTCGCGGAGGAACTCGATGATTTCCTGGAGTTCGTCCTTCGCCTCGTCGACGCCGGCGACGTCCTTGAAGGTGACTTTCTTCTGCGCGCTCGAAGAGAGCTTCGCCTTGCTCTTGCCGAACGACAGCGCCTTGTTGCCGCCGCTCTGCATCTGGCGCATGAAGAAGATCCAGAACCCGATCATGAGCAGGATCGGCGCCCACGAGTAGAGGAGCGCGGCCCATGGACTGGTCGTGGGTTCGCGAGCCGTGACCTGAACGCCGCGTTCGATCAGCCGATTGGCGAGACCTTCGTACTGGGGCGGCGCGTACGTGCGGATGTTCTCGTTCGCTTTGTTGACACCCGTAATTTCGTTGCCCGTAATCGTGACGCGCGCAACGGTGCCGGCGTCGACCGCGGACATGAACTCACTGAAGCTGACGGGCTTGTTGCTGGTCTGGAACTGGGTGGACACGTTCCACACCACGACCCCGACCACCACGAGCACCATCCAGAAAACCAGACTCTTCAGCGTCGAGTTCAAAAGCTTCCTCCCCGGAGATTCAGCGGCCTCCGGCTACCCCGATGGGGTGTTGCCGTAAATGAAAAGAGTATCACTTCGGTGCGGCCCCCTGCTGTACTAAGACCAGCTTTCCCCGCCGAAGTTCCACACGGGCTCCGGGGACGTCCACGCCCCCCTCCCCCGACCCAAGCAGAGCCATGACGGCATCCACGTGATCCAGGCCGATCTCCCGGTCTCCGGCCGTCTGACGCATCGCCCGGAGCAGCACCCGCCGGACAATTGGCGCCGGCTCTCCGGCGAGGGCGGGGGCATCGAGCTCCATGCCGTCCGCGGTTGCCACGCCGAGCGCCTCGAACCGGCCCCCGGCCACCTCGTCGAGCCACAGCCCGTCCTCACGAATCAGGCCGGCTGCCCGCGCAATCGCGGGCCTGGTCGCGGCCCCGGACGCCCGATCGAGCTCGGGCAGCACGAGGTGCCGAATCCGGTTTCGGGGATTGCCAAGATCCTCGTTGGTTTCGTCGTCCACCCACGTTTCGCCGCGAGACCGCAGGTACTCCCGCAGTTCCTGCCGCGTCGCCTCGAGGACTGGGCGGATGACGATCCCGCGCCTCGGGTAGATACCGGCGAGCCCCGTCAGGCCGGCACCCCGCATCAACTTGAGAAGAAAAGTCTCGGCCTGGTCGTCCTCGGTATGGCCGACCGCGATGCGGTTGGCGTCGAGGTCGGCCGCCGTCCTCTCCAGGAACGTGTACCTGACCCGCCGGGCCGCGTCTTCGCGCGATAACTTCCCGGCGCGTGCCAGGGTTTGGACGTCGGCCGAGTCGACCACGATTCGAAGCCGGTGGCGCTCGGCGAAATCGCGGCAGAAGTCCTCATCGCGCCCGGCGGATTCACGAAGGCGATGATTCAGGTGGGCGACGGAAACGACTGAAAACCTGCCGTACTCGGCGAGATCGAGGAGCAGGAGGGCAAGGGCGATCGAGTCGGACCCACCCGACAAACCCACGAGGACCCGGGCGCCCGGGGGGCAAAGCCCGTGCTTCCGGATGGTGCGCCGAATCTTTTGGTGGAGGGACGTCACGATCTGCGTAGTAAAATCAAAAATTCGTGCCGGAGTAGCTCAGCCGGTTAGAGCACGCGTCTCATAAGCGCGGGGTCGGCAGTTCGAGTCTGCCCTCCGGCACCAACCTTCGCTCCCCTTTCAGCCTGAGCTTCGGTTGGCAAGCCACGAGAAGGTTGTCCGCCGTAGCTTCGGCGAAAGCGGACCGCCTATTCTCCTTCGATCACAGCCGCCGCAATCAAGGGGATCAACACCTCGTGGTGGCCCACGAGGGAAATCCCGGCGCCATTGGTGCCGGCGACCGGGCGGGTCACCACGTTCGTCTGCGGACGGTACATCCTCAGGAAATCGATGTTGACCGTCGTCAGCCCCTCGAGCGAGGCGCCTGTGTTCCGGGCCAGCGCCACGGCCTTCAGGAAGACTTCGGGCAGGATCACCGCGGAGCCGCAATTGAGGTAGACGCCGCCCTGCAAGCGGGCCACGCAGGACGTGAAGTACTTGAAGTCGCGCAGGCTCGTCTCGCCAATCGCGGCGCCCGACGCGGCCGGGTGCATGTGGATGATGTCGGTCCCAAGCGCCACGTGCACGGTGACGGGAATGCCGTGGCGGTGCGCGGCAACGGCCAGGCTGCGATCGGCGTGTGGCGGGTTGCGTTCGGACAGGAATGCCGCAACCGACTGACCCAATCCCTGTCCTGTTTCAGCCCCCCGGCGGATCGCGTCATTCAGCAATGTGCCGGTTTCTTCGGCCATCCCGAAGCGGCCTGGACCCAGGGATTCGTCAACGTCCTCGGAAGTCGCACCTGACAGTGCCACCTCGAAGTCGTGGATGATCCCGGCGCCGTTCAGCGCAAGGGCGGAGACATAACCCCGCTTCATCAAGTCGATCAGGACCGGCGACACGCCGGTCTTGATGACGTGGGCGCCCAGTCCCCAGATGATGCCGGCGTCCCGCTTGCGCGCATCGACGATGGCCCGCACCACGCGCCGGACATCACGGCCGCCGAGAATCGCCGGCAGCGAATCAAAGAAGGACTTGAAGCTTCCGCCAGGCGCGACCGGCGTCGCGAAGTCTTCCGCCCGCGCTTTGCTTTCCCTCGATGCCAGCGGATACGTCCGGACTCCGGAAAGGTCGAACTCCTCGTAAGGAAAATTCATCGGCGCCATTCTCACCCGAGACGGGCCACGGATACACGGAGAATGCTTAAAGAATCAGCATCGCATCGCCGTAGCTGTAGAAGCGGTAGCCGCGGGCGACGGCTTCGCGATAGGCGTGCATCACGCGCTCCTGGCCGGCGAAAGCGGCCACCAGCATCAGCAGAGACGATCGGGGCAGGTGGAAGTTCGTGATGAGCCCGTTCACCAGGCGGAACTCATGGCCGGGGTGAATAAAGACGCGTGTCTCGCCGCTGGAGGACTCGACGCCGCCGTCGCCGGCGACGTGCAGCGACTCGAGCGCGCGCACGGTCGTCGTGCCGACGGCGATTACGCGCCGGCCCTCGCGACGGGCGCGCGTCAGTGCGTCCGCGGCGTCGGCTGATACCAGGAAGCGCTCGGGATCGACGTCGTGATCTTCGACGCGCTCGGCGCGCACCGGCTTGAAGGTGCCGTAGCCGACGTGGAGCGTGATCTCGGCCCGCTCGACACCGCGCGCCGCCAGCGACTCGAGCTGGCCGGCCGTGAAATGCAGCCCCGCGGTCGGGGCGGCGATGGATCCTCGCTCGCGGGCATAGACCGTCTGATAACGATCGCGATCGTCCGGCCGGTCGTCGCGCTTGATGTAGGGGGGAAGCGGGATGTGCCCGATCCGCTCGATGGCCGCGGCGACGTCGATGTCCCCGTCGGGCCAAAGCCTCACCGTCCGGCGTCCATGAAAGTGACGGGCGAGGACTTCCCCGTGCAGCCGCGCGCCCTCACGCTCGAAGACGACCCGCGAGCCAGGCTTGAGCTTCTGGCCCGGGTGCATCAGGGCATCCCAGTCTTCGGAGCTCCCAACTCCCGATCGCCCAGCATCCGAATCGGCCCTGTTGGGGGTTGTGAGTTGCCGAAGAAGGAGGCATTCGACCCCGCCGCCGCTCGGAACACGCTGGCCGAGCAGCCGGGCTGGAAACACCTTCGTGTTGTTCAGCACCAGCAGATCCCCGGCGCGGAGGTAATCGCCGAGCTTGGTAAACGTCGTGAATTCAATGCGTCCGTCGGTAATAGCACTGTCGCGATGCAGGACGAGCAGGCGCGACCCTCCGCGAACGGGCGCCGCCTCCTGCGCGATCAACTCGTCCGGGAGATCAAAGTCGAAATCGTCAACGTTCATCGGGCCAGACCAAGATACTCGACGCGCGTGCCAGCTCGGCATTCCGTGGCCGAGCTCTTGCACTCCCACGCGGTTGTGTTCGACGTCGTCATCGTCGGAGGGGGACCCGCAGGGTTGAGCGCCGCGCTGGTGCTGGGCCGATGCCGCCGGACGGTCGTCCTGTTCGACACCGGCCGGCCGCGAAACGCCGCGTCTCGCCACCTGCATGGGTATCTCACCCGCGACGGGACGCCGCCGCTCGAGCTCCTGCGCCTCGGACGCGAAGAGCTGCGCCCCTATGCAATCGAAACCCGCGACCTCGAAGTCACCGGTATCGCGTGCATCGCGGACGGTTTCGATGTCAGCCTGGCGACCGGTGAGCGAATATCGGCTCGTACGGTCCTCGTGGCCACCGGCGTTCGAGACCACATCCCTGAAATCCCCGGGATCAACGAATGCTACGGCATCAGCGTCCATCATTGCCCCTACTGTGACGGCTGGGAGTCGCGCGACACCACGATCGTCGTCATCGGTGCGGGTGCGGCCGCATCAGGCCTCGGACTGTCGCTCACGACGTGGAGCGACCGCGTCATCATCTGTTCGAACGGCCGCCGGATCGGCTCCCGGCATCGCCGCCATCTGGCGCAGCACGCCGTCGCCGTCCACGAGCAGGCCATCGCGCGCATCGATCACGAGCAAGGCCAGGTGCGCCAGGTCGTCTTCGCCAGCGGCGAGACCGTCGCATGCGAGCGGATCTTCTTCTCCGCAGGACAGAGCCCTCAGAGCGATCTGCCCCGCAAGCTCGGGTGCGAGGTCACATACAAGGGCGTGGTCAAGACGGATCTTCTCGGCCACACACGGGTCCCGGGGCTGTATGTCGTCGGTGATGCGTCCCGGGACGTCCAGTTCGTTGTCGTGGCCGCGGCGGAAGGCGCGAAGGCCGCCGTCGCCATCAACAAGGCGCTGCAGGCCAGAAGCGGGCTGGCGGTGCAAACCTGAACGGGGCTCGATGAGCATTCCCGCGCGAACGGTCCTGAAACACCCGGCAGCGCCGCAGGGCGAAACGACGTCGCCCATCGACGTCACCTTCCGCAGCGTTGCGCCGACGATCGTGGCATTCGCCGCGGCGATGTGGATGCTCTCGTGGGCGCGGGAAGTCTTCATTCCGATCGTGCTGAGCGTGCTGATCAGCTATGCGCTCGAGCCCATCGTCGCATGGCTGATGCGCATCAACGTTCCGCGCGTCGTCGGTTCCGCGCTGGTGATGGCGCTGCTCGCGGGCTCGGTGGGCTACGGGGCCTACTCGCTGTCAGACGACGCCGCGGCGATCGTGGCCGAGTTACCCGACGCGGCGGCTCACCTGCGCGTGGCGCTCCGGCGCGACCAACGGGACGGCGGCGCCATGCAACAGGTGCAGAAAGCGGCGGAAGAACTGCAGAAAACCGCGGACGAGGCTACAGGGTCCAATCCTGCGCCGCGCGGCGTGCAGCGGGTGCAGATCGAGGAACCGGCGATCGACATCCGCGAGTATCTGTCGTGGGGCTCCGCGGGCCTGATGGCCTTCGCCGGGCAGGCCATTCTCGTCCTCTTCTTCGTCTTCTTCCTGCTCGCGTCGGGCGATCTGTTCAAGCGCAAGCTCGTCAAGATAGCGGGGCCATCACTCGAGAAGAAGCGCATCACGGTGCAGATCCTCAGCGAGATCAACACGCAGATCTCGCGCTTCCTGTTCGTGCGCATCGTGACCAGCATCGTCGTGGGTGTGGCGACCTGGCTCGCCTTCAGGGCGGTCGGCCTCGAGCAGGCGGCGGCCTGGGGCGTCGCGGCCGGAGTGGTCAACAGCATTCCCTACTTCGGGCCGGTCATCGTCGCCGCCGGCACCTTCATCGTGGCGTTCCTGCAGTTCAATACTGTCGGAATGGGTGCCTACGTCGCCGGCATCTCCCTGGCGATCACCAGCGCGGAGGGATGGCTGCTGACGCCGTGGCTCACGAGCCGCACCGCGCGTACGAACGAGGTCGCGGTCTTCATCGGGCTGATTTTCTGGACCTTCGTGTGGGGCTTGTGGGGCACGCTGCTCGCGGTGCCGATGCTCGTCGCCGTCAAGGCCTGCTGCGACCGGATCGACGATCTCACACCGGTTTCCGAGCTGCTCGGGGAGTAACGAACGCCTCGAGGCTGGTGCGCCCCCGCGCCGCCAGGAGCGGCTTCCAGAGGTCGCCGGTCCTGCTGATTCGCTCGCGGACGTTGTCGAGCCGGAAGTCCTCGATCCTGGCGCCGGCCGCGACTTCCTTCCATGTCAGCGGCGTCGACACGGTCGCCAAGGGTGTCGGCCGCACCGAGTAGATGCTCGCGAGCGTTCGACCCCATGCGTTCTGGTTGTAGTCGACGAGGACGCGCCCCCTCGGGCGCTTGGCGACGCGATACTCCGACGTCATCAACGCGGGATGGCGCGAGGCCAGTTCCACGGCGAGCGCCTTGGCAAACGTCCAGACGGTCTTCTGGACGGGCCCGCGCACGATCGGCACGTAGACGTGCATCCCCTTCGATCCGCTGGTTTTCACCAGCGGCTTCATCTTCAACGTCTCGAGTGCATCGCGAACGATCAGCGCGCACTCGCGAACCTGGTCGAAGGTCGCGCCGTCGCCGGGGTCGAGGTCGAAGTGCACGTAGTCCGGCCGGTCCACGTCGTCGCACTTCGCGTACCACTGGTTGAGATCGATGCATCCGAGGTTGATGACCCACAGCAGCGACGCGACGTCGTCGATCACCGGGAAGTCGATGATGTTGCCCGAGCCTTGGTGGATCGCACAGGTTCTGATCCAGGACGGCCTCGGCACTGGCGCGCGCTTCATGAAGAAAAAGGGCCCCGCGGCACCATGCGGGTAGCGCTTCATGACCATCGCGCGATCCTGGATGTGCGGCAGCAGCGCGGCCGCTACGTCGGCGTAGTACTGGATCAGCGCGCCCTTGGTAATGCCCCGCTCGGGCCAGAAGGGCTTCCGCAGGTTCGTCAGCCGCACCTCGCGCCCGGCGACGGTCAGCGTCGTGTTGTCGATGTCGGTGGGGACGAGGACCTTCACCGTTTCCTCAGCGGTTCCAGTCTGGGCGGGCGTTGGCCGTGCCGGATCGCTCCGGCGAGCGGCACGTACTCCAGTTCGAGGTTGGCCGCGACGCAACGAAGCATCAATCCGCCCCGGCTCATGTCGCCCCGGCCCACGAATTCTGACGGAAACATCAACCGCTCGCCGAAGATCGGCATCAGCAGGTCGACGTACTTTCCGGACGCGATGCTGCCAAGGAGGACGACCTCGCAATCCGGCGCGAGCGCCGCGTGCAGGGCCCTCGAGCTGTGCTCGAGCGGCGTCCGGTACGCGGCGATGCCCAGGTCCACGTCGGTGCGCGCGAACCCGCGGAATGAGTCGAGCGTGACCAGGGTGTCGACGGCGCGGAGACCCGCGCTGGGCGTCATGACGAGCACCCCACCCGCAACGACCGGATCGTCCGGATCGGGCGGGCGCGCAAAGCGGCGGGCATAGGCGAGCTTGCCGCGAAAGTACAACCCGCTCACGAAGCTGAAGACATCACCGAGCGGCGCGCCGTCGCCGCCTTGCAGTTGGCGCGCGAGCGCGAAGCCCGCCGCCGGCGAGGTCATCATGCCCGCGCGGATGCCGCCGCAATTGGCCGGCGACAACAGGAAGACCCGGTAAATGGGGTCGGGAGTCATTTTTCGAGGACGCTTCGCCGTTAGGTCCTTCTTCTTCGGTGTGTCCTCGAAAAATGACTCCCGACCCCATTTTGCCGACGCCACGATTACGTCAGTATGCGTCCGAGCGCTGCGATCAGCCAGCCCGCCAGGACGAGCGGAACCGCCGCCATGACGAGAAGGAGCAGCGTGAACCCCGCGACGAAGAACCAGTCGTGGGCCGAGGCGGGCTTCTCTTCGTAGGCGTACTCTTCGAGCATCGCCATGTTCTTGTCGTTCGCCTTCCACGCGAAATCGAACAGGTCGCCGACGAGCGGAACCACGCCAAGCAGCGTGTCGATGGCGACGTTGAAGATCATCCGTAGCTGGATGACGCGCGGAAGGCCCAGGTCGCGGCCCTGCCAGAGCAGGCCGATCGTGAAAAGCGGCGAGACGAGATCTCCGATGCCCGGGATCAATCCGAGGATCGGATCGAGACCGATCCGGTAGTTGGTCCCTGGCACGAGGAACGCCGAGTCGAGGAGGCGCGAGATGCCTCGCAGGGCTTCAAGCCTCTGCGTTTGTCCGGTCGTGTGCTGTCGGAGGCGGGTGACGCGCGGTCGGGCCATATAAGCACAGCGCAAGCCACCAATGCCGACCTATGGCTTCTGGTTCAGCCCCCACCTCAGGAGCACGCCGCCGACGGTAAACCCGGCGCCGACCGATGCCAGAAGGACGAGGTCGCCGCGCTTGAGCCGCCCCGATTCGACCGCATCGTTGAGCGCCAGCGGGATCGTTCCGGCGGTCGTGTTGCCGAACCGGTCGATGTTGATGACGATCTTCTCCTTCGGCATGCCGAGCTTCTCCGCCGCTGCGAGGATGATGCGCAGGCTGGCCTGGTGAGGCACGAACAGGTCGATGTCGCTGCCCTGGATCTTGTTGCGGACGAGCAGCCGCCGGCAGACCTCTTCCATATTCCGCACCGCGAACTTGAACACCGCCTGCCCGTCCTGCTTGACGTAGTGCAGGCGCTTTTCGACAGTCTCGAACGACGCCGGCATCCGGCTCCCGCCGGCGGGCATGCAGAGCGCGGGACCACCGCTGCCATCGACGTAGTTCTCGAAGTCGATGATGCCTATGTTCTCGTCATCGCTCGCCTCCAGGACCACGGCGCCCGCGCCGTCGCCGAACAGCACGCACGTGGTCCGGTCGGTGTAGTCGATGATGCTCGACATCACGTCGGCGCCGACGACGAGTGCGCGGCGGCTGGCGCCGGAGGCCACCAGCTGCGCCGCGGTCGTCACGCCGTACGCAAACCCTGAACAGGCGGCCATCAGATCGAATCCCCACGCGTGCGACGCGCCGATCTTGTCCTGAAGGATGCACGCGGTGCTGGGAAAGAGCGTGTCGGGAGTTGTCGTCGCGACCAGGATGAAATCGATGTCGGCGGGCGTCAGCCCGGCGTTCGCGATCGCCTTGAGCGATGCTTCCTTCGCGAGATCGGAGGTCGCAACGCCCGGTCCGACGATGTGGCGCTCGCGGATGCCGACGCGCTGCATGATCCACTCGTCGTTGGTCTCGACCATCTTCTCGAGATCGGCGTTGGTGAGGAGCTTCGGCGGCACGTACGCCGCGATGCTGGAAATGCGGGCGCGCGCGACGGTGCGCGGCGTGAAGGGAGCAATTACCACAGGGTCGAATCCCTCCGGGGGACGGCTAGGCCGAAGTACTCGTAGGCGCGCGCGGTCGCGACGCGCCCCCTCGGCGTGCGGTCGAGAAAGCCGGCCTGGATCAGGAACGGCTCGTACATGTCTTCGATGGCGTCTTTCTCTTCGTTGATCGCGGCGGCCAGGCTGTTGACGCCCACGGGGCCGCCGCTGAACTTGTCGATGATCGTGCGCAGCAGCTTGCGGTCGACCTCGTCGAACCCGTGGTCGTCGACCTCGAGCAGTTCCATCGCGGCAGCAGCCACTTCGGCGTTGATGCGGCCGTCGGCACGCACCTGCGCGTAGTCGCGCACGCGGCGCAGCAGCCGGTTGGCGATGCGCGGCGTGCCTCTCGACCGGCGCGCGATTTCGGCCGATGCCGCAGCGTCGACCTCGACGTCCAGGATCCGCGCGGAGCGTCGCACGATAGTGTCGATGTCTCGGTCGCCGTAGAAATCCAGGCGATGCACGATGCCGAAGCGGGCGCGCAACGGAGCGGTGAGCAGCCCCGCACGCGTGGTCGCGCCGATCAGCGTGAACTTCTGCAGCGGTACCTTGACCGAGCGGGCGCTGGGACCCGAGCCGATCATGATGTCGAGCTCGTAGTCCTCCATCGCGGGGTAGAGGATTTCCTCGATCGCCGGCGCCAGGCGGTGGATTTCGTCGATGAAGAGCACCTCGTGCTCCTGCAGGTTGGTCAGCATCGCGGCGAGGTCACCGGGTTTTTCGATGACGGGACCGGCGGTCGCGCGGACTGGTACGCCCATTTCGTTGCCGATGACGTAGGCGAGCGTCGTCTTGCCCAGGCCGGGCGGCCCGTACAACAGCACGTGATCGAGCGATTCGCGACGGCCGACCGCGGCGGCGATGGAGACGTGAAGGTTGTCGCGCACGCGGTCCTGGCCGATGTACTCGGCGAGCGTCCGCGGGCGCAGCCCTGCCTCGTACTGTGCTTCCTCGTCCACGACCCCCGGAGTAATCAGGCGCTCGTCCACCTATCTCATGAGCTCCCGTAGTGCGCCTCGAAGTGCCGTCTCGAACGTCGCGTCGCCCGCGCCCTTGAGCGCGGCATCGACCGCTTTGTCCGCCAGCGGCCGATGATAGCCCAGGTTCTGGAGCGCCGAGAGCAGATCGGCGCGCAGTCGATCGGCTGGCGATGCGGCAGCGACCGCGCCCGCGGGTATGACGAGCTGCGCGAGCCGATCCTTCAATTCGAGGACGATCCGCTCGGCCGTCTTGCGGCCAATCCCCGGCACGCTGGTCAGGCGCACGACGTCGCCGCGCTGCACCGCGCCGACAAGCTCAGCGCTGTCGATGCCGGAGAGCACGGCGATCGCGAGCTTGGGTCCGATGCCGCTGATCCCGATCAATCGCTCGAAGAGCTGCTGCTCCAGCGTCGTCAGGAAGCCATACAGCTGAATCGATTCTTCGCGGACGTGCGTGTGCACGCGAAGCGCAATCTCCCCGCCCTCTTCACCCACGTCGTAGTAGGTCGAAAGCGGCACGTGGACTTCGTAGCCAACGCCCTGCACGTCGACGGTGATCCTGTTCGGTTGTTTATCGAGAACCCGGCCGCGAAGAAATGCGATCATCCGATGGCAGGTGGCCGGTACTGCCGCCAGGTCTTGGGCTTCGGCAGCCGGACCTGCGGCCTTCGCGCGCTTCGGCCAGCCTCGCCGGAGCCTTCGGCGGAGGCGGGACGGTCCGCCTCCACAATCGATGCATCGCTCCGCAATCCCGGAGGCGGCATCGAGTGCAGGTGACAGATCGCCACCGCCAGCGCGTCGGCGGCGTCGTGCGGCGACGGCGGCGTCTCGAGCCCGAGCAGCAGCTTCACCATCTGCCCCACCTGGTGCTTCTCGGCTCGGCCGTAACCGACGACGGCCCGCTTGATCTCCGCCGGCGTGTATTCGACGACCGGGCAGCCCGCTTCGACGGCGGCCAGCATCGCGACGCCGCGCGCGTGCCCCAGCTTCAGGGCGCTGCGGACGTTGTTGGCGTGAAACAGGCTCTCGATGGCGACGCAGTCGGGGCGCCACGTCTCGAGGAGCGCCGCGAGCTCCCGGTGGATCTTCGCCAGGCGCTGCGGGAAGGCGTCGCCGGCGAGCGCCGTGATGGCGCCGCAGCCGACGAGCGTGTGGCGCCGACCATCCGTCTCCACGCAGCCGTAGCCGGTGCGCTCGGAGCCGGGGTCGATGCCGAAAATCCTCACGCGAGCGACGCCTCGATCTCCTTCTCTTCGATGTCGAAGTTCGCCCACACGTTCTGAACGTCGTCCTGGTCGTCGAGGGCGTCCATCAGCTTCAGCATCTGCTGCGCTTCTTTTCCCTCGAGCTTCACGTAGTTCTGCGGGATCATCGCGACGCTGGCGCTGGCGGGCTCGATGCCGAGAGCCTTCACCGCGTCGCGCACCGCCTCGAAGTTCTCGGGAGCGCAGACGATCTCGAAGCCGCCTTCATCGTCATTCATGTCGTCGGCGCCGGCGTCGAGGACGGCTGCCAGCAGTTTCTCCTCGTCTACCTTCGCGCGCTCGACCATGACCTGGCCCTTCCTGGTGAACATCCAGGCCACGCTGTTCTCCGCCGCGAGATTGCCGTTCAACTTGCCCAGGACGAAGCGGATCTCGCCGACCGTGCGGTTCTTGTTGTCGGTCAGCGTCGAGATGAGCATGGCCGTGCCGCCGGGTCCGTACGCCTCGTACATGATTTCTTCGTAGTGGACGCCGGGTTCCTCGCCCGTGCCGCGGCGAATGGCGCGCTCGATGTTCTCGCGCGGCATGTTGTTCGCCTTGGCGTCGGCGACGATCGTCCGCAGACGCGGGTTCATGTCGACATCGCCGCCGCCGCTGCGGGCCGCGACCGACAATTCCTTGATGATGCGGGTGAAGATCTTGCCGCGCTTGGCGTCGGCGGCGCCCTTCTTATGCTTGATCGTGTGCCACTTGGAATGGCC
>CANIBQ010000039.1 GCA_947465645.1 Acidobacteriota bacterium | reverse complement strand
TCTTGCCTTCATCCAAGACCAGACGGACCGCGCCGCTTCGAAACTCGTCAGAGAACTGCCGCCGGGGCCGCCGGGTCGTGCTGCGTTTGGGCATTCGGGACATCGTATCCACCTTTCGGAAGATGTCCACCGAATCGGATCAAGCCCAGCCATGCTCATGCGCGGGGACGGCTAGCGTGGGAAATGAAGTGATTGAGCATCTCACTTAGACCGGGAACAAAGCGCGGCCGCGGGGAATATCTCCAATGTAAGCTGCTGACTGATCAGCTTGCGGAGCGAAGCATTCATGCGACATCGACACGTACTGACGGCACTGGTGACGATTCTCGGCGCGGCCTGCGGAGGCACGGAATCGCCTGCGCCCGCGAGCACGATCGCGCCAGCTCCAGTGTTTGAAGCGCCGGCCCTTGGCGTCTATGTGACCAACGAAACATCGGGCGACCTGACGGTGATCGATGCCGGCACCAATACCGTGGTGGCGACGGTACCGCTCGGGAAGCGGCCGCGCGGTCTCGCGGTCAGTCCCGACGGCCAGACGCTGTATGTCGCACTGAGCGGCTCACCACCAGCGCCGCCCGGAGTGGATGAAAGCACACTACCACCGCCGGACCGCTCCGCCGACGGTGTCGGTGTCGTCGATCTTCGTCAGCTCAAGTTGGTCAAGGTCTTGCCAAGCGGTACCGACCCAGAGGTCGTCGCCGTGAGCCACGATGGCACCCGCGTCTTCGTGGCGAACGAAGATGCTGCCAAGGCGAGCGTTGTCGATGTGGCCACTGGCGCAATTCTCGAAACGTTCTCTATCGGCGCGGAACCCGAAGGCGTCAACGTGCAGCCTGGCGTCGATCGCGTCTGGGTCACATCCGAAGAGGACGGCGCGGTCTTCGTCATCGACCTGCCCACGCACAAGGTGTTGGCGTCGATTCCAGTGGGGCCTCGACCCCGCTCCACAGCGTTCTTGCCCGACGGCTCGGTCGCCTACGTGCCCTCCGAGAACGGCGCGACGGTCACGGTGATCAATACCAGGACCCTCAAGGCCACCAAGACGATTGCGCTCGGCGAGGGTATGCGTCCCATGGGTACGGCGATGTCCAGCGACGGCAAGGAGCTCTATGTCACGACAGGCCGCAGCAAGATGCTGATGATCATCGACACCGCCACCAATACCGTCGCCGGTTCGGTTGAAGTCGGCACCCGACCGTGGGGGATCGCCGTGTCCGAGGATGGGAAGACTGCCTACACCGCAAACGGTCCTTCCAACGAGGTTGCCGTGATCGATCTCGCCACGCGGCGCGTCACCGCGACCATCTCGGTCGGCCGTGGACCCTGGGGCGCCGCATTCGTGGCTCGCTGACCCCTGTTCCACACATCGTCCAAGAATCGTCTTGACAGAAATTCGTGGATTCATGAATCCGTCAATTAGACTTAGGGAGATGGCTGTTGAGGCGCCCGTCGAGTTCATACGTCCGCGCGAGCCGAAGCCCGAGTGGCTCAAGGTTCGGGCCCCGGGGTCTGAGAATTATCTCCGGCTCAAGGGGTTGATGAAGGAGCTGAAGCTCCACACCGTATGCGAGGAAGCGCGCTGCCCCAACATCGGCGAGTGCTGGCACCATGGCACGGCCACCTTCATGATCCTCGGCGACGTGTGCACGCGCGCCTGCTCCTACTGCGCCGTGGCGCACGGCCGTCCCAACGAGCTGGATCTGGCGGAACCCGAGCGCGTCGCCGGCGCGATCGAGTCGATGGCGCTGCGGCACGCGGTGATCACCTCGGTCGATCGGGACGACCTGGCCGACGGCGGCGCGTTCATCTTCGCGGAAACGATCCGCCTCACACGCGCCCGCGTGCCCGATTGCCGCATCGAGGTCCTCATCCCCGACTTCCAGGGCCTCGAGGCATCGCTTCGGACCGTCCTCGATGCCGGCCCGGACGTCCTGAACCACAACATCGAAACCGTGCCGCGGCTCTACCGGATGGCCCGGTCCGGTGGACGCTACCCGCGCTCGCTCGAACTGCTCGACCGCTCGCGCCATTACCGGCCCGGCATCGGCACCAAGACCGGCATCATGGTCGGACTCGGCGAGGAGTTCGACGAGATCGTCGAGGTCTTCACCGACCTGAGCAAGGTCGGCGTCTCGATCCTCACCATCGGCCAGTACCTGCGTCCCACGTCGTCGCACGCGCCGATGGTCCGCTACTACCATCCCGACGAGTTCGCCGAGCTCAAGGCCATCGCGCTGTCGAAGGGCTTCGTGCACGTCGAATCAGGTCCGCTGGTGCGCAGCTCGTATCACGCGCACGAGCAAGCCGACGCCTTCCTGACCGCACAAGCAGATTCTCGTACGTAGTGTCCGGCTTCAGCCGGACCGTGATCGTCGTGGGGGCCGGCTTCAGCCGGCAGGGTCCTTTGTCGCGAAGGGTTTGTCGATTCTGGCCAGGGCGCTTCCGTGACTCCAGCGCGGACGGTGTCCCGCCCATGACATTCAACGGGTTGGCGCTCACACCAGACTTCGGGCTCTCTTCTCGGCGAACGCTAGACAGGGAGGGGACATGCGTATCGGCATAGGCATCAGAACAGGTCTGGGACGTCGCGCCGTGTGTGTCGCCGCGTTGATCGCCGGGTTCGGAGATCCGGCGCCGCCGGTGGCGGCGCAGGTTCACGTGCATCCGGAAGCCGCCCGAGCGCCGCGTGAAGGCTTCGACATCGAGGCGCGCCGGGCGGCCGAGCCGCCGAACATCGACGGCGTGCCTGGCGAGACAGAGTGGAGCGGCGCGACAATCATCGATGCCTTCACGCAGCAGGAGCCGGCCGACGGGCAGCCGGCCACCGAGCGCACCGAAGTGAAGATTCTGTACGACGCCCGCGGCATTTATCTCGCGGTTCACGCCTTCGACTCGGACCCTTCCGCGATCATCGCCACCGAGATGCGGCGCGACTCCCCGCGCATCCTCGACGAGGACAATTTTCAGATCATCCTCGACACGTTCCGCGACTCGCGCTCCGGCTACATGTTCGTGACGAGCCCGCTCGGCGCGAAGCTCGAGCAGCAGATTTTCGAAGAGGGTGGCGGAAATGCCCGCGGCTCGGCGTCCAACATCAACCGCAACTGGGACGGCGTCTGGGTGGCCGCTGCGCGGCGGACCGAGGACGGCTGGACGGCCGAGATTGCGATTCCGATGGTCACCGTGAGGTCGCCCGACGAGCCGCTGCAGGCGTGGGGCATCAATCTGATGCGGAACATCCGCCACAAGAACGAGCAGGTGTACTGGGCGCCGATTCCAAAACCGTACTCGCTGATGCAGGTGAGCATGGCCGGCACGCTCAGCGGGATGGGCGATCTCTCGCGCGGCCTCGATCTGCGCATCAAGCCGTTTGTGATCGCCGGGGGCCGGGCCGATCGCAGCGGGGCCCTGAAGCACGGTCGGGGCCTGCGCGACGTCGGCGTCGACATGAAGTACGGCCTCGGATCGGGTCTGTCGCTCGACCTGACGGCGAATACCGATTTCGCGCAGGTGGAGGTAGACGAGCAGCAGGTCAACCTCACCCGCTTTCCGCTGTTCTTCCCAGAAAGACGCGATTTCTTCCTCGAGAACTCGGGCCAGTTCACCGTGAGCAGCCAGGGCACCGATCGCCTCATGGACCTGTTCTTCAGCCGCCGCATCGGCTTGTCGGACACCGGCCAGGAGATTCCGATTCTGGGCGGCGCGCGCGTGACCGGCAAGATGTCTGGGCACAACGTCGCGGTGATGGATCTGCAGACGGGCGAGGTGGGCAGCAGGCCGGGCGAGAACTTCTTCGTCGCACGCTACAGCCGGGACTTCAAGCGGCGCTCGAAAATAGGCGGCCTCCTCGTGAACAAGGACACGAACAACTCCACACGCTACAACCGGACGATGGTCTTCGACACGCTCATCGCGCCGACCCAGAGCTTTTCGATCCATTCCTTCGTCGCGAAAACTCTCACGACTGGCGTCGAGAGCGACGACCTGTCGTTCCACACGCGCGCGCTTTTTCTGAACAACAAGTGGCAGACCTTTGCCGAGTTCACCGACATCGGGTCGAACTTCAACGCCGAGGTCGGTTTCGTGCCGCGCAGGGGCATCCGTACGACGAAGCTCCATCTCGAGCGCAATCCCCGGCCGGGGGGGATGATCCGCGTGATGGAGCCGATGGTGAACCTGAGCTATACGACCGACGACCACAACCGGCTGCTCACGCGGCGTCTGCACAACATGATCGGCACGCGGTTCCAGAACGGCGCCTATCTCAACGTCGTGTACAACGACTGGTTCGAGCAGCTCGACCGGCCGTTCGACATTCAGACCGGCGTCACGATCCCGCCCGGCGGGTATGCCTTCGGCGAGCTGCAGGTGACGTTCAACAGCAACCCCGCGCGCCGCCTCTACCAGCGGTTTCAGTACTCGCCGCAGACCTTCTACAGCGGGACGAGAACCGACGTCGACGGGGCCTTCGGCATCCGCGCGACGAGCCAGGCGTCGGCCGAGCTGTCGCTGTCGCGCAACGACGTCAATCTGCCGTGGGGCGACTTCGTGGTGAACCTCGCCGCCCTGCGCTTCGACTACGCGATGTCGCCGCGCATGACGCTCCGGTCGCTATCGCAGTACAACTCACTGACCCGTCAGTTGAGCAACAGCGTTCGCTATAACTTCGTCTACCGGCCGGGCAGCGACCTGTACGTGGTGTACGACGATCTGCAGGCGACGCTCCCGGGTCTGCCCGAGATCAGGAATCGGCAGGTGATCGTGAAAATGACCTATTTGCTCTCGCGCTAATTTTAGCGAGGCCGCGAACAACGCCTCACGCGCCGCGACAGTGGGGACCTTCTGAAGTCAGAAGCGCAGCAGCCGGTTGATCTTGACGATGAACGATCGGTTGGCGAGACCGGCAAACTGCTGGCCGAAGGTGTCGCGTTCCTCGTTGTAGACAACGAACAGCTCGCTGCCGGGCCGATACTCCCAACGCAGGCGCGCGTTGCTCGAAACGGTGTTGGTACCCGAGTTGTACTGCACGAGCGCGGAAGTGAACATCTCCGGCGCGATGGTGAAAATCACGCGGGTGCTGACGACCGTGCTCGTAAACGAACCCCAGGGCAGATTGACCCAGTTGATCGACGTGTTCGGCTCGACGGAGAGACGCGGGCCAAAGGTGGCCCGACCGGTGCTGACGCCGACTGACGTCTTGTCTCCGTCGTAGAACGTGCCGTACTCGGCCCTCAGGTCGCCGGAGAAGATCCGCTGCGTGCCGACGTGGTACGTCAGCCTGACGCTTGACGCGTCGTAGCCGCCAACAGGCACCGTCACGTCAGACGCGATCCGGAACGGCCGCGGCACGTATTCGAACGTGTTGAAGTAATTGACGCCGATGCGGTCGCTCGTCTCGAACTCGGTGGTGAACTCGGCGTCCCAGTTCCGCGCCTCGACGCGGCCGGCGCCGTTCTCGAGATACCCGCCCCCGACGATCCAGTAGAACTTCCGCACCGCCGGCATCGACGCCGGCCGGGGGCTGAACCGCGCCTCTCCGGAGAGGCGGCGGATGTCATCGCGCCGCACGAAGCCGACTTCAGGATTGAAGTTGTCGCCGATCACCATCCGGTCGAGCTGCAGACCATAACGGTCGCCGGCGAAATCCAGTTGCCCGCGATAGCTGACGTCGTCATCGTTCGGCAGACCCTCGGTATGCGTTCTCGCCCAGTAGGTGCTGATCGTCAGATCGTCGAAGAAGGCAAAGTTGCCGTCCACGCCGTACGCCTGATTGCCGCCGGTACCGCCGGGCGAGACCGACCGGGTCGTGGCGAGCAGGCCGACATTGCTTCGGCCCAGGATGTCGCGGCGCAGGCGGACGACGGAAAAATTCGTCGGCCGCGATCGCGAGACCGATTCATCACCGGTCTGGATGTTGACGAGACCAATGCTGTACCGCCCGAGACGGCCGGTCAGCCGCCCGCCGGCATCGATCGGCACGACCCGCCCCTGATTGAGCCCGATGCGGCGGCTGTAGAACAGCAGGGGGACGTCGCCGGAGGCGCCGCCGCCCACCGAGTTCACGCCGAACGCGAACAGACCCGCATTCTCGAGAAAAAAATCGCGCTTCTCGGGAAAGAACAGACTGAAACGGGTCAGGTTGACCTGCTGCTCGTCGGCCTCGACCTGGGCGAAATCCGTGTTGTAGGTCAGGTCCACCGTCAGGTTCTGCGTGATGCCGTACTTCGCGTCCACGCCGAAGTCGACGCCCGTATCGTTGGCGACGAGCGGCGTCGCCTTGCGATCGGTGACCACGTCGGACGACAGGTAGGGCTTGATCTCGAGGTTCTTCGCGCCCGGGGGCACCTCGAGGCCGACGAGCGTGGCGGCATAGGAGGCGGACCACAGGCCGCGCGTCTGCAGCACGCTCGGCACCGCGGTCAGATGCGAGAGCTCGTTCTTCCAGCGGTCGATACGGCGCGCGTTGAAGCCCCAGACCTGCTGGCGCCCCGGCCCGTATCGCAGCGACTTGAACGGGATGGCCGTCTCTGTCATCCAGCCGCCGGCAAACCGCGAGGCTTTCTGACTCCACACGGTGTTCCAGTCGCGGCTGTAGGTGCGCTCGTTGGTGACCTGCCCGTCGGTCTTGCCGCCGATCGCGTTCATGATGAACAGGAAGCCGTTGCGCCGGTCGTGGAACGTGTCGAGGATGAACGCGACCTGATCGTTCTCCATCATGTTGGCGCCGTCGCGCCGCATCTCGTTGACGACGATGCTGTCGGGCTGCGACTCCCACATCCGCGCTGACACGTACAAATTGTCGTCGTCGAAGAAGATCCAGAGCTCCGTCTTCTCCGTTCCCGGCGCGCCTTCGCGCGGCTCGCTCTGAATGAATCCGGAGATCGGAACGACGTCCTCGTACACCGCTTCGTCGAGCTGTCCGTCAATGCGTAGTGGAGCCGCCACACGCACGGCGCGCAGCGTGAGCTGCCCGGAGTCGTCCCGGGACATGGTGGCCGGCGGCTGCGGGCCGGGCAGGCGGGGATCCGCCTGCGGTTGTTGCGTCCAGCCGGGAGCCGGACACGCAGCGGCAATGACCAGAGACAGGAGAACGGCACGCATGAATCTGAACCGCACCAGTTGATTGATTGTTTTCGAGGAAGGCTGGATTATCGGCGAGGACGGCTGTATCTGCAAAGGGAGGTCTCTCGGTGTCTGTCGATTCAACCCTGCTCGATCGCTCGAGCAACCGTCAGCCGTAGAGGCGGACGTTCAGGTCCGTTTGCCTTTGAACCTTCCTTCCGCCCAGGACTGCGCCCAGCGTCGGGGCGCGGGACGCGTTGTTCCGCTTGGCCTCCGGTTCGACGGCGCGGAAAAACGCTCGCGACGGCTCGACGACGATCGCCTCGTGAGCGACGATGCTCCCAACGGAGTCTGCGGGGACTTGCTCAGGAAGGCCGTCGCGGCGTTTATCGTGACCTAACGATCGCGGCTCACGTGCGGCGGCCGCACACCGGCGTCTCGAATCGCCCAGTTCCTACCGCGGCCGCCGTCAAGTGCAGCCGCTTGTGAGACGGCGTGCCCGGTTGTACATTGGTGGCATGAACGTAGCTTTCGAACTGCCGCCGGCGCAAGCCGAAAAGCTCCGATTAGCCGCCGAACAGCTTGGAGTTGCTCCTTCGGATCTCGCCCGTGCCGCCGTTGCCGACCTGCTCGGTGAACGTGATAACGACTTCCAGGAAGCCGCCGAGCGCATCGTTCGGAAGAACGCCGAGCTTTATCGCCGCTTGGCCTAATGCGATACCTCACGCTCGGTGAGGTCGTTGACCTTCACCGGCGGGTGCTTGCACAATCCGGCGGGGCATCCGGGATTCGCGATCTTGGCCTGCTCGAATCCGCCCTGGCACAACCTGCCGCCGCCTTTGGCGGTGCAGACCTCCACGCCACGGTCATCGAGAAAGCTGCAGCCTTGTGCTTTGCCCTCGTGGCGAATCATGCCTTCGTCGATGGCAATAAGCGTGTTGGCCATGCCGCGATGGAAGTCTTTCTCGTACTCAATGGGTTCGAAATCAGCGCGTCCGTCGATGACCAAGAGCGCTTGATTATCGATGTCTCGTCCGGCTTAGCGGACCGCGACGCCTTGGCTCGCTGGCTCAGTGCCACGGTAGTTAAGATCCAGTAGTTCGATCAGCCGTCTAACTACTCTTGGAGTAGACCCCGAGCCTCTCCGCAGCCAACGTCATCACGTCAATGTTTGTACTTTGACCCTAGCCGCCAGTCCATCAGACCGTTACGTGTCGCGACTGCGCAACCGAAGGGCGTGACTAGCTGCGAGTCCCTGCAGCCAATCGCGTCTTCACGAGCGCAATACCTGTTTACTAACTAGAAGTGTTGTTCCGGCGATGGGCCGACTGTGAGCGGCGCGATCGGCGAAGCCACTAAAACGCCGCGACGGCTTTTCTGACCGAGTCCCCGCAGACTCCGTTGGGTGCATCGTCGCTCACGAGGCGATTGTCGTCGAGCCGTCGCGAGCGTTTTTCCGCGCCGTCGAACCGGAGGCCGAGCGGAACAACGCGTCACGCGCCGCGTGGGGGGTTGACGAGAGAGCCTGGCGTCGCGGAAACCACTCTCCGCATCCCTTGAAATGCTGCAGGAAGCGACGCGATCCTGAATCAGCGCGATGAGCTGGAGCACTCCCCGGGGTGAAAGAGGCGCCTCTGGCTCGTCGAGCAACACGTCGGCCTGTTATCGTTAGCTCCTTCCACTGGAGGGACTCATGACGAATGGATTCAGGCGATTTGCTGACGTAACCGGGTCCGTGGTCGGCTCTCCATGGGCCTTCACCGCGAATGTCTCGTTAACGGCCCTGTGGCTCCTGCTCGGTCCTGTTTTTCAGTACTCGGATACGTGGCAGTTGACGATGAACACGGCTGCGTCTCAAGTGACGTTCCTTATCGCGTTCCTGCTGCAGAACACCCAGAACCGCGACACGCGAACGCTGCAATTGAAGCTCGACGAGCTCATCAGAAGCACTGCCGGAGCCGGCCGCAGCTCATTCAGCTCGAAGAGCTGGACGATGACCAGCTCGATGCGCTGAGACATGAGTTCGAGCGGGTGCGCGAGCGTAGAAATCGTACGACTGGGTAGGACGAACTACCCACGCTGGCGGCAAGACCCCGGGTCCTGCTTCCAGCGTACACAGGTACGCAATCTAGAAGGCGATCAGATGCGTGTACTTCAGCATCAGCGCACGGTGCGTGTCGCCGCGCAGCCGCGTCTCGTTCCAGACGACGTAGATGTCGCTCAGGGGGCGATGGATCAGGTTGAACCTGATGTTGGAGAGCCACGAGTCAGACTCGCCGTTGTACTGCACGAACGCGTTGAGAAACATCCGCGGCGTGAACGACCAGTCGAAGCGGAACCGCGCCAGGTTGGCGGCAAACGTCCCCTGCGGCAGGTCGATCAGGTTTCGCGTCAGGCTGGCGCTCACCGCCACATGCTCGTTGAACCGGACACGCGCGCCGCCGCTGGCCAGGCGCTGACTCCCCGTCCAGTATTCGCCCGTCTCCAGGCCGACGTTCCCCGAAAGCCAGGCGCTCATGTTTGAGCTGTACTTGACCACCACATTCTCGAATGCGTGCTCGCCCGCCTCGATGCGCAGATTCGATCCGACGGCGAATGGCGCGTCGAGGCGCTCGTAGGTGCTGTTGATGCGAGCACTCAAGAGCCCGCCGTCGCGAAACTCCACGCCATACGCCAGCCCCCCGACGCGCGTGAGCGACCGATCGTAACGATCGTCGCTCGTGGCGTCGGCGTCGACCCCAAGGGTCTGCTCGCGCACCAGCGCTTTCGTATTGGCCGGGCGAAACACACGTTCGTAGGCGCCGAAGAGCGTCGCGATGCCGCGCCGGGGAACAAACCCGAGATCGTCACGGAAGGCGTCGCCGATGTGGACCAGACCCAGGCGTGCGCGATGGGCGTTCGCGTCCATTCGAAGGCTGGTGCGTCCGGCCCAGTCGCCCGCTTCGCCGTCCGCCACGCTTCGCATGGCGAACGCTTCGATCTCGAGCGTCGGCCTGGGCACGAACCGGAGATCGGCGCCGGTCACGCGGTTGAAGCTGCGGCTGTCCGTCGTTTCGCGGCCGAAGTAGAAGCTGCCGATGGCGACCTTGCCGGTGATGTCCCGCCTCACACGAGCGACCGTGAAATTGGCTCCCGGCTGGCTCTCGAACTCGTCGGTCTGCATCGAGAGCACGCCGATGCCGTTGCCCGCCGCGCGGCCGGTCAATCGCAGGCCCCCGATCACCGGTATCGGCTGGCCCGACGCGGAGAGGCCAATCCTGCGGCTGAAGAAGGGAACGAGATCGCGCCGTTCCTGCTCAACCACGCTCATGCCGACCTGAAAGCTCCCCGGGCTCTCCAGGAAAAACTGTCGCTTCTCCGGAAAGAACAGGCTGAAACGAGTCAGGTTGATCTGCTGCTCGTCGGCTTCGACCTGCGAGAAGTCGGTGCGGTAGCTCGCATCGAGGAGCAATGAGGACGTGACGCCCCATTTCAGATCCGCGCCCGCGTCGCCCTTGCCATTCCAGTGGCCCGTCCCGGCTCTGCCGGTAAGGCTTCCGGTTGTAAACGGGGTGACCCGTATATCGCGGCCGCTGCTCTTGACGCCCGTGATGCCGGTCAGCAGTCCGGCGTAGCTGACCGTGTACTGTGAAAACTGGCGAGGCACCGGCGACCATGTGACGAATTCGTTCTTGCGGCGGATGACGCGCTGCATGTTGAGGCCCCACTGCTGCTCGTCGCCAGACGGAAAGCGAAGCGTCTTGAAAGGCACCGCGATCTCGGTGCTCCAGCCGTTCTCGAGAACTGTCGAACGGCTGATCCAGGCACCATCCCAGTTGACGTCATTGCGCCGGCCGTTATCGGTAATCTGCACGTCGCGCTGCGCGCCCGCGGCGTTGGTGTTGAAACCGTATCCGGTGCGCCGGTCGAGGAAGGTATCGAACGCGAGCAGGAAGGAGTCGCTCTGGAAGTTCGAGAAATCCCGCCGCAGCGAGTCGATGATCAGGCGGTCCGGCTCGCGGTCGTAGAGCATCGCGCCGATGTAGAGCATGTCGTCGTCGTAGAGAAAACGCACCTCGTTGCGCTCGGTGGCGGGCGAGAACTCGTCGGGAAACTGCTGGAAGAAATCGCCCGTGGGCTCGGCCAGCGCCCAGGCCGCCTCGTCGAGCACTCCGTCGACGACGATGGGATCCGCGGTGCGCACCGCGGCGACGCGCTTCGACGCGCGGACCGCTTCAAGGTCGATGACTTGCGGGGACGCCGTAGAGGTCAGCGGCAGGCCAAGGGCGCAGATCACACACAGAGCCGGCAATCGCACGCAGGTCAATCGTCCTGGAGGGCTTGGGGAAGCTGCTTTGTGATGCGGAAGTCGCAAGTGACCGATCATAGCAGGGCCAATCGTATGCCCGCCCCGGGAGACCTGTTTCCGGTTGTTGGGCGGCCGTCGGTTTGCTAGCATAATGCTAGCGAAGGAGCGAACGATGCCCACCATTACCGTCCGGAACGTCCCCGCCAGGGTGGTCAAGTCCCTCAAAGCCCTTGCCCGGCGCCACAACCGATCGATGGAACAAGAAGTCCGAGACCTCATCGAGGGGTACGTCGTCGAGCGACGCGCGGTCCTCGACCAGATCGAAGCCGGGTGGAACAAGCAGACGCGCCGGCCGACGGCAACCGAAATCGACACATGGATGGGAATGGGGCGTCCGTGAAGGCGGTCGTCGATACCAACGTCGTCGCCTACTTGCTCCTTGGCACCGAAGGCTTCGTCGAAGAGGCCAGGACGTGCTTTCACGCCGTGTCGAATCCCATCGCGCCCGCCCATTGGGAAGCCGAGCTCACCAACGTCGTGTGGATGGCGGTCCGCTCAGGCATCCTGCCCCATGAAGAAGGCCCCGTACGGCTCAGCCTGGCGAGACGCCTCGGCATCGAGTCGATGTCGACAGCCACCCTGTGCCAGGGCGCGTTGCTCCGATCGATCGCCTCGGGTGTTGCGGTCTACGACACGCTCTTCGTCGAGCTGGCGGCGCGGACGGGATGCCCACTCCTCACGTTCGACAAGGCCGTGATCAAGGCATTCCCGGATATCGCGATCCGCCCACGCGCCTTGTAGAGGCGGGCCTTCAGGTCTGCCTGCCTTTTCCCTCCTTCCGCTGGGCCTGCGCCCCCCGTCGCGGCGCGGGACGCGTTGTTCCGCTTGGCCTCCGGTTCGACGGCGCGGAACAACGCGTCACGCGCCGCGTCACCAGGGTCCGGCTGAAGCCGGACACTACGTACGTCCTCAACTACGTACGTCCTCAACTAGTCAGGTGATTGGTGCGTGCTGCGTGCTCGTCTCGACCGGCTTGCAGCGCCTTGCCAGAAGGCCCGTGGCGGCAGCGAGGTCGAGATCGGCGATCAGCAATCCGCGCTTGCCGTAAGGCTGGTAGGCGATCAAGGTGCCGTCGGGCGCGACCACCGCTGATGTCGTCCCCGACCCGGCGCTGGCACAGTTGACGGTCGCGAAGAAGCAGGTGTTCTCGGCGGCGCGACAGAGCGCCGCCTTCTCGTGAAACGTGTTCGCGGGATCGGCAAACGTCGACGGACGGTAGCTGCCGGGTTCGGCTTCGTGCAGGTGAGGATGAAAGACGATCTGCGCGCCGTGGCGGACGGCCCAGCGCACCGTCTCGGGATAGCGCCAACCCTCATGGCAGATGGCGACACCGAACGTCAGCGCACCCGACTGAAACACCCGCCGCCCCGAACCTGGCGAATAGGTGGCGTCCTCGGAGGGGTCGAATTGAACCTTGTCCTGGAAACCCGCAATCGTACCGTCGCGATCGATCACTGTGCTCATCGGGCAGCCGAGGGTTGATCGTTCAGCCGGTAGACGCCGCGGGCGAGCAGTGTCGCGTAGCCTTCGCCGACCAGGCCAAGGTTCCCGCGCCCGGCATCGGGCCGCGAGAGCCCTGTCACGCGCGCCATCTCGCCAGGTATCGTCATGCCGGCTCCAGCCAGGAAGCAGCGGGCGATCTCCCGTAGCGCCCTCTCCCGGCTCACGCGACGGCGCAGCGCATCGGGAAACCGTCCGACGGCCAGCGTCCAGATGTAGGTGAACTTCGGCTGGTAGAAGACTTCGCTCGGCACGACGATCATCGCCGATTGCAGTTCATCGACGGCTCTGGTGAACGCCTGGCGATCGTTCACGCCGGACTCGCCGCGCAGGTCCGACGTGCTCATCTCCCATTCCCGGCGGAGCACGCGCAGGACCGCTCGCGCGTTCCTGCTCAGCGTGCCTTGTTCCTCTGAACGACGGACCCCCGCGACGGCATGAAAGTACGGAATCATGCGCGGCGCGAGGAACATCGTTCTACCGCGGGCGAGCCTGGCGTAGTAGACCTTGCCGCGCTTGACGATCTCGTCCTTCAGGACCCACGTCAACGACGCCTCTGGGTCCTTCTGCACGTTGCGCGGCATGACGGCGTCACGGCGGCCGCACACCGCGATGTACAGCGACGGCCCCGGTCGCCGGGAATCGGTCAGGCAGGCGGCGAAGCCGACCTGCTCGATGAAGCGTTCTGCGTCGAAGGCCGTTTCGATCTGCCGTGCCGCCTCACGGCGCCAGCATGCATCGCGGTACTCTTCGACGTCGGCCGGAATCTGTGGCCTGGGCTTCATGCGCGCTGACCGTCGGTCAGCGCGGTCTAGGTGGAGGTGCGCCGCACGTTCTCGGCCCGCGGACCCTTGGGGCCCTCGCCGACGTCGAACTCGACGCTGTCGCCCTCACGCAGGTTGTCGATCCCTTCGCCGTAGATCGCGCTCTGGTGGAAGAAGTATTCCTTGCCCGTCTCGTCCTTGATGAACCCGAATCCCTTGTCGACGCGTACCGTTCGTATCGTTCCCGTCATCGTCACCTCTGTAGCGTAAATACCGGCTTCTAGTATGGCATCGCGGGAGGGCCGGCGCAGCCCTACTTGAACATCCGCAGGATGCGCGTGACCGGGTCGTAGTACCGGCTCACGACGCGTTCTTTCAGTGGAATAATTGCGTTGTCGGTGATGTGGATG
The DNA here is from genome assembly GCA_947465645.1 of Acidobacteriota bacterium. The sequence goes on along the minus strand of CANIBQ010000039.1, from coordinate 28,813 downwards.
TGCTCGGGACAGACCTTGGTGCAGCATTTAGTGATGTTGCAATAGCCGATTCCGTGCTTCTCCTTCAGGTCTGGGACCCGATCTTCGGAGTCGAGCGGGTTCATCTCCAGGGCCGCGGCGTAGACCAGGAACCGCGGCCCGATGAACTCGTCGTGCTTCTTGTGCTCGCGCAGGACGTGGCAGACGTCCTGGCACAGGAAGCACTCGATGCACTTTCTGTATTCCTGCACCCGATCGACGTCGCGCTGCGCCATCCGCCACGTGCCGTCCGGTTCGTCGGCGGGCCTGGGCTTGAACTTCGTGATCCCCTTCTTCACGCGGAAGTTCCAGGAGACGTCGGTCACCAGGTCCTTGATCGGCGGGAACGTCCGCATCGGCTCGACGGTGATCGGCTCCCACAGGTCGAGCTCGTTCATCCGTGTCATGCACATCAACCGGGGGTTCCCGTTGATCTCGGCCGAGCACGACCCGCACTTGCCGGCCTTGCAGTTCCACCGCACCGCGAGATCCGGCGCCTGCTCCGCCTGGATCTTGTGGACGACGTCGAGTACCACCATGCCGTCGGTGACCGCCGTCTTGAACGTCTGGAAGGTGCCGTCGCCGCCCGGGTGCGTCCGCCAGACCTTAAAGGTTGCCTGGGTCTCCATTAGGATTTCTGCTCCTCGATGACCTGCTTGAGCTCGGGCGGGATCGGCGGAATCGGCACGTGCGACACCTGCATCGCGCCTCCGGAGCCCTGCTTCACCATCACGTTAAACGTCGCGAACTCGTCGCGCTTCTCGGGATAATCCTCGCGGAAATGGCCGCCGCGGCTTTCCTTCCGCTCGATGGCGGAGAGCGCGATCGCCTCCGACACGGCGAGAAGATTCCGCAGATCGAGCGCCGTGTGCCACCCCGAGTGATACTCGCGACCGCCGGTCACGCCGACCCGCGTGTTACGCGCCTTGTAGTCCTGCAGCCGCTCGACTGCCGTGACCATCTCCGACTCGAGGCGCACGATGCCGACCAGGTCCTGCATGGTGTCCTGGAGATCCTGCTGCAGCTTGTAGGGGTTCTCGCCGTGGTCGCCGCGGTCGAACGGATCCAGCGCCGTCCGCTCGATCGCGGCCAGCGCGCCCTCGTCCACCCTCGGCGCGCCGTTCTCCCGGGCCCACTTCGACGCGTACTCGCCGGCACGCTTGCCGAACACGATCAGGTCTGACAGCGAATTGCCGCCGAGCCGGTTGGCGCCGTTGATCCCCGAGGCGCATTCCCCCGCCGCGAACAGGCCCGGAATCGTCGACATCTGGCTATCGGCGTCCACGCGAATGCCGCCCATGACGTAGTGCGTCGTCGGACCAACCTCCATCGGTTCCTTGGTGATGTCGAGGTCGGCGAGCTGCATGAACTGGTGGTACATGCTCGGGAGCTTCCGCTTGATGTGCTCCCCGGCGTTCGGCAGCTTCTCCTTGATCCAGGCGATGTCGAGAAACACGCCGCCGTGTGGAGAGCCGCGGCCGGCCTTGACCTCGCGATTGATGCAGCGCGCCACGTGGTCGCGCGTGAGGAGCTCGGGTGGACGCCGGGCGCTCTTGTCGTTCTGCGTGTAGCGCCAGCCCTCTTCTTCGTCCGCCGCCGTCTGCGGCTTGTAGTTGTCGGGGATGTCGTCGAACATGAAGCGGCGGCCCTCGTTGTTCTTGAGGATCCCGCCTTCGCCGCGCACGCCCTCGGTCACCAGGATGCCCTTGACGCTCGGCGGCCAGACCATCCCGGTGGGATGGAACTGAATGAACTCCATGTCGATCAGTTCAGCGCCGGCGCGATACGCCAGCGCGTGGCCGTCGCCGGTGCCTTCCCAACTGTTGCTCGTGACCCGGTAGGCACGGCCCAGGCCGCCGGTCGCCAGGATGATCGCCTTGGCGGAAAACACGTGAAACTGTCCCGAGGCGCGGTCGTACGCCAGCACGCCCGCGGCGCGGCCGCCATCGAGCACGAGGTCGATGACCGTGTGCTCCATGTGCACCTCGACGCCGAGGTACACCGTGTGGTCCTGGAGGGTGCGAATCAGCTCGAGGCCCGTACGGTCGCCGACGTGCGCAAGCCGCGGATACCGGTGGCCGCCGAAATTCCGCTGGTTGATCCGGCCGTCCTTGGTGCGGTCGAACACCGCGCCCCACGCCTCGAGCTCGCGCACGCGGTCGGGCGCCTCTTTGGCGTGGATTTCAGCCATCCGCCAGTTGTTGACGTACTGGCCGCCGCGCATCGTGTCGGCGAAATGCACCTTCCAGCTATCGCGGTCGTCGTTGTGCGCCATCGCCGCCGCCATGCCGCCCTCGGCCATGACGGTGTGGGCCTTGCCCAGGAGCGATTTGCAGATGAGGCCCACGGAGACGCCCGCACCGGCCGCCTCGATCGCGGCGCGCAGCCCGGCGCCGCCCGCCCCGATGATCAGGACGTCGTAAGACGAAGTCTTGTGCGCCATCAGAGGATCCTCAGATCGGTCCAGATCCCCATGGAACAGAGGCGGATATAGAGGTCGGCAAATCCCACCGAGAACAGGCTGCACCAGGCAAAGAGCTGGTGCTTGTAGTTGAGCGCCGTCGAACAGGCATAGGCGCGGTCGCAGACTGGATGCTTCGACACCTCGTCGCGCGATCCTCCGACGATGTGCCGCATCGCGTGGCACCCCAGAGTGTACGAGCTCAGCAGCACGACGTTGACCGCCAGCACGATTGTGCCCAGACCGATGCCGAAGCTCTCCGTGCCATCGGGATTCGGAAACCAGAGCGCCAGCCAGACGTCGTACGACAGGAGCAGCAGGAAGATCACCGCGATCCACATGAAGTAGCGGTGGATGTTCTGCATCACCAGCGGAAAGGACTGCTCGCCGCGGTAGCCGCTGCGCGGCTCGCCGACGGCGCACGCTGGAGGATCGAGCCAGAACGACTTGTAATACGCGCCGCGGTAGTAATAGCAGGTGAATCTGAAGAGCCCGGGAAATGGCAGGATGAGCAGCGCCGGCGAGAACGGCACCCAGTCCGGAATGAACCCAGGCTTCGGCCCGAACCACGCGTGCGGCGAGTCGCCCCAGATCTCAGGCGCGTAGAACGGCGAGAGGTACGGACCGAACGCGTAGTGCGCGTTTTGAAAGGCCGCCCACGTCGAGTAGCCGACGAAGGACGACAGGCCGATGAGAATCGCGAGTGGCATCACCCACCACCAATCGCGTCGGGACGTCGATCCAAATCCCCGCGATCCGATGGTAACCGGTACTACATTCATCCAAGCTTCTCCGACGTGAGTGTTAGGGCCGAGACAACCCGTAAGGTTATCACGGTCACGTACCAAGCTCCATATACCTGGAGCCGTACGCATCGGGCTCGTCGGCGGGCCGTGGCACCTCGAGAAACCCCACTTTCGAATAGAGCGCGATCGCGGGACCGTTCGCGCGATCGACGTTGAGGCTGATCCGCAGGTGCGCTTGCCGGCGCGCCTCGTCGATGAGCGACCGAATCAGCCGTTCCCCGTGGCCGCAGCCGCGAACCTCGGGCGCGACGATGACGCGGGCGAGATGCGCGCGCCGAAGCGCCTTGGGGACGATCTGGCCAAAGGCGACCAGCCGATCGCCCGACGACATCGCAAATGTCCGGGCCTCGTCGAAGTCGATACGCGCCGGCAGCACCGACACGTCGAGCGGAAACGGGAGCCTCGGCCCGGCCCAGAGCTCGCACTCCCGCACCGACGTAATCCACGAGGCGACTTCCTTCAGCTCGGCGAGCGTCGCGCGGCGCAGGCACGCGTCCACCTCTACCCGCATCCGATTGTCGAAAAAGCTTTTACGGTCGTGGCTCACGTCCATCTCATCTTGACTTGCGTTGGGTAACCGGGTACAAAATGCGGCTCCCGCAGGACACATTCATACACCAATCGTAAGGGACTTCATGTACAAGACCCGGGGACGGCTGTTCGCGCTCGCGTGTGTCCTTGGCGCAGGCTACACCACGCTGGGTCTCAGCGCGCAACAGCGTTCTGCCGTGCCGGCGGGCGAGGTCGAAACGATTCAGGTCAAGCCGAACTTTCACGTCATCTTTGGCGCAGGCGCCAACGTCTCCGTGCTGACGGGGGAAGAGGGCATCATCCTCGTCGACACCGGTTCGGCGGGCATGGCCGAGAAGGTCCTGGCCGCGGTCAAGGCGATCAGCGACCAGCCGATCCGGTACATCATCAACACCAGCGCAGACCCGGACCACGTGGGCGGCAACGCGGTGCTCGCCAGGGCCGGCGTCAGCCTCAATCCGAGCGCCTTCAACGCGGGCGACGAGAACGCCGCCGTGCTGGCCCAGGAGAACGTGCTGCTGCGGATGAGCGCGCCCACGGGCCAGGCGTCACCCTTCGCCGTCCCCCTCTGGCCGACAGAGACCTTCACCGCCAGGTTCAAGGCGATGTACCTCAACAACGAGGGCATCCAGGTGATTCACCAGCCGGCCGCCCACTCCGATGGCGACAGCATCGTCTTCTTCCGCCGCGCTGACGTCATCGTCACCGGCGACATCCTCGACCTCCGGCAGTTCCCGGTCATCGACGCGGCGAAGGGCGGCACGATTCAAGGAGAGATCGACGCGCTCAATCGCCTCCTGGACCTGGCGATCCCGGCCATGCCGCTCGTGTACAAGGAGCCGCGCACCTACCTCGTGCCGGGCCACGGCCGCATCTCCGATCACGCCGAAGTCGTGGAGTACCGCGACATGGTCACCGTGATCCGCGACCGCATCCAGAGCATGATCGACAAGGGCATGACGCTCGAGCAGATCAAGGCCGCCAACCCCACCGATGGTTATCGCAAACGCTACGGCACCGATTCGGGACCGTGGACGACGGACATGTTTGTCGAGGCGGTGTACACGGGGCTGACCGCGGCGAGGAAATCCTGACGATGGGTGCCAGGTTCCGGGTTCCTTGTTCCGGGTTCGCGAGTTCCCTGTTCCTGGGATTCGCGGTCTCGCTGGCGATCGGCGCCGGCCTGTCCGCACAAGGCCTGGGGCGCGGTGACGCACCAGCCGGTCCGCCCCCGGCGCGCACGGCCGCGCCGATCGACCTCACCGGCACGTGGGTGGCGATCGTCTCTGAAGACTGGCGGTGGCGCATGGTGACGCCAGCCAAGGGCGACTACGCGAGCATCCCGATCAATGCGGAAGGTAAGCGCGTGGCCGACCTCTGGGATCCAGAAAAGGATGCGCGCGCCGGCGAGCAGTGCCGCGCCTACGGGGCACCGGGCCTCATGCGCGGCCCCACGCGGCTGCGTGTCACGTGGCTGGACGACAGCACGCTGAAGCTCGAAACCGATTACGGCATGCAGACGCGTCTCTTCCCGTTCCGCGCCGCGGGCGGCGCGCCGCCGGCCGGCGCGCCGTCCTGGCAGGGCGTGTCCACGGCGCAGTGGGTCTTCGCGGCCGGCGGCGGCCGTGGTGGCCAGCGCTTCGGCTCGATGAAGTCGGTGACCACACGGTTGAAGCCGGGGTACCTGCGGAAGAACGGCGTGCCGTACAGCGCGAACGCGGTCTTCACGGAGCACTGGGACATCCACAAGCAGCGCAACGGCGATCAATACATGGTCGTCACCAACGTCGTGGACGACCCGACGTATCTCCAGACTCCATGGATCACGTCGCTGCATTTCAAGAAAGAGGCGGACGGCAGCAAGTGGGACCCGACACCCTGCGACGGCAGGTTCTGAGCACGGATTACGAAGTCGGCGATTCCTCCAGTAACTGCAGCTCGGGATGCTGGCGCGCGTAGTACTCCAGTTCCCAGGTGGACCCGAACAACAACACCGTGCGCTCCTGCCGGTCGGTCACCACGGTGCTTTGCGCGGGCGGCGTGGGTATCGCCGCGGTGGCCACTCCGACCCACCGGGCTGCCGTGTACCCGGCCGGCTCGATCTCAATCTCCACGGCGTACTCGGTGCGCAGGCGGCTGACGATGACGTCGAACTGCAGCGCTCCCACGACACCGACAATCGGCTCCCGGCCCCCGGCGATCACGTAGAAGAGCTGCATCAGCCCTTCTTCCTCGAGCTGTCTCAGGCCTTCAGCGAACTGCTTGTAACGCGCGTCCCGCAGCCGGACCCGGCCGAAATGTTCCGCGGGAAATCGTGGCAGGTCGGGCAGCCGCACCAGTGCGCCCGAGTGGAGCGTATCGCCGATGGCGAATTGCCCGGGGTTGACCAGTCCGATGACGTCGCCCGCGTACGCCACATCGATCGTCTCGCGGTCGCGCCCGAAGAAGCGGTACGCGCGCGACGCCCTGAGCACCTTGCCCATCCGGCTGTTGGACAGCACCATGTCCTTCGTGAAACGGCCGGAACAGACGCGCACGAACGCGACGCGATCGCGATGGCGCGGATCCATGTTCGCCTGGATCTTGAACACGAAGCCGGTGAAGCGCTCATCGGTCGGGACGACCATCCCCGAATCGCTCTGCCGCGGCTGCGGACACGGCGCCAGGTCGATCAGCGCCTCGAGAAACGGCTCGAGCCCGAAGTTCGTCAGCGCGCTGCCGAAGAAGACCGGCGTCTGCCGGCCGGCGAGGTACTCGGCGATGTCGAATGGCGTGCCGGCGTCGCGGATGATGTCCAGCGACTCGCGGAAATGCGCGTAGACGTCGTCGCCAATCATCGCCCGGGCTTCCGGATCGTCCAGCGACGTGATGTCCACCGGCGCCCGGTGCTGCCCCTGGGCTTCCCGCTCGTATCGAAGCAGGGTGTGGCGCTGCAGGTCGTAGACGCCTCGAAAGCGTTCGGCGCTGCCGATCGGCCAGTTCACGGGCGCCGCGGCGATGCCGAGCGTGCTCTCGAGATCGTCGAGCAGCTCCAACGGATCGCGGGCCGGCCGATCGAACTTGTTGACGAACGTGAGAATGGGCAACCGGTGCCGCCGGCACACCTCGAACAGCTTCCGTGTCTGATCTTCGACGCCGTTGGCGGCGTCGATCACCATCACGACGCTGTCGGCCGCAATCAGGGCGCGGTAGGTATCCTCGCTGAAATCCCTGTGGCCGGGCGTGTCGATCAAGGAGAGGCGTCGCCCCTTCAGCTCGAATTCGAGCGCGGCGGACGTAATCGAGATGCCGCGCTGCTGCTCGAGCTCCATCCAGTCGGAGGTGGCGTGCCGGCGGTTGGCGCGGCCGCGGACGGCGCCAGCCAGTTCTATGGCGCCCGCATAGAGCAGCAGCTTCTCGGTCAGCGTGGTCTTGCCGGCGTCCGGGTGCGAGATGATCGCGAAGGTGCGGCGTCTCGCCACCTCCCGCTCGATCTCGCCGGATGAGGATGGGGTCTCGCGGTCCTGCGGCTCTGTTGGGGTCGGGTCTGAAACGAGGCTCACGCTCTCATGGTACTTGAGTGCGATAGACACTGGCGCCGTTCAGGTCGCGCGGCCGGGCGGCGCCTGGCGCGGGCAGGTCGAGCCGCATCGTCCCCCCGACGATATCGATCAGGCCCTGCCTGGGGGCGCCGCTTTGCGGCTGAAAGTCGATCGACGTCTGCGAGCCGGCAGTTGGATCGAACGCGGCAATCGATCCCCGCTCGGTCACCGCGCCGGCACCGTCGTACATCACGTAGGTGTGCACGTTGGACGCCGCGTCACGGCGTACCAGGTCAATCCGCGCCGGCAGGGCGCCCGACTCGCGCGTCCACGTCCTGGTGATCGGAAACGTCACGTCGCGCGTGTTGCCCGTAAACGGCTCGGTCAGCTCCACGTTGTACGCCGCGGTGCGCCAGACGGCGTCGAACAATGCTCGACCGTCCGGGTCGAGGAACGTCTCGGGGTTGACCGAGTTCGGGTTGGTCGACCCCTCGTTCCTGCTGAAGTCGTCCACCTGGAAGTGCGTCATCGCGTAACTCACGCCGCGTCCCGCCGTGGGCGCGATGACACCGGCGTTGCCCAGCACCTGCCCGCGCGTGACCGGCGCATTGGCCGTGATGCCTGATGCGACGGATTCGACGTTGGTGTAGACGGTGCGGTAGGTGCCGCCGGCCTGATGCTGGATCTGAATCACGGAGCGCGAGCTGGCGAACGAGTCGGTGAACACCGACTGAACGACGCCGTCCGCGGCCGCGCGTACCTGCGCGCCGACCCGAAACTCCACGTCCCAGCCGGGATGTCCGTCGAGGCCGTGACCGCTGGGCCCCGTGCCGCCGAAATGAATGCCGAACGCCGTCAGGCCAAAGAAATTCGTGGCGGTATCCCCTGACGCCACGGGAAGCACCACCGTGAATCGGGACGCTGGCGCGGGGGCCGGCGTCGGCGCTGGCGCGGGGGCCGGTGAAGGCGCTGGTGCAGGTGCAGGACTCGGTGCCGTCGGTGATGAGGCAGGACTCCCGCCGCAGGCGAGCGAACCCAACAGGAGCATCGCGATCAGTAGTCGAAGCATGGCGCCGACGAAGAATACGTCAGCTACCGACTATTTCCGCCGCGGTTTGAAGACGTGCGTGCTCTGGCCGAAGAAGACCTCGGCGCTCTCCATCAAGGTCTCGGAGAGGGTGGGATGCGGATGGATGGTCAGTCTCAGATCTTCGGCGGTTGCGCCCATCTCCATCGCCAGCGTGGCTTCGGCAATCATCTCGCCGCAGCCGGCGCCGACGATGCCGACGCCGAGGATGCGGCCGGTCCCGGGCTCGAGCACCAGCTTGGTCAGGCCGTCAATTCGATCGACGGTGATGGCCCGCCCGCTCGCGCCCCACGGAAACTTGGGGACTTCGACCTCAATCCCGTCAGCCTTGGCCTGGGCCTCCGTAAGGCCGCACCAGGCAATCTCGGGATCGGTGAAGACGACGGCCGGAATCGCCTGCGGGGCGAACGTCGCCTTGTGTCCCGCGATCGCTTCCACCGCGACGCGTGCCTCGTGTGACGCCTTGTGCGCGAGCATCGGCTCGCCTGCCACGTCGCCGATGGCGAAGATCGTCGGCTCCCCCGTGCGCCGCTGGCCGTCGGTTTCTATGAAACCTTTCGCGTCGACTTTCACGGCCGTCGTCTCGAGCCCGGGAATCTTCGAATTGGGACGGCGTCCTACGGCGACGAGGACGCGGTCGAACACCTGCTCCTGCTCGGCCACGTCGCCCTCGAAGGTCACGCGGATGCCGTCCTTCTCCTCCGCGACCTTCACGACCTTGGTGTTCAGCATGATGGCCGCGAACAGCTTGTCGAGCCGCTTCTGCAGCACGTTGACCAGGTCGCGATCGGCGCCTGGCAGCAGGCCTGCCGTCATCTCGACCACGGAGACCTTGCTGCCGAGTGTGGCGTAGACGCTGCCGAGCTCGAGCCCGATGTAGCCGCCGCCAATCACCAGCAGCGACTGTGGGACGTCGGGGATGTCGAGCGCGGACGTCGAGTCCATCATCCGCGGGCTGTCGAGCGCGAACGACGGGATCCGCGTCGGAGACGACCCGGTCGCGAGAATGCAGTGCTCGAAAGCGAGGTCGGTCTCGCCAGTGGGGCCGGTAATCCGCATGGAGCGGCCGCCGGTGAGCGTGCCCCGCCCCTGCAGGAACTTCACCTTGCGCAGCTTCGCAACCTGGCCGACGCCGCCCGTCAGCCTGTCCACCACGCCCTGCTTGAACGAGCGCAGCTTGTCGACGTCGATCGCCGGCTCGGCGAAGCTGACGCCCCACGCGCTGGCGTGACGGGCTTCGTCGATCACCTTGGCGACGTGCAGCAGCGCCTTCGACGGGATGCAGCCGCGATACAGGCAGACGCCGCCGGGGTTGGGTTCTTCGTCGATGAGGACGACCTGCATGCCCAGGTCGGCCGCGTAGAAGGCCGCTGCGTAGCCGCCGGGCCCCGCGCCGAGGACGGCGACTTGAGTCGATTCTTGTGCCATTAGGCGAAAAGTGACAGGACGAAGGGTTGTTCGATGGCCTCCACGACCCAGCGCAGGAAGCGCATGGCGTCGGCGCCGTCGATGACGCGATGGTCGTAGGAGAGTGAAAGCGGCAGCAACTGGCGCGGCTCGAAGTTATTGTTTCTCCAAACCGGCTCGATGATGCCGCGGGACACGCCGAGAATCGCGACTTCCGGCCAGTTGACGATCGGCGTGAAATACGTGCCGCCGATCCCGCCGAGGTTCGAGATCGACATGCCGCCGCCGCTCATCTCCTCGAGCGTGAGCTTCTTCGACCGCGCCTTCTCGGCCGCCTGGTGCACCTCGATGGCGATCTGCAGGATGTTCTTCTGATCCGCGTTCCGCACGACCGGGACGAGCAGGCCGCGATCGGTGTCGACGGCCACCCCGATGTTCACGTACTTCTTGAGGACGATCTCCTGGCTCTCCGGATCGAGCGAAGAATTGAACTGCGGGAATTGCTTCACCGCCGTGGCGAGCACCTTCACGAGCATCGCGGTGACCGTGAGATTGCCGCCCGCCCTGCCGACCTGCTCGCGATATTTCTTCCGCAGCTCCTCCATCGCCGTGATGTCGGCCTTGTCGAACTGCGTGACGTGCGGAATCGTGCGCCAGGCGTGGCTGAGATGCTCGGCCGTCTTGCGGCGGATCGCGGTCATCGGCTGCCGCTCGACCTCGCCCCACTTCGTGAAATCAGGCAGCGCGACGTCGCCGGCCGGCTGCGCCGGGCCCCGCGCGGCCCCGCCTGGCCCGAGCAGAGTCGAGGGCACGCTGCTCAGGATGCGCCGCGCGTGTTCCTTGACGTCGTCCTGTGAGATGCGCCCTTCGGCGCCGGTGCCCTGAACGTCGTTGACGTCGACGCCGAGCTCGCGCGCGAGCCGCCTGACGGACGGAGAAGCCGGCGCTGCCGCCCCGTCGCCGGGCGGAGGGGCCGCAACAGGTTTGGAGGCTTCGGCGGTCTTGGTCGCCTCAGCGGGCTTCGCCGCCCGCGACATTGAGACGACCTTCTGGTCCGATCCGGAGGCTTGAAGGCCTCCGGCTACCGGGGCGGAGGCCTGGGGCGGCTCGGCTTCGGCGGGTGCGGCAGCCTTCGCGGTCTTCGTGGCCGCCTGGGGCTTTGCCGCCCCAGCCCCGTTCCCCCCAACCTCGTCGACGGTCAGGATGACGGCGCCGACCTTGAGCTTGTCGCCCTTCTTGACCTTGATTTCCTTGACGACGCCGGCGACCGACGAGGGCACTTCGATGGTGGCCTTGTCGGTCTCGAGCTCCACCACGGGCTGCTCGAGTGCGAGCGTGTCGCCGACCTTCACCAGCACGCTGGCGACGTCGCCGCCGGCGACGTTTTCTCCCAGTTCGGGAACCTTGAATTCGATCATGAAATCGCGGGATTCGGCTTGTCGGGGTTGATCCCCAGATCCTTGATGGCCTTGGTGACGACCGAGGCCTCGATCGCGCCGTCCTTGGCCAGCGCATTCAGCGTGGCCTGGACGATGAACTTGGCGTCGACCTCGAAGAAGTCGCGCAACGACGTGCGCCCTTCGCTGCGGCCAAAGCCGTCGGTGCCAAGCGCGGTGAGCCTGCGCGGCATCCACTGGTCAATCCCGTTGGGCAGCGCCTTGACGTAGTCGGAGGCCGCGACGATGACACCCTCGGTGTCACCGAGCGCCTGCGTCACGAACGGCACCTTCGGCTTTTCGCCCGGGTGCAGGCGATTCCACCGCTCGGCCGCGTGGCCGTCACGGTACAGCTCGTTGTAGCTGGTGACGCTCCACACGTCGGCCGCCACGTTGTACTTCTCCGCCAGGATCTGCTGCGCCTTGATGACCTCGAGCAGGATGGCGCCGCTGCCGAGCAGCTGCGCGCGTGGCTGCTTCGGTTTTTTTTCCGCCTGGCGCACACGGTACATCCCCTTGAGGATGCCTTCGCGCACGTGCTCGCCTTCGGGCATCGGCGGCATCTCGTACTGCTCGTTCATCACGGTGATGTAGTAGAAGACGCTCTCGCCTTCCTTGTACATCCGCCGGATGCCGTCTTCGATGATGACCGCGATCTCGTAGCCGTACGCGGGGTCGTACGAGATCAGGTTCGGCACCGCGAGCGAGAACAGGTGCGAGTGGCCGTCCTGGTGCTGCAGTCCCTCGCCCGCGAGCGTCGTCCGGCCCGCCGTGCCGCCAACCATGAACCCCCGCGCGCGGGAGTCGGCAGCGGCCCACACGAAGTCGCCGATACGCTGCATGCCGAACATCGAGTAGTAGATGAAGAAGGGGATCGTGTTGATGCAGTGCGTGGCGTATGCGGTGCCGGCCGCCACGAACGAAGACATCGAGCCGGCCTCGGTGATGCCCTCCTCGAGGATCTGCCCTTCCTTCATTTCCTTGTAGTACAGGAGGGTGTCCATGTCGACGGGGTCGTAGAGCTGCCCGACGTGCGAGTAGATGCCCACCTGCCTGAAGAGCGACTCCATGCCGAAGGTGCGCGCCTCGTCAGGAACGATCGGCACGATCAGCTCGCCGACGTCCTTGTCGCGCAGGAGCTTTGCCAGCATCCGCACGATCGCCATCGTCGTAGACGCCTTGCGTCCTTCGGTGCCCTTGTGGAACTCGCTGAACAGCTCCGGCAGCGTGTCGGTCTTGAGCGGCTCGCACTGGACTGAGCGCGTCGGCACGAAGCCCTTGAGCTGCTTGCGCCGCTCGAGCATGTAGGTCACTTCCGGGCTGTTGTCCGGTGGACGATAGAACGGCGCTTTCGCCACGTCGTCATCCCCGATCGGGATGCCGAAGCGTGTGCGGAATGCCTTGAGCTCTTCTTCGTTGAGTTTCTTCTGCTGGTGGGTGATGTTCTTGCCTTCGCCGGCTTCGCCGATGCCGTAGCCCTTGATGGTGCGGGCCAGGATGACCGTGGGCTGTCCCGTGTGCGAGACGGCGGCGCGATAGGCGGCGTAGACCTTGACCGGGTCGTGTCCACCGAGCGTCAGCTTCTTCAACTGCTCGTCGGACAGGTGCTTCACCATCTCGAGCAGCTTGGGGTTGGCACCCCAGAAATGCTGCCGCACGTAGGCACCCGATTCGACGGCGTACTTCTGATACTCGCCATCGACGACTTCGCCCATGCGCTTGACGAGGAGGCCGTCGTGATCTTTCTCGAGCAGGGCGTCCCACTCGCTGCCCCAGATCACCTTGAGCACGTTCCAGCCCGCGCCGCGGAAAGCCGCTTCGAGCTCCTGGATGATCTGCCCGTTGCCCCGGACCGGACCGTCGAGGCGCTGCAGGTTGCAGTTGATGACGAAGATCAGGTTGTCGAGCTTCTCGCGTGAGGCCAGCGTGATGGCCCCGAGGGATTCCGGCTCGTCGGTCTCACCGTCGCCGAGAAACGCCCAGACCTTCGAGTCAGACCGCTTCTTGAGCCCGCGGTCCTCGAGGTAGCGCATGAAGCGCGCCTGGTAGATGGCGTTGATCGGGCCGATTCCCATCGACACCGTGGGGAACTCCCAGAAGTCGGGCATCAGCCAGGGATGCGGATAGGACGAGAGGCCGCCCCCCTCCTTCAGCTCGCGGCGAAAGTTCTCGAGCTTCTTGACGGGGAGGCGTCCCTCGAGGAACGCGCGCGCGTAGATGCCGGGCGCCGCGTGGCCCTGGAAGTAAATGATGTCGCCGTCGTGATCGTCGCCCTTGCCCTTGAAGAAGTGGTTGAAGCCCACTTCGTAGAGCGTGGCGGCCGAGGCATAGGTCGAAATGTGTCCGCCAATTCCCTCTTCGAGCTTGTTGGCTTTGACCACCATCGCCAGGGCGTTCCAGCGGACGAGGCTCTTGATGCGGCGCTCGATCTCGCGACTGCCCGGAAACGGCGGTTGCTCTGTCGTGGGGATGGAATTGATGTAAGGGGTGTTGGCCGTGAACGGTGTCTTGACGCCTTTTTGCCGTGCGTGATCGGCCAGGTCGCGAAGCAGCTTGTTCACTCGCGCAGGCCCGCCCGACTGGATCACGTAATCCAGCGACTCGAGCCACTCACGGGTCTCTATCGCTTCGATCTCTGCGGCGTCCTTCGGTGCTGTATTGCGCATGAGCCCTCAAAAACGGTGGCGCGGAAACGTCTATTGTACTATTCGTCGATCTTTTTGATGAAACCGCTTTCGACCGCTCGTCCGCTGCACGCAGGTGCACGAAACGGCCTTGCTGAGGTGCACGCGACGATTGTGTCCTGCGAGCGGTGCCCTCGACTGAGGAGCTACTGCGTGCGTGTCGCGCAGGAGAAGAAGCGCGCGCATCGCGACGACACCTACTGGGGCCGGCCAGTGCCGGGTTTCGGCGATCCGGACGCACGGATGCTCCTCATCGCGCTGGCGCCGGCGGCGCATGGCGCCAACCGCACCGGCAGAGTCTTCACCGGTGACGGCCCCCTTGGCTCGGGCGACTTCCTGATGCGCGCGCTGCACCGCACCGGCTTCGCCAACATGCCGACCTCGAGCCACGCGCAGGACGGCTTGCGCCTCTCGGATGCCTACGTGGCGTGCGCGGTGCGCTGCGCGCCGCCCGACAACACGCCGCTGCCCGAAGAGATTTCGCGGTGCCTCGATCATCTGGACGCCGAAGTGGCCCAACTCCCACGCGTGCGCGTGGTCGTCGCGCTTGGCAAGATCGGCTTTGACGCCTGGCTCCAGTTGCTGCGCCGGCGCGGCGGCGTGCCGTCGCCGAAGCCTCAATTCGGCCACGGCGTCGTCGTGAACATGGGCGGAGGGTTGCCGACCTTGATCGGCTGCTATCACCCGAGCCGGCAGAACACGAATACCGGCAAGCTCACCGCGTCGATGATGGAGAGCGTGTTCAGGAAGGCACGCCGGTTACTCGGCGAACAGGCGTAAAGATCCGCGCTGCACGACCTGTGAAGCGAGGTCGGGGCGGTTGGTGATCAGCGCGTCGGCGCCCCACGCCAGCAGCCGCGTCATGTCCGCTTCCTCGTCCACCGTCCAGACCTGCACCTTCAGGTTCGCGGTGTGCGCGTGCCGGATGAAGCGCGGGGAGACCACCCTGATCGCGCCGGCCATCTCGGGCACCTGGTAGGCGTCGTACGCGGGACGGCGAACGGGCCAACGCGCCAGTGAGCGGTAGACGGCAATCCGGGCCTCCGCGTGCGACGCGCTGGACGCCATCTCCGGGAGCGCGGCGCGCGCGGCGGCGGCGCTGAGGGCGCCGTAACCGGCGGCGCAGACGCGTTCGACGGCACCCGCGCTGCGCACCTCGTGCGCCACCGCCTCACCCATCTCGCGGCTGTCGACCTTCATCTCGATGATGATGCGCGTGTCCGGATATCGCCGGAGCACGTCGCGCAGCGTCGGGATTCCTACGCCCTGGTTGCGAAACGGGTGCGCCCCGCCGGCGACGTAGCGGCACCCGGCGTCCACGCGGGCGAGCTCAGCCGCGGTGCGCGCGGCCAGCATGCCGGCACCGTCAGTCGTCCGGTCCAGCGTGTCGTCATGATGCACGACGACGATGCCGTCCCGTGACAGGTGCACGTCGAGCTCGAGGCCGTCGGCGCCCGCGGCCATCCCGATATCGAAGGCGGCCAGCGTGTTCTCGGGGCCCAGCGCGCAGCCACCTCGATGCGCGAATACGAGTGGACGGGACGATTCGAGGAAAAAGCTCAAGGCACAATCCTAGTAGAATCCTCGTATGTCGAAACCCTCCGCGATATCCACCGTGGGCGAGCTGCGCCGCGCCGTCGAGTCTGGCGCCGTGCTCCGCCGCAGCGTCCATGAGGAGGTGCGCCAGAACCTGATTCGAAAACTTCGCGCGGGCGAAGCCCTCTTCCCCGGCATCGTCGGATACGACGACACCGTGGTGCCGCAACTGATCAACGCGCTGCTGTCGAGGCACAACTTCATCTTGCTTGGCCTCCGCGGCCAGGCCAAGACGCGACTGCTGCGCGCGCTCGTCACGCTGCTCGACGACCGGATCCCCGTCATGCCGGGATGCGAGATCAACGACGACCCGCTCGGTCCGATCTGCGGCCCCTGCCGCACGCGGCTGGCGGCCGAAGGCGACAAGACGCCGGTCGCCTGGCTGCCGCGCGATGCGCGCTACGTCGAGAAGCTCGCCACGCCCGACGTCACGATCGCCGACATGGTGGGCGACATCGATCCGATCAAAGCGGCGAAGGCCGGCCTCCAGCTCTCGAGCGAGATGACGATGCATTACGGGCTGCTGCCGCGCGCGAACCGCGGCATCTTCGCCATCAACGAGCTGCCCGATCTCGCGGGAAAGATCCAGGTCGGTCTCTTCAACATCCTCCAGGAAGGCGACGTCCAGATTAAGGGCTATCCCATCCGGCTGCCGCTCGACCTGATGATGGCGTTCACGGCGAACCCCGAGGACTACACCGCGCGCGGCAAGATCATCACGCCGCTCAAGGACCGCATCGGCTCCGAGATCCGCACGCACTATCCCGCCGGCCGCACCGAGGGGATGGCGATCACCGCTCAGGAAGCGTGGCTGCTGCGCCAGGGCTCGGATCTCAAGACCGAGGTGCCGGCGTTTGTCGCGGAAATCGTCGAAGAGATCGCCTTCCAGGCCCGCCAGGACCGCCGCATCGACAAGCGCTCGGGCGTCAGCCAGCGCCTGCCCATCTCGGCGATGGAGAACGTCGTCTCCAATGCCGAGCGGCGCGCGCTGGTCAACGGCGAACCGCTGGCCGTACCGCGCGTCACCGATATCTACGCGGCGCTCCCGTCGATCACCGGCAAGTTCGAGATGGAGTACGAGGGCGAGCTCAAGGGCGCCGAGGCGATCGGCCGCGAGCTGATTCGGGCGGCGGTCGGCAACGTCGCCGATGGCTATCTCTCGCACCTCGAGACGCGGCAGATCGTCGAGTGGTTCGACCTCGGCGGCAGCCTGCAGTTGAGCGACACGCTGAGCGCGGAAGACGTCCTCACCCACGCCCGGGAGGTGCAGGGCCTGGTCGAGCTCGCGCACGCGGCCGGCATCCCGCCGACGGCATCGCCGCAACTGCTCGCGTCGGGGATCGACTTCGTCCTCGAAGGCCTGTACGCCCTGAAGAAGATCAGCCGCAATGACGAGCGCGGCTATCACGCGGCCGAAACGCCCGTCCGCCGGCCGGCACGCGAGGCGTCGTTTCCAGACGAGAAGACGCCGACGATGCCGACGGGCGGGGCGAAGAAGAAGTACTACAACTGACCGGAGGCCTGAAGGCCTCCTCTACCTCTACCAAGACGGTGGTCTGACTGTGTCGGCGACTGGTTATCCTGGTTGGTCGTTACCCTGGTTGGTAGCCGAAGACCTTCAGGTCTCCGGAAATTAAAATGAAATACCGCTATACCAAGTACACCGGCGACCTGCTCGACGAAATCGATCTGGAGGATCTCGTCTCGAAGCTGTCGGACCTGCTGCTCTCGAGCGGGTTCAGCAATCCCTGGGGCGATCCGTCGGGCGGTGACGAAGACCGGACGATGCAGGCGCTGCACGACGCGATTCTCGAAGCGCTCTTCAGCGGCGGCGTGCTGCCGGAGGACTCGCTGCAGCAGTTGCTGGGTGAGCCGGCCGACGGCGATCAGGAAGCGGCGCGCCAGCAGCTCGAGGATCTGATTCAGCAGATCATCGATCGGATGATGGAACAGGGCTTCATTACCGGCGCGCCCGACCTCGGACCCGAGCAGGAAGCCCGGCGCGGCGCCGGCGGCGGCGTCGGCGAGGACGCCGGCCAGGTGAAGTTCGAGGTCACCGACAAGGCGCTCGACTTTCTCGGCTATCGCGCGCTGCGCGACCTGCTCGGCTCGGTCGGCCGCAGCAGCGCCGGCCGGCACGATACGCGGCATCTGGCCACCGGCGTCGAAGCCATCGCGGCGCCAAAGGCCTACGAGTTCGGCGACACGATGAACATCGACCCGAGCGGGACGATTCTCAACGCCGTGCAGCGCCTGCAGGCGGAGAAAACGGGGTCGGGAGTCATTTTTGGAGGACACGACGACAAGAACGACTCGCACGAGCGTCCTCAAAAAATGACTCCCGACCCCTTTTCTATCGACGTGGATTATTCGGACCTGATGGTGGCGCAGAGCGAGTACCAGAGCTCATGCGCAACGGTGATCATGCTCGACTGCAGCCACAGCATGATCCTGTACGGCGAGGATCGGTTCACGCCCGCCAAGCGTGTCGCGCTGGCGCTGTCGCACATGATTCGGACGCAGTATCCAGGCGATTCGCTGAACGCCGTGCTCTTCCACGACTCGGCGGAGGAAATCCCGCTCAAGCAGCTCGGACGCGTCCGCGTCGGCCCGTATTACACGAACACGCGCGCCGGCCTGGCGCTCGCACGCCGCATCCTCGAACGCCAGAAGAAGGACATGCGGCAGATCGTGATGATCACCGACGGCAAGCCGTCGGCGCTCACGCGTCCCGACGGCCAGATCTACAAGAACGCGTTCGGCCTCGACCCGTACATCGTCGCGGAAACCTTCGCCGAGGTGAACGCGTGCCATAAGGCCGGAATCATGATCAACACGTTCATGCTGGCGCGCGACCACGACCTGGTCGCGTTCGTCCGCCGCGTGGCGGCGATCTGCCGCGGCAAGGCGTACTTCACGACGCCGTACACCCTCGGCCAGTACGTGCTGATGGATTACATGGACAGGAAGACGAAGACGATTCACTAGATGTCAGCGGACGTCGCGCAGCAGGAAGCTGAGAAGGCTCATCAAGGCCGCGAGCTGCCCGATCCAGAAGAGAAAGTTCCATTTCAGGAGATCGAACCGGAGATCGGAGAGCTGCTGAACCATTTCGACCCTGAATTTGGAAATCTCGTCATTCAGGCGGTCGGCGAAACGCTCCTCAGCCTCTCGCACCGTGCGATTGGCGCTCTCGGTCGCGATCCGGTGGGCGTCAGCGAACATTGTCACAAGACCATCCGACGCGGCATTGCCCAGTCTTTCACGGACGGGTGCCGGCACAGCCAGAGTATCCACTACGGACTCCATTTCTATGCACCCGACCTCGACGACGATGCCATCGTCGATCTGGGAAGTCAAATGGGATGTGGTACTAATTAGAGAGCGCCTGGCCGAATGCTTCCTCCCACCATCCCCGTCTTCCCGCTCCCGAACGTCGTCCTGTTTCCGAATGTGTTTCTCCCGCTGCACATCTTCGAGCCGCGGTACCGGACGATGGTGAGCGACGCGCTGAGCGGAGACCGGATCATCGGGATGGCGCTGCTCCGGCCGGGGCACGAGGCCGACTACGAAGGACGGCCGCCGATCTATGCCGTCGGTTGCGCAGGGGTGATCACGCATGCCGAGCCGACCTCCGATGGCCGCTACAACATCGTCTTGCGCGGGCTCGGGAAGTTCCGGGTCACCGCCGAGGATCGCAGCAAGCCCTACCGCATCGCGCACGTCGAGGCCATGCCGGAGTCGGTACCCGAATCGGATCGCCCGCCCCTCCGCCAGCAGCGCCATCGCCTCGAAGCGGTGCTCGCCGCCGCGCTCGAGCGCACCGGCGCCGAGCCGAGGTTTCCGCCCGCCGTGGCCGACGAGGATCTCGTCAACGCGCTCGCCCAGTACATGGAGCTGGAGCCACTTGAACGCCAGGCGCTGCTGGAGCGCGACGGCGTCCTCGCCCGCTGCCGCGGCCTGATCGAACTGCTGGAAATGAAATCGCTGGCCCCTCGCGGCACGAACTGGAAAGGGCGATCGGTGCACTAGGAGTTGTTCGCTTCGAGGAACTACTCGCTCGCGCTGAGCCTGTCCGCTAAGACCTTGATGATCCGCTCGCCGTGGAAGCGGCCGTTTTCGATGAAGATGTTTCCCGTCCTCTTTCCCGCAATCGCACCCCCGGCGATGAACAGGTTCGGCACGTTGCTCTCGAAGGTGTCCTTGTTCAGGTCAGGCTCGAGGGTGTCTTCGTCGCAGTGAATGCCGGCGCGGCGCATGAGGTCGACGTCGGGGTGGTAACCGGTCAGCAGGAACACGCCTTCCGCCGGGATCTCGTCCCGCGTTCCGTCGATCGATTCGACGACGACCGAGGTGGGCGTGATCTCGAGGAGATGCGTCTCGAAGCGCGCCTTGACCGACCCCTCCTTGATCCGGTTCTCGATGTCCGGCCTGACCCAGTACTTGATGGAGTCGCCGAGTGCCGCGTGGCGGTGCACGAGCGTCACGTGCGCCCCTGCGCGAAAGAGCTCGAGCGCCGCTTCGGCGGCTGAGTTCTTGCCGCCGACGATCACCACGCGCCTCCGATAGTACGGATGCGCATCCGTGTAGTAGTGCGACACGTGCGGAAGGTCTTCTCCCGGCACGCCGAGGTAGTTGGGATGGTCGGAGTATCCGATGGCGAGCACCACAGCCCGAGCCTCACGAACCCGTTGGGTGCCGCGCCCGTCGCGTGTCGTCACGACGAACACGTCGTCGGCGCCCTGGCCCGCCGAAGGCCGCTCGATCTCGAGCACCTGCTCGTGAAACGAGACGTGGAGTCCGTAGCTGTCGACGACACGCCGGTAGTAACGCAGCGCCTCGAGCCGCGTCGGCTTGTCATAGGGCGACACGAGCGGCAGGCCGCCGATCTCCAGCAGCTCCGGCGTGGTGAAGAACACCATGTGCGTCGGAAAGTTGAAGATCGAGTTGACCAGGATCCCCTTCTCGACGATGACGTAGTCGAGGCCCTGCTGCTTGGCGGCAATCGCGGTCGCCAGGCCCGAAGGGCCGGCGCCGACAATCAGAACGTCGCGAATGGGCATATCGAAATCATATCGGGACAACCTTCACTGAGACGACACACCGAGACACAGAGGCACCGAGAACATTCATGACAAAAGGAAACTCGGTGCCTCGATGCCTCGGTGTGTTGTCTCGGCGAACGGCGTTAGGACAGAGGCGCTGGAAGCGCAGATTCGCCCATCAGGTACTGGTCGATGCCCCGAGCCGCGGAGCGCCCTTCGGCAATCGCCCAGACGATCAGCGACTGGCCCCGTTGCATGTCGCCGGCGGTGAACACACCCGGGATGTTTGTCATCCAGCGCTCATCGCGCGCAACGGCACCGCGGTCCGTCAGCGCGATGCCGAGCTCGTTCACCAGCGGACCGCGCTCGGGTCCGACGAACCCCATGGCCAGCAGCACGAGATCGGCCGGGATCTCGAAATCCGATCCCTCGACCGGGACAAACTGCACGCCGCCTGCCCCGCGCGGAGTCGCGGGGTCCTTGCGGACCATCTCGACCTTCACCGCCTGCAACGCGCGCACCCGCCCGGCCTCGTCGCCGGCAAACCGCTGCGTCGACACCGAGAAGAGCCGCTCGCCACCCTCTTCGTGCGCGGTGGAGACGCGGAAGATGTTCGGCCAGAGCGGCCACGGGTTGTCGCCCGCGCGCTCGTGCGGCGGACGCGGCAGCAGTTCCAGTTGCGTGACCGTCTTCGCGCCCTGGCGATGCGCCGTCCCCAGGCAGTCGGCGCCGGTGTCGCCGCCGCCGATGATGATCACGTGCTTGCCATCGGCCGTGATGAAGTCCTCGTCGGCAATCGCGTCGCCTTCGTTGCGCCTGTTCTGCAGCGTGAGGTAGTCCATCGCGAAGTGGATGCCCCGCAGCTCGCGTCCCGGCACCGGCAGGTCGCGCGGGGCGCCTGCGCCGGCAGCCAGCAGGAGGGCATCGAAATCGGAGCGCAGCCGCTCGACGGTCACGTCGGTGCCGACGTCGGTATTGCAACGGAATACGACGCCCTCGGCTTCGAGCAGCGCGAGCCGGCGATCCAGGACGCGCTTCTCCATCTTGAATTCCGGGATTCCGTATCGCAGCAGACCGCCGATGCGATCGGACTTCTCGAATACGGTCACCGAATGGCCGGCGCGATTCAGTTGGTCGGCGGCGGCCAGGCCCGCGGGACCCGATCCGACGACCGCCACCTTCTTCCAACTGCGGGTGGTCGGCGGCTGCGGCGTCACCCACCCTTCCTGGAACGCCCGGTCGATGATCGACACCTCAACTGCCTTGATGGTGACGGGATCCTGGTTGATGCCGAGCACGCACGCGCCTTCGCACGGCGCCGGGCAGAGCCGCCCGGTGAACTCGGGGAAATTATTGGTCGCATGGAGACGATCGATCGCCGCGTGCCAGCGGTCGCGGTAGACGAGATCGTTCCAGTCGGGGATCAGGTTTCCGAGGGGACAGCCCTGGTGGCAGAACGGGATGCCGCAGTCCATGCACCGCGCGCCCTGGTCGCGAAGCTCCGGCACCGGGTACGGCAGGTAGACCTCGCGCCAGTCGCGGATCCGCTCGTCGACCGGCCGGGTGGGATGCTTCTTCCGCGAGATCTCGATGAATCCGGTCGGCTTACCCATGGGCCTCTGCGCGAACGTGAACCAGCAGGGAATCACCGGCCAGCGACGACTGCGCGCGACGCCTGGCGTCGGCGGCAAGCGCCTTCTTGTACTCGCGCGGCATCACCTTGACGATCCTGCGCTGGACCGACGCCCAGCCGTCCAGCAAATGGCTGGCGTGGCGGCTGCCCGTCAGCGTGACGTGCTTCATCATCGCCACCTGGACGAAGTCGACGTCGTCGGCTTCGTCGAGCATCTCGAGATCCACCATCCCGAGATTGCAGCGCCGCTCGAAGGTGCCGTCGGGATCGAGCACGTAGGCGACGCCGCCGCTCATCCCCGCGGCGAAGTTGCGGCCCGTGCGGCCGAGGACGACGACGCGGCCGCCGGTCATGTACTCGCATCCATGGTCGCCCACGCCTTCGACCACGACGTGCGCGCCGCTGTTGCGCACGCAGAAGCGCTCGCCCGCCACGCCGCTGACGTAGCCCTCGCCGCTGGTGGCGCCGTAGAACGCGACGTTGCCGACGATGATGTTCTCCTCGGTCTTGAACGTCGAGCGCAGCGACGGGTAGGCGATCACCTTGCCCCCAGACAGCCCCTTGCCGAAGCCGTCGTTGGCGTCGCCGACCAGGTTCAGCGTGATGCCGCGCGGGATGAACGCGCCGAAGCTCTGCCCCGCCGATCCGGTGAAGGTCATGCGGATCGTGTTGTCGGGCAATCCGGCCGCGCCGTAGCGCCTGGTGACCTCGTAGCCGAGCATCGTCCCGACCGTCCGGTCCGAATTGCGGATGAACGAGTCGAATTCGACGGTGGCGCGGTGTTCGAGCGCCGGCATGCAGCGCTCGATCAGTTCCTTGTCGAGTGCCCGGTCGAGGCCGTGATCCTGCTCGCGAACCTTGTGGCGCGCGACGCCCGGAGGGAGGTCGGGCACGTGGAGGAGCGGACTGAGGTCGACCCCGCTGGCCTTCCAGTGATTCACCGCCATCTCGATGTCGAGGCAGTCGGCGCGGCCGACCATGTCGTCGATCTTCCGGAAGCCGAGCTCCGCCATCAGCTCGCGCACTTCCTGCGCGATGAAGAGGAAGAAGTTCTCGACGAACTCGGGTGAGCCGGCGAACTTCTTGCGCAGCTCGGGGTCCTGCGTGGCGATGCCCACGGGGCAGGTGTTCAGGTGGCAGACGCGCATCATCACGCAGCCCATCACCACCAGCGGCGCGGTGGCGAAGCCGAACTCCTCCGCGCCGAGGAGCGCGCCGATGATGACGTCGCGGCCGGTCTTCATCTGGCCGTCGACCTGGACGACGATGCGGTCGCGCAGCTTGTTGAGGACGAGCACCTGCTGCGTCTCGGCGAGGCCGAGCTCCCAGGGCAGGCCCGCGTGCTTGAGGCTGGTGAGCGGCGACGCGCCCGTGCCGCCGTCGTGACCCGAGATCAGCACGACGTCCGAGTGCGCCTTCGCGACGCCGGCTGCCACCGTCCCGACGCCGCCCTCGGCGACCAGCTTGACGTGGATCCGCGCGCGGGGATTCGAGTTCTTCAGGTCGTAGATGAGCTGCGCGAGATCCTCGATCGAATAGATGTCGTGGTGCGGCGGCGGCGAGATCAGCCCGACGCCCGCCGTCGAGTGGCGCACCTTGGCAATCCACGGGTACACCTTCGGGCCGGGCAACTGTCCGCCCTCGCCCGGCTTGGCGCCCTGCGCCATCTTGATCTGCAGGTCGTCCGCGTTCACCAGGTATTCGCTGGTCACGCCGAAACGCGCCGACGCCACCTGCTTGATCGCGCTGCGCTTCGAGTCGCCGTTGGCCATCGGCAGGTAGCGCTCGGGATCCTCGCCGCCCTCGCCCGTGTTCGACTTGCCGCCGATGCGGTTCATCGCGATCGCCAGCGTCTCGTGCGCCTCCTGGCTGATCGAGCCGTACGACATCGCCCCGGTCGCAAAGCGCCTGACGATCGATTCGACCGAGTCGACCTCGTCGATCGGCACCGCCGGCCCGATCGGCTTCAGCCGGAACAGGCCCCGCAGCGTCGCGCGCTTCTGGTTCTGCTCGTCGACCGAGCGGGTGTAGTCCTTGAAGAGCGAGTACTGGCCGCTGCGCGTCGCGTGCTGCAGCTTGAAGACGGTCTCCGGGTTGAACAGGTGGAACTCGCCGTCGCGGCGCCACTGGTATTCGCCGCCCGCCTCGAGCTCAACGGTGCCCGCGGGCCTGCGCCCGAACGCGCGGTCGTGCCGCAGCCGCACTTCCTCCGCGATGACGTCGATCCCGACGCCGCTCACGCGCGAAGTCGTGTGCGTGAAGAACCGGTCGATGAACTCCTGGCTGAGGCCGATCGCCTCGAAGATCTGGGCGCCGCAATAGCTCGCGAGCGTCGAGATCCCCATCTTCGACATGACCTTGAGGATGCCCTTGTTGAGCGCCTTGATGTAGTGCGCGATCGCCTCGTCGCGGGTGATGCCGGTCAGCATCTCGCGCCGGATCATGTCGTCGAGCGTCTCGAAGGCCACGTACGGGTTGACGACGCCGGCGCCGTACCCCATCAGCAGCGACACGTGATGCACTTCGCGCGCGTCGCCGCACTCGATGACCAGCCCGCAGCGCGTGCGCGTGCCTTCGCGGACCAGGTGATGGTGCACGCCGGCCGTCGCCAGCAGGCTCGGGATCGGCGCCAGCCGCGGACCGACGCCGCGGTCGGAGAGAATCAGGATGTTGTAGCCCGCCGCCACCGCCTCGCTCGCACGGCGGCAGAGATCGGTCATCGCCTGGTCGAGGCCGGTGCCCCCCTTCTCCGGGTTGAACAGCAGCGACAGCGTGGTCGAGCGGAACGCCGAGCCGGGCGGCAGGTGGCGCAGCTTCGCCACGTGCTCGTTGTGGATGATCGGATACTTGATGCCGATCTGGCGGCACGACTCTGGCTCCGGCTTGAGCAGGTTGCGCTCGGGGCCGATGGTCGATCCCATCGACGTCACCAGCTCCTCGCGGATGGCATCGAGCGGCGGATTGGTGACCTGCGCGAAGAGCTGCTTGAAGTAATCGAACAGCAGCCGCGGGCGGTCCGACAGCACGGCGAGCGAGGTGTCGGTGCCCATCGAGCCGATCGGCTCTTCCCCGCTCATCGCCATCGGCCCGAGCAGGACGCGCAGGTCCTCCTGCGTGTAGCCGAACGCCTGCTGCCGCTTGAACACCGTCTCCGAATCCGGCTGCTCCGCGCGCGCGGCGGGCAGATCGTCGATATCCACCAGGTGCTGCTCCAGCCACTCCCGGTAGGGATGCTCGGCCGCCAGCTCCCGCTTGATCTCTTCGTCGTCGACGATACGTCCCTTGGCCGTGTCGACGAGGAAGATGCGCCCGGGATGCAGGCGCTCCTTGACCAGGATGTTCTCGGGCGCGATGTCGAGGACGCCGACCTCGGACGCCATGATGACGAGGTCGTCCTTGGTGACGTAGTAGCGCGACGGACGAAGCCCGTTGCGATCGAGCACCGCACCGATGACCGTGCCGTCGGTGAAGGCAATCGAGGCCGGGCCGTCCCACGGCTCCATCAGCGACGAGTGGTATTCGTAGAACGCCTTGCGGTCGGCGCTCATGCCCTCGTTGCCGCTCCACGGCTCGGGAATCATCATCAGGATGGCGTGCGGAAGCGTGCGCCCGGCCATGACGAGGAACTCGAGGACGTTGTCGAACGTCGCCGTGTCGCTGCCGCCTTCGCGGATCACGGGCAGCAGGTTCTTCAGGTCGCCGCCGAAGATGTCGCTCTGGAGGAGACCCTCACGCGCGCGCATCCAGTTGATGTTGCCGCGCAGCGTGTTGATCTCGCCGTTGTGCGCGACGTAGCGGTACGGGTGCGCCAGCGGCCATGACGGAAACGTGTTGGTGCTGAAGCGCTGGTGCACCAGCGCGAGCGAGGAGACCAGCGACTCGTCGGCCAGATCGGGAAACATCGGCCCGAGCTGCTGCGCCGTCAGCATGCCCTTGTAGATCAGCGTCTTCGCCGACAGACCGACGATGTAGAAGAAGCGGCGCGAGAGCGGGTTGATCTCGAGCGCATCGACCGCGTGCTCGGCGCGCTTGCGGATCACGTAGAGCTTCCGCTCGAGGCGGAGGCCGCTCACGCCCTGGGGAGCGCCGATAAAGACCTGCTGGAAGATCGGCTGCGTCGCGCGCGCGCTGTCGCCGACCAGCGAGTTGTCGGTCGGCACGTCGCGCCAGCCGAGCAGCGACGCGCCTTCCTCGACGATGATGCGGCCGATCACGTCCCTGATGGCGTCGCGGTCGCGCTCGTCGCGCGGAAGGAACACGAGGCCGGCGCCGTAGCTGCCATCCGCCGGCAGTGTGAACGGCAGCACCTTCCGGAAAAACGCGTCCGGCGTCTGCATGAGGATGCCGGCGCCGTCACCGGTATTCGCTTCGCAGCCGCACGCGCCGCGGTGTTCGAGATTGATGAGCACCTGCAGCGCCTTGCGCACGATGGCGTGCGAGCGCTGCCCCTTGATGTGGACGACGAAGCCGACGCCGCACGCATCGTGCTCACGCGTCGCATCGTAAAGGCCCTGCGACGCAGGGGGAAAGGGGGAAGGGGGAAGGGGGAAGGGGTCTTGCCCGTCGAACATGGTCCGGACATTCTGTCCGGCTGGCGAGCATAAGGGAAATACAATGATCTGAGCCAATCAATCTGTAATACGCATGCATGTGTGGGGCGTCGTCCCTCGGAGCGAACCGCCGTCACCCACCCGCCGGTTGAAGCACCGCGCCTGCCCACCCACCCCCGCCCAGCGCCAATCGGCTGAAAATCGGCGTGATCTCTGGCATTCTGGCGTTAAAATCCACCGGATCACAGGTCCAGGCTCGGACCTGCTGGGATAGGAGAGACTGCATGCACGCGCCGATCAAATACGTGGAAAAGGGTCTGTCAGTCGCCGCCAACGGCATCTGGCAGGTGTTCTCAACGGTGAACAAGATCAAGCAGAACCCCTCGTTCACGCCGCGCTGGTCCGACAAGCCGCTCCTCAAGTCCCATCAGAAGACGAAGCCGCCACTCGGCTGGCCGCGCGAGACCGACTCGCTCTGCCCCACCTGCACCCGCGAGGCGCGGCAGGAGATCCTCGACGGGAAGAAGGATGTCTCCGTCCTCCTCAACGAGAAGGTCGGCGAGATCAAGGCGACGATCATCGAGCGCGACGGCAAGATTCTCATGGTCAAGGATTGCCCGCTCCACGGCCACTTCGAGGACGTGATGGCGATGGACCCGGCGTTCTTCAAGCACCTCGAGGAGGTGTTCCCGGGCCGCGACATCCGCGCGCACAACGACGAGAAGTTGCACAACCACGGCAGCTCAACCGTCAAGCACGGCCGCGGCTCCGTCCTCACGGTCGACCTCACCAACCGCTGCAACATGATGTGCGACCCCTGCTTCATGGACGCCAACCAGGTCGGGTTCGTCCACGAGCTGACCTGGGAAGACATCAAGCAGGTGCTCGACAACGCCGTCACGATCAAGCCGAAGCGGCAGATGTCGGTGCAGTTCTCGGGCGGCGAGCCGACGATGTCGCCGTATTTCCTCGACGCGGTGCGCTACGCGCGCAAGGTCGGCTACAACAGCATCCAGGCGGCGACCAACGGCATCGAGTTCGCCAAGAGCCCGGAGTTCGCGAAGGCTGCGGCTGAAGCGGGCCTCCGCTATGCCTATCTGCAGTTCGACGGCATCGGCAACGCGGCCAACTCGCACCGCCGCGTCGGCAACCTGTTCGACGTCAAGCTCCGCGCCATCGAGAACCTGTTCGAGGCGGGCGTCGACATCGTGCCGGTCATCACCATCGTCAACGGCGTCAACAACGAGCAGGTCGGCCGGGTGATCGAGTTCGCGATGAACAACCCGAAGCGGATCGGCTTCCTGTCGTTTCAGCCGGTCTCCTTCACGGGACGCGACGAAGAAATCACGCCGGAGCGCCGCGCGGCGCAGCGCTACACGCTATCCCACCTGGCGCACGACGTGAAAAACCAGGTCGGCCTCGGCGAGCCGATCCGCGACTGGTTCCCGATCTCCTTCATGTCCACCTTCACCGACTGGGCCGACGTCGTCCACGGACCGGATCGCGACTGGGGCCAGCTCACCTGCGGATGCCACCCGAACTGCGGTATCGGCATGGCGCTGATGATCGACAAGGAAACCAAGGAAGCGGTGCCGGTGACGGCCTTCCTCAAGGCGGAGCAGCTCGCCAAGGACGTAGCCGCGGTCAACGACGCGGCGCGCGGGCGGTTCCTCACGGTGGCCGGAATGGCGCTGTCGTTGATGCGCAACTACGACCCGTTCAAGGCGCCCACGCACTTCCGCATCGCCGACCTGATGAAGAAGTTCGACAAGACGTTCGGCGCGACCGGCAGGGACTACGGCAAGGTCACCGGCGACCGGACGATGTCGGACGTCGAGAAGCGGCGCTCGGATCGGTGGAACTTCCTCTTCATCGCGGGGATGTGGTTCCAGGATCTCTTCAACTACGACTTCCGTCGCACCGAGATGTGCATCATCCCGTATGCCACGCAGCAGGGGGAGATTTCCTTCTGCGCCTACAACACCGGGATCGGCTGGCGGAACATCATCGAGAAGATGCACATGACGGCGACGCTCAC